>NZ_CM127080.1:328882-657765 GCF_052446065.1 Leucobacter shiyiweii | reverse complement strand
CCACTCCACCAATCGGTCGTGGTCGACACGGCCTGCTGCCGTCACCACGAGCGTCGATGGATCATAACTGCTGAAGTAGTGCGCCATGACGTCATCGCGCCTCGCCGCGCGGATGGTCTCGGGGTGTCCACCGATGGGTCGCCCCAGCGGATGCGCGCCGAGCACCGCTTCGAAGAAACGCTCGTTGGCCACGTCTCCCAAGTCGTCTGACGCCATGGCGAGTTCCTCAAGGATGACTTCGCGTTCGTTCTCGAACTCAGCCTCATCAAGTACCGAACTCACCACCATGTCAGCAAGCACGCCGACGGCACCCTCAAGGTCGGCATCGCGCACTTTGGCGTAGTAGCAGGTGTATTCCTTCGCAGTGAGCGCGTTGTTCTCGGCTCCAATGCGGTCGAAGCTCGTCGCGATTTCATAGGCATCGCGGGTGGGCGTCCCCTTAAACAGCAGATGCTCAAGAAAGTGTGTGGATCCCAGACTGCCCGGGGCATCGCCTCGATCGGCCTGCTCGTCGCGCGACCCCACGCCGATCCAAAAACCCACCGTGGCGCTGCGCGAACTCGGCATGCGTTCTGTCAGGACGCGCAGCCCGCTCGGATGCACCGTGCGGCGGAGAAGCCCTCCCTCAAGGTCAGCGGAGAGCTCGGGCAGGTCAAGGGGGAAGATCACGGGTTCAGACACGCACACAACCCTATCGGCGAGTACTTTCCCGAACTTGTGGAAACCCGCTCTGTGTAACGCAAATTAGGGAAAGTGGCGGGGTACTGTCGAGCGCCCACAGCTTCCACAGGCACGACGAAGCCCCGGGCGCTTCAGCGCCCGGGGCTTCGTGATCCACCAACAACTACTCGGAGGCGGGAGCCTCGGTAGCCTCGACCGATTCGATGACGTCAGCCGTCTCAGCGGCCGCCTCCTCGACTACGGGTTCGAGCGAGAGCTTGCCACGATCGTCGACCTTCGTGATCTTCACGAGAATCTTCTGACCGATGGAGAGCACATCTTCAACCGAATCGATGCGCTTGCCACCGGCGAGCTTACGCACCTCGCTGATGTGCAGCAGACCATCCTTGCCGGGCAGCAGCGACACAAACGCACCGAAAGCAGCCGTCTTCACGACGGTGCCCAGGTACTGCTCGCCCACCTCGGGATTCTGAGGATTCGCGATGGCGTTGACCTGTGCGCGCGCAGCCTCAGCCGAGGGTCCGTCAACCGCACCGATGTAGACGGTACCGTCATCGTCGATCGAGATGTCGGCGCCGGTCTGATCCTGAATGCCGTTGATCGTCTTGCCCTTTGGCCCGATCAACTCGCCGATCTTGTCCACCGGAATGTTGACTGTGATCACGCGCGGAGCGGTCGGAGCCATCTCATCGGGCGTGTCAATGGCCTGACCCATAACACCGAGGATCGTGGTGCGAGCCTCCTTCGCCTGCGACAGTGCACCAGCGAGCACGTCGCTGGGGATGCCGTCGAGCTTGGTGTCGAGCTGCAGCGCGGTCACGAACTCCGAGGTGCCAGCGACCTTGAAGTCCATATCGCCGAGTGCGTCTTCGGCGCCGAGGATATCGGTGAGCGTCGCGTAACGGGTCTCTCCGTTCACTTCGTCGCTAACAAGGCCCATGGCGATGCCTGCGACAGCAGCGCGCAGCGGCACACCGGCGTTCAGGAGCGACAGGGTCGACGCGCACACGGAGCCCATCGAGGTCGACCCATTCGAGCTGAGTGCCTCGCTCACCTGACGGATGGCGTAGGGGAACTCCTCACGAGAAGGCAGCACCGGCACGAGCGCGCGCTCGGCGAGGAAGCCGTGCCCGATCTCGCGACGCTTCGGGCTTCCCACCCGGCCGGTCTCACCGGTCGAATACGGCGGGAAGTTGTAGTGGTGCATGTAGCGCTTCTTGGTGACCGGAGCCAGCGAATCGATCTGCTGCTCCATCTTCAGCATGTTCAGCGTGGTGACGCCCATGATCTGGGTCTCGCCGCGCTGGAAAATAGCCGAACCGTGCACGCGCGGGATAACCTGCACCTCTGCGTCAAGCGCACGAATGTCGCGCAAGCCACGGCCGTCAATGCGAGCGCCCTCGGTGAGGATACGACCGCGAACGATCTTCTTCGTGACCGACTTGTAGGCACCAGAAACCTGGTTCTCAGCGTCCGCAGGAAGTTCACCCGAGGCAACCTTCGCCGTGATGGCTTCCTTCACGCGAGCCTTCAACGCGTCGTCAGCTTCCTGACGGGCGACCTTGTCTGCGATCTGGTAGATGCTCGCGAGCTCGGTCTCGGCTTCAGCAGCAACTGCCGCGTACACCTCGTCGGAGTAGGGCAGGAATACCGGGTAATTCTGCACCTCCTTGGCCGACTGTGCTGCGAGCTCGGACTGTGCCTTGGCAAGCTTCGCAAGGAAGGGCTTTGCGGCCTCGAGGCCCTGGGCGACCACGGCTTCATCGGGCTTGGTGGCACCGGCCTTGATCAGGTTCCAGCTATCCTCAGTCGCCTCAGCCTCGACCATCATGATCGCGACATCTTCGTTGCCGTTCGCGTCAGTGACGAGGCGGCCGGCGACCGTGAGGTCGAAGACGGCGCTCTGCAGCTGCTCAACGTTCGGGAAGGCTACCCACTGGTCGCCAATGAGTGCCAGACGAACGCCAGCAATCGGGCCAGAGAAGGGCAGACCCGAGATCTGGGTCGATGCCGAGGCCGCGTTAATGGCCAGTGCGTCGTAGAACTCACCCGGAGCGATCGACAGCACGGTGATCACGATCTGCACCTCATTGCGGAGGCCGTCGACGAAGGACGGGCGCAGCGGGCGATCAATGAGGCGGCAGACAAGAATCGCTTCGGTCGACGGGCGTCCCTCACGACGGAAGAACGAGCCGGGGATTTTGCCGGCCGCATACGAGCGCTCTTCAACGTCGACGGTCAGCGGGAAGAAGTCAAAGTGCTCCTTCGGGTGCTTCGAAGCGCTCGTAGCGCTCAACAGCATGGTTTCTTCGTCGAGGTAGGCGGCAACCGCGCCCTGTGCCTGCTGAGCGAGGCGACCGGTCTCGAAGCGGATGGTGCGAGTGCCGAATTTGCCGTTGTCTAGCACGGCCTCGGCGAACTTAATTTCAGGACCCTCCACGGGAACTCCTTTGTGTCTGAGCACGCGGCGGACAGCCCGAAGCGCTGCGTGCGACCACGGGCGCTGATCAACAGTAGAAAACCACCCCCGCTCGCGGCCAGTTGGCTCGCGCGGCGCGTACGCCCAGATCGAGAGGGATCCACCACCGAAGACCAGCCCGCCAGCCGGCGTACTCGATTCATCGATGACGTGGGTATACACCCACATCAACAGACTATCACTGGGCACCTGAAATTCCGCGGAAATACGGGAAATGCGGCGGCCTCGGAATGCGCTCACGCAAACCGAAGCCGCCGTTGCCGAGCTGGGCTACTTTAGAAAGCACCCCGCATCGACGGGGAGTGTGACCCCGGTGATATAACGCGCCTCATCCGAGGCGAGAAACAGTAGCGCGTTCGAGATATCGACGGCATCGACCCACGGAATTGGCAGCAGGTTGGTGTGCTGAGATGCTTCTGCAAAATCCTCCCGGGTCGGGTTCTCAATGTCCGGTCGAAACAGCTTCATGATGGTTTCATTCATGATCATTGGGGTATCGACCTGCGTCGGATGAATGCTGTTTACCCGAATCATGTGTGGCGCAAGCTCCATCGCAAGCGTGCGCATGAGTCCGACCACGCCGTGCTTCGCAGCAACGTAAGAAGCCGCATGGGCGTACCCTTTCAACCCCGCTTCTGAGCTCGTCAGCACGATCGACCCACCGTTGCCGGCTTCGATCATGTGCGGGATCGCTGCTTTCGCGGTGCGCCACACACCCGCCAGGTTCACGTCCTGCATGTCCATGAACTCTTCGTCGGTCATCAGATGCGCGAGGGCGGGCGTCATCGCGATACCCGCGTTCGCCGAAACGATGTCCAAACGGCCGAATTGCGCCAGGCCGTCCGCCAGAGCAGCGTCAAGCTGCTCCTGCACGCGCACGTCGGCGACCCGTGCAACAATGCGGCGATCCAGCTCTTCGACCAGACTCACCGTCTCGGCGAGGTCGGCTTCGGTGGCGGGCGGGGAGGGCACGTTTGGTTGAGGCTCACAGGCATCGATAACGATGATGTCTGCGCCTTCTTGAGCGAGTCGCACCGCGTGCGAGCGGCCTTGGCCTCGCGCCCCGCCGGTGATAAACGCGACCTTTCCGTCAAGTCTTCCCATGTTTCCTTCTCCTTCGTTCGATTGTGAGCGTCGTCGAGGTGAGATCTTCTCTAGTGGATCGTCGTTACCACACCGGGGGAAGCGTTCCCCACGGCAGTCCCATGCGGCCGTTCCTCTCCTCATTGAGATTCGTCGGAGGTTCCTTCGGAGTCATGGCACCATCGTTGACACCCCTCCACGGCCCACCATAATGGCACTCAGCTCCCAGGGGAAGAGCCCCCAGGAAACAGCGAGAGCCCCGCACTTTCGTGCGAGACTCTCGTGGGATGCGGCCTTTTGCCGGGCTTTAATCGACGATCAGGTCGATAGCGCGCAGCACATCAGCACCAATAGCTTCACCGAGCTCAGCGACCAGTTCGGTGGGAACTGGAGCATCAACTGATAGCACCGACAGCGCCGTGCCCTTCTTGTCGTCTCTCGCGATCTGCAATCCCGCGATATTCACACCGGCCTCACCGAGAAGGCTGCCATAAGTGGCCACGATTCCCGGGCGGTCAGTGTAGCTAAACACGATGAGGTGCTGCGAGATCGGCAACTCGAGTTCGTAGCCGTTGATCTCGACGATCTTCTCGACCTGCTTCGGCCCCGTCAGTGTGCCCGAGACTGACAGCTGAGTGCCGTCAGCCTGGCTGCCGCGCAGGGTAATGACGTTTCGGTAGCTTTCGCTGTGCTCGTCGACGCTGAAACGCACCTCGAGGTTGCGCTGCTCGGCCAGTAGCGGCGCGTTTACGTAGGACACGGGGTCGCTGACTACCTGGGTGAAGAGCCCCTTGAGCGCAGCCAGTCGCAGCACCTCAACGTTGTGCTCGGCAAGCTCGCCGTGCACCTCGACATCAAGCGAGGTGATCGGCCCGTCGGCGAGGGCAGCGAAGATCTGTCCGAGCTTCTCGGTCAGTGGCAGACCAGGCTTGACGTACTCGCTAATCGATCCACCGGCAACGTTTACCGCGTCGGGAACGAGCTCACCCGCTAGGGCAAGGCGCACCGACTTCGCGACCGACACGCCTGCCTTTTCCTGGGCTTCCTCGGTGGACGCGCCCAGGTGCGGCGTGACACTGACACGATCGAGGCCGGTGAGCGAGGCATCTGCCGGGGGCTCCTGCACAAACACGTCAAGTGCAGCTCCCGCAATCTCTCCGGATTCGAGCGCCTGCGCGAGAGCCGCTTCGTCGATCAAGCCACCCCGTGCCACATTCACGACGTAGGCGGTCGGCTTCATGGCTTTCAGCTGAGCTTCGCCGATCATGCCGAGCGTCTCGGGCGTGCGCGGCATATGGATCGTGAGGAAGTCAGCACGCTCAACGAGCTCGTCGAGCTCAACCAGCTGCACGCCCAATTGCTGTGCGCGAGCAGCGGTGATGTATGGGTCAAACGCAATCAGTTCGACGCCGAAGCCACGGAGTCGTTCAGCTACAAGCGCCCCGATCCGCCCGAGGCCGATAATGCCGATGGTCTTCTCGAAGAGCTCGATGCCGGTGAATGACGACCTCTTCCACTGTCCAGCAGAAAGCGACGCGTGAGCGCGCTGGAGGTGGCGAGCGAGGCCAAGAATGTGGGCAACGGTTAGTTCGGCCGCACTGATGATGTTCGAGGTCGGAGCATTGACCACCATGACGCCGGCCTGGGTGGCCGCCTTGATGTCGACATTGTCGAGGCCGACGCCTGCGCGTGCGACGACCTTCAGTTTCGGTGCCCAACTGAGCGCCTCAGCATCAATCTGTGTCGCCGATCGAACGAGCACGGCATCGGCGCCAGCGAGCGCGGCGCGAAGTGCTTCGCGATCGGTGCCGTCAACATTCACGACTTCGAAGTCGGGGCCGAGCGCGGCGATGGTGGCGGGTGAGAGTTCTTCGGCGATCAGTACGACTGGCGCAGGCAACGGGCGGTTCCTTCGAGGTCGACGGCAACGTGAACTCGCGGATCGAGACACTTTTCCATTCTACCGGCCCGCACCCCCGAGTGAGCACGCCCGCTCGAACTAAGCAAAGAAGCTGGATTGCGGCACCAGGTGCAGCACTTCCAGTTGGACCGCAGCCACGACCGCAAGCCCAGTTGCCAGAACGAGCACACGCAGCGCAGCTGACTTGCCGCGAGCTATGAGCAGAGCGGCGGCATACCCCACTACCGGCAAAGCGATGCCGAAAACGACCCAAAACCATCCGGTACCAGTGAGTGACAGGCCAAGCAAAGCCGACATCTCAGTCAGACCGAGCAGGTTGCCCACGCCCGCAACGACGAGGTAGAGATAGAGCACCGTTACCAGCGCGCCGAGTATCCAGGTAGTTAACCGACCCGCCATTAGGCACCTCCCACCGTCACGAGCGCGGGCAAGGGCAAGAGAACAAGCGCCCCGAGGAGGAGCCATAACGCGAGCCTCCAGGTACCAGAACCCCGATTCAAGAGGTAGGTCGCGACAAACCACAACGCCGGTGCTAGCGGAGCTGCCCAGAACACAACCTGCTGCAGCACCGCACCGATCGCGCCACTCCCCTCAGCCACTGCTGAGTTGATCTGGGAATAGTAGTTGGCCCAACTGAACCACACCCAACTGTAGAGAAGGTAGAGCCCGCCTACCACGCCAAGGAGCACGAGCGCACCGTTCGACAACTGCTGCCGCGACGCCAACCCCTCATCGGTGAGCTCTCCTGCCCCTCCGACTCCGTCACTCAGTGGATCTTCCAAACCGCCACCCGAAACAACCTGGGGGGCGTTTCGTTCCGTCTGGGAAGCTGCCGAGGGGTCGGCTTCGACCGTCCACCCGCTCGCCAGGCTGCTCTCGCGGGGCTCGCGGTCCGCCTTTTTTCGCATACTCCAAGCCTACCGATCCGCACCTGAGGGCTCCCTCGCCGGAGAATCCTTGCCCGCGGCTCCCCTGCAGATGACTCCCCGCCCGTGCCGTTCCCCCGCACACTCGCAGCCTCGGATTTCCGCACGCTCTCGGACGGATGAGGCCAATCTAGTCCGAAATTCCGTAACTTTCCGGGCGAAAGAACGACGAAACGCCCCGGGGCAAGCCCGGGGCGTTTCGGTAAGGGATCGTCAGCGCGCAGCGCTGCCGTCGACGCCTGCGGATCGCTCACGATCCGCAGAAAACGGTGCAGCCCTTTGGATTACGTCGTCGTCAGCGCGCAGCGCTGCCGTCGACGCCTGCGGATCGCTCACGATCCGCAGAAAACGGTGCAGCCCTTTGGATTACGTCGTCGTCAGCGCGCAGCGCTGCCGTCGACGTAATCCTCGTCTTCCTGCTTCCAAGCGAAGAGACCGCGCAGCTCGCGGCCGGTCACCTCGATGGGGTGCTTCTCGGCCTTGGCGCGAAGTTCGAGGAACTCCTTGCCTCCGTTGTCCTGATCGTCGATGAAACGCTTTGCGAACGCACCCGACTGAATGTCGGCGAGCACACCCTGCATGTTCTCCTTGACGCGAGGGTCTACCACGCGAGGGCCCGACACGTAGTCGCCATACTCGGCGGTGTCGGAGACCGACCAACGCTGCTTGGCGATGCCGCCCTCCCACATGAGGTCGACGATGAGCTTGAGCTCGTGCAGCACCTCAAAGTACGCGATCTCAGGCTGGTAGCCAGCCTCGGTGAGGGTCTCGAAACCGTACTGCACGAGCTGAGAAACGCCACCGCAGAGCACTGCCTGCTCGCCGAAGAGGTCGGTTTCGGTCTCTTCAGTGAAGGTCGTCTTGATGACACCGGCACGAGTACCGCCGATCGCCTTAGCGTACGACTTCGCAGTATCCCACGCGCTGCCCGATGCGTCCTGCTCGACAGCGATGATGTCGGGGATGCCACGGCCAGCGACGAACTCGCGGCGCACGGTGTGCCCCGGTGCCTTCGGTGCAACGAGGATCACATCGACGCCCTCGGGCGCTTCGATGTAGCCGAAGCGAATATTGAATCCGTGCGCAAACGCGAGGGTCTTCCCCGGCGTGAGGTGCTGCTTGATCGACTCCGAGTAGATGGTGCGCTGGTACTGATCCGGCGCGAGGATCATGATCAGGTCGGCCCACTCAGCTGCATCTGCAACGTTCTTGACGTCGAAGCCGGCCTCGGTGGCCTTCTGGATCGACTTCGAGCCTTCCTTCAACGCAATAACGACCTGAACGCCCGAGTCGCGCAGGTTCATCGCGTGGGCGTGGCCCTGCGAGCCGTAGCCAACGACGGCCACCTTCTTGCCCTGAATGATCGACAGATCGGCGTCGCCGTCGTAATACATCTCAGCCACGAGTGGCCTCCTTTTGATTGTTGTTGGTTCGTCGGTGGATCGCGGCCCGTCGGGCCGATTCCAGGTGAATGTTAGTTCTTGTAGACGCGCTCAGTGATGGACTTTGAGCCACGTCCCACCGCAATGAGGCCAGACTGTGCGATCTCCTTGATGCCGTACGGCTCAAGCACGCGCAGGAACGCCTGAATTTTGCCGGTGTCGCCGGTCACTTCGATCACGAGGGCATCGGTGACGACGTCGACGACGCGGGCGCGGAATAGGTTCACAGCTTCAAGTACGTGGGATCGCGTCTGGTTGTCCACACGAACTTTGATCAGCATGTGCTCGCGCTGCACCGACTGAGATTCTTCGAGCTCGACTATCTTAATCACGTTGACGAGCTTGTTGAGCTGTTTGGTAACCTGCTCGATCGGCAGATCGGCCTCGTCGATCACGACAGTGATTCGCGAGAGCCCCTGGAGTTCAGTGGGACCCACGGCGAGGGATGAGATGTTGAATCCGCGCCGGGCGAAGAGACCTGCAACGCGGGTCAACAGACCGGGCTTGTCCTCTACGAGGAGACTCAGAACGTGGCGGCTCATGGCTACTCCTCATCCTCGAATGACGGCCGGTGCTCCAGCGCGTACTGTACTTCACTATTCGACAGCCCTTGGGGCACCATGGGCCAAACCATGGAGTCGGAACTGACGACAAAATCAATGACAACGGGTCGATCGTTGGTCTCAAGCGCGAGCTTGATGGCGTCATCAACCTGATCTTCGCGTTCGACGCGGATCGCGAGACATCCGTACGCTTCACCGAGCTTCACGAAGTCGGGCACTCGGCTACTGCCGTGGCCGGTGTTCAGCTCCGTGTTCGAGTACCGCTTGTCATAGAAAAGCGTCTGCCACTGCCTCACCATACCGAGCGAGGAGTTGTTGATAACCGCGACCTTGATCGGAATGTCATTGATCACGCAGGTTGCGAGCTCCTGATTAGTCATCTGGAAGCATCCGTCGCCGTCGATCGCCCACACCACACGCTCGGGCTCCGCTACCTTGGCACCCATCGCAGCGGGAACCGAATACCCCATGGTGCCCGCGCCGCCTGAGTTGAGCCACGAATTCGGGCGTTCGTACTTAATGAACTGGGCGGCCCACATCTGGTGTTGGCCGACTCCTGCGGCGTAAATGCCCTCCGGTCCAGTGAGCTCGCCGATGCGTTGGATCACGTGTTGCGGTGACAGCAAGCCGTCCGACGGAGGCTGGAAGCCGAGTGGGTATTCCGCCAGCAAGTCGTTCAACCTTGCCCACCAGGTGCTGAGATCTGTGAACTCGCGGTCGCGCTTCGCTGATGAGATCGCTGCGATGAGGTCAGAAATTACCTCCGCGGCGTCGCCGACGATCGGAACATCTGCTGCGCGGATCTTGCCGATCTCTGCCGGGTCGATATCGGCATGAATAACCTTGGCGTCGGGCGCGAATAGCTCGGCCTTGCCGGTGACACGGTCATCGAAACGCGCGCCGAGCGTGATCAAGAGGTCGGACTCCTGGAGAGCAAGAACCGCCGGAACAGTGCCGTGCATGCCTGGCATGCCGAGGTGCTGCGGGTGCGAATCGGGGAAGGCACCACGCGCCATAAGCGTTGTGACCACCGGAGCCCCCACCAGCTCGGCAAGTTGCAAGAGCTCTTCGGATGCCCGCGCGCGGATCACGCCGCCGCCCACATAGAAAACGGGGCGCTTCGCGGTGGAGATGAGTTCGGCGGCAGCCTGAATCTGCTTGCTGTTGGCCTTGGTGATGGGCCGGTACCCGGGCAGGTCAACCCGTGGGTCCCACAGAAAGTCGAGCTCAGCCTGCTGCGCATCTTTCGTGATGTCGACGAGCACAGGGCCAGGCCTGCCAGTCGTGGCGACCTGATAGGCAGCCGCCAATGCGCCTGGGATGTCTTCGGCCTTGCGCACGAGGAACGAGTGTTTCGTGATCGGCATGGTGATGCCGACGATGTCTGCCTCCTGGAACGCGTCAGTTCCCATGAGGGTCGAAAAGACCTGACCGGTGATCGCCAACAGCGGCACCGAATCCATGTACGCATCTGCAATCGCGGTGACGAGGTTGGTCGCCCCTGGACCGGAGGTGGCAATACACACACCGACCTTGCCAGATGCCGAGGCGTAACCCTCAGCCGCGTGACCCGCGCCCTGCTCATGACGAACCAGGATGTGTCGCAAGTCTTTCGCGTCCATCAGCGGATCGTATACCGGCAGAATCGCGCCGCCCGGCAGCCCAAAGACGTCGCGAATGCCCAGCATTTCAAGACTGCGAACCACAGCGGCAGCACCGCTCATTCGCTCGCCCTTCGCGCCGGATTCGACGCGCGTTTGGGTGGGTATGGCACTCGTATCCGAGTTCATTTCACACTTTCTGTTGGCAGTGACTGTGATGTGGCATGCGCGCAGCAGCAGGCGTGATCCGCGAGGTGCTGCCTCCCTGGAGGGGTGACGCCGCGACCGAATTAACCGGTGATCGCACCCTCTGAAGCCGAGTGGACGAGCTTCGCGTACTTTGCCAGCACGCCTCGCGTGTAACGCGGGGGAAGTGGTGCCCAGGCTGCTCTGCGGGCTTCGAGCTCGGCGGGGTCTACCAAGAGATCGAGCGTCTGTGCGGCGATATCAACCCGAATCAGGTCACCGTCGCGCACCAGTGCTACCGGACCACCGTCCGAAGCCTCAGGTGCTATGTGGCCAATACACAGGCCGGTTGTGCCGCCTGAGAATCGCCCATCGGTCAATAGTAATACATCTTTGCCGAGGCCTGCCCCCTTGATGGCGCCGGTGATCGCAAGCATCTCGCGCATGCCCGGGCCGCCCTTCGGACCCTCGTAGCGAATGACCACGATGTCGCCCTTGCCGATCTTGCCCTCGGTCAACGCATCCATCGCCCCGCGCTCGCGTTCGTACACGCGCGCCGGGCCTTCGAACACCTCAGCATCAAAGCCCGCAGTCTTCACGACGGCGCCCTCGGGCGCCAAGGTGCCGTGCAGAATGGTGAGCCCTCCGGTCGCGTGAATCGGGTCATCAAGATGGTGGATCACGTCGCCGTCGAGTGGATCGGGGTTCAGTGCCTCCAGGTTCTCGGCCATGGTCTTGCCGGTAACGGTCATCACATCGCCGTGGAGCAGCCCGGCGTCGAGCAGCGCCTTGAGGACAACGGGGATCCCGCCGTGCCGATCCACATCTGCCATTACATACTTACCGAACGGCTTCATGTCTGCGAGGTGCGGAACCTTCGCACCAATGCGGTTGAAGTCTGCGAGTTCGAGGTCAACCTCAGCCTCACGGGCGATGGCGAGTAGATGCAGCACCGCGTTCGTCGAGCCGCCGAGCGCCATGAGTAACGTAATTGCGTTCTCGAAGGCCTTCTTGGTAAGAACGTCGCGCGCGGTGATTCCCAACCGCAGCATGTTCACGACCGCCTCACCTGACCGGTGCGCGTAGTAATCGCGACGACGATCGGCGCTGGGAGGCGCAGCAGAACCCGGCAAGCTCATGCCGAGCGCCTCAGCAATTGAAGCCATGGTGTTGGCTGTATACATGCCGCCGCACGCGCCCTCGCCCGGCGCGATTGCGCACTCGATACGCTTGAGATCTTCCTCGCTCATGGTGCCGGCCTTGCACGCACCCACCGCTTCGAAGGCGTCAATGATGGTGACTTCCTTCTCGGTGCCATCGCTCAGCTTTACCCAGCCCGGAGCGATCGACCCGGCGTAGAGAAAGACTGCCGCCAGATCGAGTCGCGCTGCGGCCATGAGCATGCCCGGAAGAGACTTGTCGCAACCCGCGAGCAACACGGTGCCGTCGAGACGCTCGGCCATCATCACAGTCTCGACCGAATCCGCGATGACCTCGCGTGAAACAAGGGAGAAATGCATTCCCTCATGACCCATCGAGATTCCGTCCGAGACGGAAATAGTGCCGAACTCGAGTGGGTAGCCGCCCCCCGAGTGCACACCCTCTTTGGCTCCCTGAGCGAGACGATCAAGGCTCAGATTGCAGGGGGTGATCTCATTCCAGGAGCTGGCGATACCGATCTGCGGCTTCGCCCAGTCTTCATCACCCATTCCCACGGCTCGGAGCATGCCCCGAGCTGCGGCCTTCTCAATTCCGTCGGTGACGTCGCGGCTGCGCGGCTTCATATCGATCTCAGACATGGCTCCCAGTCTAGCGGCGTGCGGAGGAGCCGAGCACATACCCACGCGGGGCCACTCGGGCACTCGGCAGCTGCTCAGTCGAAAACCGAAGAATGCTACTTGCCCGTAGCTCCAAGCAGCGTAAAGGGAAGCATGAAACCGACGATGCTGGCGATGAGCCCGCCGCCGAACAACCAGATCCCTGCCATCTCGGAGATCCCCGAGTCGAACGCGAAGCTCGACAGATAGATGCCGCCAAAGGCCAGCACTATGGACACGACGAACACGAACGCGGTGACCGCGCTGACTGCACCCTGCGAGCTCTCCTCGAACAGCGCTTCGTTCTTCGCCACAGTGGTCCTCCTCTATGCGGGTTAATACTGAAAGTTAGCCTAGCGCACTAGACGATGGGCTAGCACTGGCTGCGGGCCCACCCGCTAGTCTGGTGCCGAACGCGAAGGAGGCTTCATGTCTATCGGCAAGTACCTGACCAATGCGGGCGTACTGGGATCCGCCTTCGGCGCTGTGGGCGCGGCTAAGCAAGCTCAGCAGATGCCGAAGGATTGGAGACGTTTCCTCGTCTGGGGCGTCTGGGCGGCAGGCCTAGCACTCGCAATCGCCAGCGCCGCAAAACAGCAGGAGGACGAGGAGTATGCGAAATCGCTGCACCTCTCAGCCCGCGAGGAGAAAGAGGCAGCCAAGTCGCGACGCAAGCGCCGAACCTCCGCCTAGTACCAGCGGCTTGCATTCCGCAAGACGGACTCTATTGCGGCGGGAAACATCTGAGGCGGACGGTAGGCTTGACGGTGGTGAGCCGGGAAGCCTGGTCGGCGTTTCGTATTTGTCGACCCCGGAGGTTTTTTCTCAATGCCCACTCCCGGACTCTCACTCGCGCAAGTGAGCCGACGCGAAGGCGCTCGCGTCACACGCATTCTGCGCAACGAATTTGCCAGCGGCATCGCGGTCATGGCCGCCGCGCTTCTTGGATTCATCGCGGCGAATAGCCCACTGTCGAACGCGTACATGGATCTGCGCGATTTTCGAATCGGGCCAGAGGCGCTGAATCTCAATCTCACGTTGGGCACCTGGGCCGCGGATGGGTTGCTCGCGGTTTTCTTCTTTATGGTCGGTCTTGAACTCAAACGCGAGTTCGTCACCGGCGCTCTGAGCAAATTCACCAGCGCGATCGTGCCCGTCGCAGCCGCAGTTGGCGGGGTGGTGCTCCCCGCCTTGCTCTACCTCGCGTTCACCTTTGGCACAGATGCCGCGCAAGGGTGGGCGATTCCGGCAGCCACTGACATTGCGTTCGCTGTTGCGATCCTCGGTCTGATCGCGCCCCGCATTCCCACCGCGCTCCGCATTTTTCTCCTCACCCTGGCGGTCGTCGACGATCTCATTGCGATCTCGATCATCGCGCTCTTCTACACGAGCGGGGTGCAGTTCAGCTTCCTCGCACTCTCGCTTATCCCTCTCGCCCTGTATGCATTCCTAGCGCGCCGCTTCGCGGTGTGGTTTGCTGCTCATCGCTGGGCGGCCTGGGCGATTCTCCTTCCTCTGGGTGGCATCGTTTGGGCGCTCGTTCACGAGTCAGGGGTGCACGCAACAATCGCTGGCGTCTTGCTGGCCTTCACAGTTCCGGTCGTCGCCAAACCCCGGAAGAACGGGAAGCAGGTCCCCGCTCTCGATTCGGAGAGCGCTGGCTCAACCCTCGACCTCGCACACGTGTTCGGTTACCGCTTCGGGCCGCTCTCCAGCGGGTTCGCAGTACCGGTCTTCGCATTCTTTGCCGCTGGTGTCGCCGTCGGTGGCGAGAACCGTTTTCCGTTTGATCCGATTGTGTTCGGAATCATTGCTGGTCTCGTCGTCGGCAAGACCGTAGGAATCACGGCAACTACGTGGGCGATCCTGCGCTTCACCCGTGCTGAGCTCGGCGGTGAGGCCAGTTGGCGTGAAGTGATCGGGGTTGCGGCGCTCGGCGGCATCGGCTTCACCGTGTCACTCCTGATTGCGGATCTCAGTTTCACTGACCCAGCAGACGGAGACACCGCACGGCTGGCGGTCATGGTGGCGTCTCTGATGGCGGCCGCGGTGGCGGCATCGCTCCTCATCCGAAAGCCAAAGGCTCGCGCAACGCACCCCAATTGAGTGGCGGAATCACGCGGATTTTTGTTCCTTCGAGCCACGTGCTAGTGTATTTCTGTTGCCCACGCGGCGGCAGGCGCCTCTAGCTCAATTGGCAGAGCAGCTGACTCTTAATCAGCGGGTTCCGGGTTCAAGTCCCGGGGGGCGCACCACCCGAAACCCCCACCATCGCGGTGGGGGTTTCGCCGTAAGTAGGGCAGGAGCAAAACATGACTGAGCAGCCCCCGGCCCCGTCCGCGGACCTCGCATTCGCACTGGCTCTCGCCGATCTGGCAGACGGCATCTCGCTCCCCCGATTCCACTCCAACGATCTGCGCATCGACACCAAGCCCGATCGCACGTTCGTCACCGACGCAGACACTGCGGTCGAACGCGCAATCCGCGTTCGAATTGAGACTGAGCGGCCGGGCGATGGCTTCCTGGGCGAGGAGTCGGGTCGAGCCGACCGTGGCGAGCGGCGCTGGATTATCGACCCGATCGACGGAACCTCTAACTTTCTCCGCGGCGTGCCCAATTGGGGCACGCTGATCGCGCTCGAGGTCGACGGCGAGGTGACAGTGGGTGTCGTGAGCGCCCCGGCGTTCGGTGCACGGTGGTGGGCAGAAGTTGGTGCCGGAGCCTGGGGGCACCAGGCGGGCGCCGATCCGCGCCGCCTGCGGGTCTCAGGCGTAGAATCCCTGGCTGACGCCTCGCTGAGCTTCCAGAGCATCCGGCAGTGGGACGAGGCGGGCTATCTGGATCCGCTGATCACACTGAGCCGCACCGTTTGGCGAGACCGTGCCTACGGCGATATGTGGGCCTACATGGCGCTTGCCGAGGGGCTCGTCGACATCGTCGCCGAGTTCGACGTAAAGCCCTACGATTTGGCCGCTCTCGCACCCATTGTGCGTGAAGCCGGTGGTACTTTTACCGATATTGGTGGATCGAGCAGCGTGTGGAATGGCAGCTCACTCGCCACGAACGGGTTATTGCACGCCGCCACGGTACACGCGATCGAGACCGCCCGAACAGCTTAGTTTGCGGCTCGCCGCCGATCGGGATCAATGCCCTCGAGAATGCGGCCGAGGCCCGCAGCAATCGAGGCTACATCGCTCTCGGAAAGCTGGTCGAAAACAAGTCGCCGTACCTCAGTCACGTGAGCAGGTGCGTGCGCAGCAAGGTGGCGAAAACCCTCGTCGGTCAGCACCGCATTCGTAGCGCGACCATCGGTTGGGCATGCCTCCCGGCGCACCCAACCCTGCTTTTCGAGTCGGGTCACCACGTGAGAGAGGCGTGACAACGATGAATTCGCCCAGTGGGCAAGGTCGCTCATTAAACGCGTGCGATTCTCCGCTTCTGAGAGCATCGCGAGCACGTGATATTCAAAGAAGGAAATGCCGGCGTCGCGCTTGAGCTGCGCTTCAACCGCACCCGGTAGCAAGATCGTGAGGCCGACGAGACTCATCCACATTTCACGCTCGACTGGGTCGAGCCACTGGGTCTCAGACTGCGCTACGTTGCCGACTGCCTGTGCCACGTTCAACACCTTGCTCTCTGTACACTGACGCTCGTTCAGGTCTCCTAGGTTATCCGACACGTGACCGGATTCCTGATCGGCGTTGCTTCACAGTCGAGCCAACGGCAAGATCCCGGCACGGCGGCCCCGCACGCCTGCCCTCCTCCGCCAGAATAGAGGGATGACATCTACACTCGCATCTGCGGCACCCACCGCGGGATCGCAGACCCTCGATCGCGGGCTTCGCGCGCTTGAGGTACTTGCCGAGGCTGGTGCCTCGATGAGCATTGCCGAACTTGCAGAGGCGCTCGAAGTGCACCGTTCAAGCGCCTACCGCATTCTACGTACACTCGAAGATCACCGTCTGGTGGTACGCGATGAAGCCGGTCAGATCCGACTCGGCCCGCGTCTTGTGACGCTGGCACGTGGGGCCGCGCCGCGACTCAATGAGACGGCCTTGCCTGAGATCACCGAGATTGCCAACCTATTTGGCGTGACGGCTTTCGTGGCGGTGCTCGACGATGATCAGGTGATTACGCTGATTAGCGTTGAGCCGGCGCACAGTCACGCCTCGGTGACGCAGCGGCCGGGTGCTCGACACTCCGCACTGAATGGCGCGACTGGTCACGCGATAGAAGCCTCACTCACGCCCCGCGAACACCGCGCAGCTTTTCGGGGTGCTCCTCTCACCGAGGCGGCTCGAGAGACTCAGGCGCGCGGGTACGCACTCAGCGAGAATGAGGTGATTCCCGGGCTGACCGGTCTCGCCGTGCCCTTACGCGTCGAGGGCGAGCCGCCCGCGGCCCTCGCGATCGTGCAGATCGGCGTGCATCGCGAGCTCGAGGCGCTGATCGCTCATTTGCGAGCGGCCGCCGACCGTATCTCCCGCGATCCGCGCTAGCTCTTACCGTCGCGATTCCCGATAGCTCACGACCCCCCAGAACTCACGCAGCGGGACCGGGACATTTGGCTGGTGGGATGAGCGACGAGCCGATAGACTCGGAAGGTCCAGCCCGGCCCGCACTCGCGGTGCTCGGCCGGGAAAGGTGCTCGAAAAAGGGGCGCTGCTGCCGTTCTCGGCGAGACATACACGGACTCCGTATCACCGTCTCTCCAAGGAACCGTCATGTCTTCTTCTCTCGCAATGCACGCAGAGGCCGCCTCCGCGACTCAGGCCACACGGCCTACTCTCGCGCAGGCCGTCGCAGCCGCGCTCGCCCGCCACACCGATCACGCCTTCGGGCTCATGGGCAACGGTAACGCACACCTGATTGACGCACTCGCCGTCTGCGGCATCCCGCTCACCGAAGTGCGGCATGAAGCAGCGACCGTCGCGTCAGCTGATGCGTACACTCGCGTCTCTGGCAAGCTTGCCATCGCCACGACTACCTACGGCGCAGGTTTCACCAACGCGCTGACAGCCCTCGCTGAGGCTGCCCAAGCCCGCACTCCGCTGCTGCTGGTTGTGGGCGATGCACCGACGAGCGGTCCCCGAGCCTGGGATGTCGATCAGGAAATGATGGGGGCCGCCCTGGGGGTGCGCTCCTACCTGCTGAGTCTCGACGATCCGGGCGAGATGGTGGATCGCGCTGCTGCCGCCGCACTCCGAGGTCGCCGGCCCGTGATCCTTGGCATCCCCTACGACTTGGTCACGGCACCCGTAGCGAGCGTCACCGAACCAGCCACATCCCTCGCGTCTGGATCAGCGTCAAGGTCGGTTCCCGCCTCACCCGGTTCGTCAGATACAGCACACGCGACCGTTTCTCCCGACGAAGCTATCGATCTGGAAGATCCTTCGGTGATCGCTTCCCTCATCTCCGCGACGCTCGCCGCACCTCCTGAAACAGCGAGGGTCGAAACACATGCGGCCGCCACCCTGCACTCCGCAACATCGCCACATCCTGATGATGTGGCAGCCGCAGTGCGCGCGCTCGCTGGCGCTGACCGCCCGCTCATCCTTGCCGGGCATGGGGCGTGGCTCGCGGGCGCTGGATCTCGGCTTGGAACTATTGCCGATCAGCTCGGCGCGTTGACCGCGAGCACCGCCCTTGCGCGTGGCATCTTCCCGAGGCCGGAGTTCGATCTCGGCCTGACAGGCGGCTTCGGCCAGGACGCTGCTATGGCGAGGATCGCCGAGGCCGACGTTGTGCTCGTCGTCGGCGCGAGTCTCAATCAGTTCACGATGAGGTTCGGCGAACTGTTCGGTCAGGGTGCCACCGTGGTCCGGGTTGATCTCGACCAAGTCGCTTCCCCACGAACCGCACACCCGATCACGCATCTCCTCCTCAACGGCGATGCCAACGTGATTCTCGATTTGCTCAGCACGGAGCTCGAGGGTGCACTCAACGCACCGAGCGGGTGGAGAGAGCGCACCGCGGGGCTTGAGGCTGGCGGTGAGCTCCGCTCGCTCGACACTGGTGGAGGTGATGCTGAGGGACTGCTTGCGGATGGCAGGCTCGATCCCCGCATGGTCGCAACAAGGCTCGCAAAGCTGCTGCCAGAAGATCGTTACGTCACGAGCGATGGAGGCCACTTCATAGGCTGGGCAAACATGTACTGGCCGGTCACCTCGCCTGAGCGCATGATCATGGTCGGCACCGCGTACCAGACCATCGGGCTCGGCCTCTCAACCGTAGCGGGTGTGGCCGCTGCAGCCCCCGAGAGCACGGTGGTGCTGACAACCGGCGACGGTGGCGGCCTGATGTCGCTCGCCGATCTCGAGACCGCGATCCGCACCACCCAACGCTGCATCATTGTGGTGTGGAATGACGGGGCCTACGGTGCAGAGGTGCACCTCTACGGCCGCATGGGTCTCGACCAGGCGCCGATGCTCATTCCCGATGTGAATTTTGCGGGCCTCGCGAGCGCTCTGGGCGCCACAGGGGTGCGGGTGGATCGCCTCTCCGATCTCGCGGCACTCGAGTCATGGCGTGACGCGGGCGGCACCGGCACGATCCTCCTCGACTGCCGCATCTCGCGGTCAGTCGTGGCGCCGTACCAGTACGAGATTCTGAAGGTGAACGGGGTGGAGTAACACTCCTGCGGGAACGATAACCGCTCGTGGCCGAGGAAAGCTGCCGCCCACCACACCAAGACGAGGGGTCAAAATCTGCTGGCTTCGCCGGAGCTGAAGCGCAGATTTTGACCCCTCGCCGGGTGCAAGCTGTTGGAACTCGTAGAACCCGAGAAACTCGAGCCTCAGCTAGGCGGCTTTCTCCCAGATGAAGTGACCGTTCTCCTGGGCCTCCTGGTTCTCAGCGCCGAGCGGGATGCCGGTGCGGTCGCGCAGCACGAGGGTTGCCACGAACGCGATCACCATCACGGCTGCAATGTAAAAGGCCACTGCCGTCGCAGAGCCCGTGGAAGCAACGAGCCACGCGGCGATCATGGGCGCGAACGCACCACCGAGAATCGCGCCGATGGCATAAGTGATTGAGACGCCGGTGTAGCGGATGGAGGCGGGAAACAGCTCGGCGAAGTACGCCGCCTGCTGTCCGTAGGTGAACCCGTTACCGATGGCAAAGAGCGACAGCCCGAGGAACATGAGCCATACGTTGCCGGTGTTCACGAGCGGGAACAAGACGAATATGACGGCGAGGAAGGCGATCCAGCCGAAGATATAGGTCTTCTTGCGTCCGATGCGATCGGAAATCGTGCCCGCAGCGAAGGTCATAATGAGCCACACAACCGAGGCCCCGGCGACGGCGAGGAGCACCGGGGTACGTTCCATCCCCACAAGCCCGCCGTCTGCGAGCGGCATGGTGGCGTAGTTCTGAATATAGCCACCGGTGGTCATGTAGCCAGCGGCGTTGTTACCGGCGAAGGTCAGAGCAGCGAGCACGACGAGCAACCAGTGCTTGCGGAAGAGCTCCACGATGGGGATCTTGGTCTGCTCTTTGCGTTCCGAAATCTCAGTGAAGACCGGGCTTTCCTCGACCGCGCGGCGCACGACGATACCAACCACAATAAGCACGAAGCTCAAAATAAACGGCACGCGCCAACCCCACTCGAGGAATTGCTCACCGGGAGAGATGACGCCCGTCATGAGCGCGAGCACGCCCGAGGCGAGGAGGAGGCCAATCGGCACGCCGATCTGTGGGAATGCGCCCATGCGTCCGCGCTGATCGGCCGGTGCGTGTTCAACGGCCATGAGGACCGCGCCACCCCACTCGCCGCCTGTCGACAAGCCCTGCAGAATACGCAGCGCCATGAGGAGGATCGGCGCGAGGATACCCACCTGATCGTACGTCGGGAGGAAGCCGATAAGGGTAGTTGCCACTCCCATCAGGATCAGCGTGATGACCAGCATGGACTTGCGGCCGATGCGATCACCGAAGTGTCCAGCAAGAAACGCTCCGAGCGGGCGGAAGAGGAAGCTGACGCCAACCGTGGCGAACGCAATGATGGTCGCCGCCTGCGGTCCGGCGGGTTCAAAGAAGAGCTTTCCAAAAACGAGCCCTGCGGCACTCGCATAGAGGAAGAAGTCGTACCACTCGATCGTGGTGCCGATCACTGTCGCGGCCGCCACCCGACGCAATTCGCGTGGGTTGGCGGCCTTCGTTACTGTCTGTGACATGAGGCTGTCAGACTCCCTTGTCTAAATGGATTAAAAATATATCTATATTCACATAGCGAACACGCATCGCAATATATGGAACTCACTCACTGTAGCCGGTCGACACCCAAATGTCATATTGACAAAAAAGCGGGCAGTACGCTCTCGCGTACTGCCCGCTTTTTCGATTGCGCTACCAGCGTGGCTTACGAGGGCCGTCGTTTCGAGTATCGCGGCTGTTGCGATCGCCATACCCGCCATCACGACTCGGTCGGTCGTTACGGCCGCCACCGGCGCGATTGTCGCGCTGCGCACGATCATCTCGGTTGTAACCACCACCGCGAGTGTCACGGTCGTTGGAGCGAGGACGCTCGTCGCGGTTGTAGCCACCACCGCTACTGCCACGATCGCTGCGGTCGTTGTAGCCGCCACGGTTATCGCGGTTGTAGCCGCCTCGATCCCCGCCACGATCGTTCCGGTCATAGCCGCCACGGCTTTCCCGTCCACCGCTTCCGCCGCGATCGTAACCACCACCGCCACCGCTGCGATGACCGCCGCGGTCTGCGGTGAGCTCAATGAGCTTGCCGCTGATGCGTGTTTGTGCCAGACGCGAGAGCTGATCCTTCGACAGATTCTTCGGGAGTTCTACGAGGGAGAAGTCATCACGCACCTGGATACGCCCGAAATCGTCTCGGGTAAGTCCACCCTCGTTCGCGATCGCGCCAATAATCTGACCGGGCTGGATCTTCTGACGACGGCCCACCTCGATGCGGTACATCTGCAGGTCGTCTCGACGCTCGCGAGGTCCACGGTCTTCGCGCTGAGTCCGGTCGCGGCCCCCGCGGGAGTCACGATCATCCTCAAGGAACTTCGCGGCCTGTACGCGGTCGCGCTGAAATTTCCGGTCGTCTTCGTTGGTCAGGAGCAACGGAGTCTCGCCCTGCGCAACGATCGCAAGGGCCGCAGCCACGTCTGTTTCGGGGACGTCGTGGTGCTCAACGTAGTGCGCAATGATGTCGCGGAAGGCATCGAGACGAGAGGTCTCCGTCAGCGCCATCGTGATCGCATCGTCAAATCGAGACAAACGCGTCGCATTCACTTCGTCAACGCTCGGAAGCGCCATCGGAGTCAAGGGCTGCTTCGTCGCCTTCTCGATTGCCGTCAACATGCGACGTTCGCGCGGCGTGACGAAGCTGATCGCATCGCCCTTACGGCCGGCGCGGCCGGTGCGACCAATGCGGTGCACGTACGACTCGGTATCAATCGGCAGGTCGTAGTTCACGACGTGGCTGATCCGTTCGACGTCAAGACCTCGCGCGGCCACATCGGTGGCGACCAGAATATCGAGCTTGCCCGACTTCAACTGCTCAACGGTGCGCTCACGAATGTTCTGCGGAACATCACCGTTGATCGCAAGTGCGGAGTAGCCACGCGCACGAAGCTTCTCAGCGACCTGCTCGCTGTCGCCACGCGTACGCGTGAAGACGATCATGCCGTCAAAGTCTTCAACCTCGAGTACTCGGGTGAGCGCGTCAAGCTTCTGCATGTACGAGACCACGATGTAGCGCTGCGCGATCGTCGCACTCGTCTGCGTTTTCCCGGCAATCTTGACCTCTTGAGGGTCGTTCAGGTACTGCTGCGAGATGCGACGGATCTGTGCCGGCATAGTTGCCGAGAACAGAGCAACCTGCTTCTCCTTAGGCGTATCTGCAAGGATCGTCTCCACGTCTTCCGCGAAGCCCATCTTGAGCATCTCATCGGCTTCGTCGAGAACCAGGTACTTGATCTCGGTCAGATCAAGGGATCCCTTGTTGAGGTGATCCATGATTCGACCGGGAGTACCCACCACGATGTCGACGCCACGGCGCAGAGCACTGAGCTGCTGGCCGTACGCCTGGCCGCCGTAAATAGGCAGCAAGTGCACTTCGGGGAGGTGAGCGGCGTAGCTCTCAAAAGCTTCACACACCTGCAGCGCGAGTTCGCGAGTCGGCGCCAGCACCAAGGCCTGCGGCTTTCCCTGCCCGGGCTCAATGCGCGAGAGAATGGGCAAAGCAAACGCAGCGGTCTTACCGGTACCGGTCTGCGCCAACCCGACCACGTCACGGCCGGTCAGAAGCACGGGAATCGTAGCTTCCTGGATCGCGGACGGGGTCTCGTAGCCGAGACCCTTCACCGCCCTGAGCACCCGGGCATCGAGGCCAAGCGTGTCAAACCCCGGGCGAGGCTTCTCTGAGGACTCAGCCTTTTCGGCTTTATCGGCCTTTTTGTCTTTGACGGTCTCTGCAGGCGCATCAGCGACTGAGGTGCTCTCGCTTGCGGACGCAGGCGCACTCGCAGGGGTCTCGTTGGATTCGGAAGATATGGGAGCCTCGGTGACCAAAACCGCAGGAGCCACAGAGGCATCCTCTGCGTGTGCGGGTGCATCGGGAACTTCAGGGGCCGCTTCTGTGAGAGCGACCGCGGCGGGCTCTTCGGTCGCCGCGACGGGCGCCTCAGATACCTCGGCTTGCTCGGGTGAAGCTTCAGTCAAAACTTCATCAGAGGCTGCTACTGCAGCCTCAGAAGTCTGGATTTCTTCGGAAGTTCGTGGCTCCCGATCGCTGTCTTGCATATTGTTATCGGGAGTATTCATCACTTCATCCTACCGCGACCTAGACAAATTGCGCTGTGAACGATAGAACCGGGCGGTTTCGACGCGCGGGAGCGGCCTGAGTGACGGGCGCAATGGTCGCCGGGGCCTAGCTCCGATTCTCGCGAGCAAGCCACAGATCGTATACGATCGACAACACACCCGACGAAGTGGAGGCCCCATGCTTGATCAGACGCAACGTGAAGCCATTGCCGCCGAGTTGGTGCAGGCCGATCTCGACCGCACCATTCTGCCGCGACTGACTGCCCGATACGACGGCATGGAGGTCGAGGATTCTTACGCAATTCAGAAGATCTGGTCGGATCGCCGGATCGAGGCAGGGGCGCGCCTGGTCGGACACAAGATTGGTCTGACCTCAAAGGTCATGCAGGTCGCCACCGGGATTACCGAGCCAGACTACGGCGTGATCCACGATGACATGGTTTACGAATCGGGATCAGTGATCGAATTCGATCGCTTTTCGAACGTACGCATTGAAGTAGAGCTCGCGTTCGTGCTTGCCAAGCCGCTTGCTGGCCCAAACGCCACCCTCTTCGACGTGCTCGATGCGACCGCCTACGTGGTGCCCGCGCTCGAAATACTGAACTCGCACCTTGAACTTGAGGGCCGCACGATCGTCGACACGATCAGCGACAACGCCGCAATGGGCGCCATGGTCATCGGTGGTCGGCCGATGAAGGTCGACGACATCGACCTTCCTTGGGCCTCTGCGATGCTGTACCGTAACGAAACGATTGAAGAGTCGGGAGTTGCGGGCGCCGTGCTCGGCAACCCCGCGATGGGCGTTGCCTGGCTCGCAAACAAGCTTTCCCAGCACGGCCAGACGCTTGAAGCGGGCGAGATCATTCTCGCTGGTTCCTTTACCCGCCCCATGTGGGTGTACAAGGGTGACACCGTCCACGCTGACTACGGCACGCTGGGATCGGTAACATGCCGATTCGCCTAGAGCTTCCGCCCACGCTCGCGCAGCGTCTGGTCGCGAGCGAGCGCCCCCTGATCGGGCTATGGGTGTGCTCGGGGAGTGCTGTCGCCGCAGAGATCGTTGCCGGCAGCGGCACCGACTGGGTGCTGCTTGACGCCGAACACTCCCCCAATGGGCTCGAGTCGACGCTCGCCCAGCTCTATGCAATGAGTGCCTACCCGGTCGCGCCGCTCGTCAGGCCACCGTCCGGTGACACGGTGCTCATCAAGCAGTTCCTCGACCTCGGCGCACAGAACCTGTTGATCCCGATGGTTGACACCGCCGAACAAGCCGCGGAAATCGTGCGAGCCGTCAGATACCCGACCGCGGGCGTGCGTGGGGTCGGTTCGGCGCTCGCGCGATCTGCTCGCTGGAATCGCGTCGAGGGGTATCTCGGGCGCGCGAACGAGACGATCAGCCTCACTGTGCAGATTGAATCAACGACTGGGCTTTCCAATGTCGAACGAATTGTCGCCGTCGACGGGGTCGATGCGATCTTCGTCGGGCCGTCAGACCTCGCAGCGTCAATGGGGCTGCTCGGGCAGCAGTCGCATCCCGATGTGGTGGCAGGCGTGCTGCGCTCGATCGAGGCGGGCAAGGCTGCGGGAAAACCAGTCGGGGTGAATGCCTTCGTCGCGACTGACGCCGAGCGCTACATCGAAGCCGGTGCCGCGTTCGTCGCAGTGGGTGCGGACGTCGCGATGCTCGCGCGCCAAACCGAGGCATTAGTGGATCGCTTCGTTCCTGCTGGCTCGGCGACCGGGGCCTCCGCGACTCCGGGTTCGGCCGCCGCTGGCTCTGCGCCGGATGGCGCGGGATCCACCCCCCGCGCGTCGTACTAAAGCCCCCGGTCGCGGAACCAGCCGGACGAACCACCCTTCACATTTTTCACCAGATCGTATATCATTTGAGATACAAAGAGACGAGGCAGTCACATGACCTACGGAATCGAGACCCCCGGCAAGATCATCGCCGTGCACCTGAGCTACCCTTCACGGATGCAGCAGCGCGGCCGCGAGGCGGCGTTCCCCTCGTACTTTTTTAAGCCGAGCTCCTCGCTTGCAGCGACCGGCGGTATCATCGAACGCCCCGCTGGCACCGAGTTGCTCGCGTTCGAAGGCGAGATTGCCCTGGTAATTGGCACACCCGCCCGGTGGGTCACCCCTGAAGAGGGATGGTCGCACGTCGCCCAAGTCACGGCGGCCAACGATTTCGGCCTCTACGACCTTCGCGCGGCAGACAAGGGGTCGAACGTGCGTAACAAGGGCGGCGACGGGTTCACCCCGATCGGCCCGACAGCGATTTCGACGGAGGGTCTCAGCCAGGGCGACTTCCGCGTGCGCACCTGGGTGAACGGCCAGCTCGTGCAGGATGACACGAGCGACACCCTCAAGTTTCCGTTCGGACAATTGGTGGCGGATCTCTCTCAGCACATGACCCTCGAGCCCGGCGACGTGATCCTGACCGGTACCCCCGCGGGCAGCTCAGTCGTACTGCCGGGCGACGTGGTCGAGGTTGAGGTCGACGCGCCGAATGCTCCCGGCGCGCCCAGCTCGGGCCGCCTCGTCACCACCGTCACGCAAGGAACCACCGCATTCGGCGATTTCGGCAACAAACCGAAGGTGGACAATCTCCAGCGCATCGAGGCATGGGGCAGTAAAGAGGAGCACGCGGCTGCCGTCGCTGCCGGCCGCGCCAGCAGCTTAGAGAAGGACGCAGAAGAGAGCGCTGTCGCTGGCCCGCTGACCGATGAGATCCGCGAGCTACTCGACGGTGTCGCAGTCGCGACGGTCTCCGCTGCACTCCGCAAGCGCGGCTATGTCGACATCTTCATCGACGGCGTCTACCCCAATCACGAGGGCGACCGCATACTTGGCACCGCGAAAACCCTGCGGTTCATCCCGTTCCGCCCTGACCTTTTCAAGGCGCACGCGGGCGGATTCAACGCACAGAAGCGCGCCTTTGATACGGTCAACCCGGGCGAGGTGCTTGTCGTCGAGGCCCGGGGAATCCCAAGCACCGGCACCGTGGGCGACGTGCTCGCTCTGCGCGCCCAGGTGCGCGGCGCGGCCGGCATCGTGACCGACGGCGGCGTGCGCGATTTCGCCGCTGTGCAGGAGTTCGATATTCCGGTGTTCTCACAGGGCGCTCACCCCAGCGTGCTCGGTCGTCGTCACGTGCCGTGGGAGACAGACGTCACCATTGCGTGCGGCGGAGCTGCGGTGCAGCCCGGCGACATCATCTACGGTGACCGCGACGGCGTACTGGTGATCCCTCCGTTTCTTCTGGAGGAAGTGGCCCGCGAGGCTGCCGCACAGGAAGTCGAGGACGCGTGGGTGGCCGAGCAGGTCGCTGGCGGTGCTGCGGTCGACGGACTCTTTCCGATGAACGCTGAGTGGCGTGCCCGCTTTGAGGCCGCGGGCAAAACTCAGACGGCGCAGGCCTAGGAATCGCCATGGCACCGATTTCAAAATCCGAGCGGGCCTACCGCCTGATGCGCGAGCGCATAGACAGCGGTCGCTATGTTCCCGGCTACCGCTTGGTGCTTGCGCCGATTGCCGCAGAACTCGAGATGTCAGTGGTGCCGGTGCGCGAAGCGATCCGCCGCCTTGAGGCCGAGGGCCTGGTGACCTTTGAGACCAACGTGGGCGCGCAGGTGGCGCTCATCAAAGAGACCGAGTACCTGCACACGATGGAAACGCTGGCACTGGTGGAGGGGGCGGCCACCGCCCTCGCCGCCCCCTCAATCACACCCGACCAAATCGCACGCGCTCGCGCCATCAACGAGCGCATGCGGGAAAGCCTCTCGCATTTTGATCCGCAGAGCTTCACCGAGTTGAATCTCGAGTTTCACAGCGTCTTGTTCGAGACATGCCCGAATCCGCATATTCTCGACCTCGTGCACCGCGGCTGGAGCCGCATGCGGGTGCTGCGCAACTCGTCGTTCAGCTTCGTACCCGGTCGCGCCCAAGAATCGGTAAACGAGCACGACCGTATCCTGCAGCTGATCGTGGATCGCGCACCCACGCTCGAGATCGAGATCGCCGCCCGCGATCATCGCCTCGGAACCCTGAACGCGGTGCTCGCTCAGAACGCCCAACACGCCCAACGTCTGGCCGCAGCTCAAGCAAGTGCCACAGCCACAGATCAGGTCTCCGCAGCCTGAGCACGCCTCAGCACGAGAACCAGCAATTGCACGCAACGAAAGAAGGTAACGCATGACCTATCAGAAGCCCGAGGGGCTCCCCGAAAAGATCCAGCACTTCATCGACGGCAAATTCGTCGACTCGATCGACGGCGCAGAGTTCGAGGTCATCGAACCCGTCTCGAACGAGACCTACATTATGTCGGCGTCGGCACAGAAAGAGGATGTTGACCTCGCCGTTGCCGCCGCGAAGCGCGCGTTTGACGAGGGCCCCTGGCCGAAAATGCTGGCCCGTGAACGCTCCCGCATTCTGCACAAGGTTGCCGACATCGTGGAGTCACGCGATGAACAACTCGCCCTCATTGAGAGCTGGGACTCGGGTTTGCCCATCACCCAGGCCAAGGGCCAAGCTCGCCGCGCCGCAGAGAATTTCCGCTTCTTCGCGGATCTGATCGTTGCGCAGCAGGACAATGCTTTCCGGGTGCCCGGCCGCCAGATGAACTACGTGAACCGCAAGCCGATCGGCGTCGCCGGCCTCATCACCCCGTGGAATGTGCCGTTTATGCAGGAGTCGTGGAAGCTCGCCCCTGCCCTCGCGACGGGCAACACCGTGGTGCTGAAGCCCGCGAGCTACACTCCCCTCTCGGCTGCGCTGTGGCCGGAGATTTTCCGGGAGGCGGGAATGCCCGACGGCGTCTTCAACCTGATCCTCGGTTCTGGCGGAGTTGCCGGTGACGCCATCGTCAAGCACCCCGACGTGCCACTCATCTCCTTCACTGGTGATAGCTCGACCGGAGCCATGCTCTCCACCAACGCGGCACCCTTCCTGAAGGGCCTCTCGCTCGAGCTCGGCGGGAAGAGCCCGTCGGTCGTTTTTGCCGACGCCGACCTCGAAGAGGCGCTCGACGCAACCGTCTTCAGCGTCTTCAGCCTGAACGGCGAGCGCTGCACCGCGGGATCGCGCGTGCTCGTACAGCGCGAAATCTACGACGATTTCGTTGCACGCTACGCAGAGCGCGCGAAGAACATTGTCGTGGGTCTGCCCTCTGACCCGGCCACCGAGGTCGGCGCACTCGTGCACCCGAGTCACTTCGACAAGGTGATGAGCTACGTCGAGATCGGCAAGACCGAGGGACGTCTTGTTGCCGGCGGTGGCCGCCCAGAGGGCTTTCCCGAAGGCAACTACGTCGCCCCGACCGTGTTCGCCGACGTGAAGCCCGACGCCCGCATCTTCCAGGAGGAGATCTTCGGGCCAGTCGTCGCCATCACCCCCTTCGACACCGATGAAGAGGCGCTCGAACTCGCGAACGACACCAAGTACGGGCTTGCCGCCTATGTCTGGACCTCGAATCTCAAGCGCGCCCACAACTTCGCGCACGGTATCGAGTCGGGCATGGTGTGGCTGAACTCCAACAACGTGCGCGACCTACGCACCCCCTTCGGTGGCGTCAAGGCCTCGGGTCTCGGCCGCGAGGGCGGCTACCGCTCGATCGACTTCTACACGACTCAACAGTCGATCCAGATCACCCTGAACGAGGCTCACTCCCCCCGCTTCGGCGCCGGCAAGTAAGCCCCCACTCCTATTCGTGAGGTGGCGGGCCTCCCGGCGCGCCACCGATCCACCCCACTCATCAACACCTTAAGGACACAGCAATGTCTGAACTGAAGGGTCGCACCAAGACCTCCAGCGGCTTCTACGTCACCGAAGAAGCCCCGATCCACTCCGATAACCCGGTACTCACGCCGAAGGGCGAGGCACCCGATATCCTCCGCTGCGCCTACATGGAGCTTGTGGTCACCGACCTCGCCGCATCGCGTAATTTCTACGTCGATGTGCTCGGTCTGTATGTTACCGAGGAAGACGATGAGGCAATCTACCTCCGCTCGACCGAGGAATTCATTCACCACAACCTCGTCTTGCGACAGGGGCCTATCGCCGCGGTCGCCGCGTTCTCATATCGCGTGCGCACCCCCGAAGATCTCGACAAGGCCGTCGCCTTCTACACCGAGTTGGGCTGCGACGTACGCCGCAACGAGACCGGATTCGTGAAGGGCATCGGCGACTCGGTGCGCGTGGTTGACCCGCTCGGCTTCCCGTACGAGTTCTTCTACCAAACCGAGCACGTCGAGCGACTTGCGTGGAGGTACGACCTGCACACGCCGGGCGAGCTCGTGCGTCTCGACCACTTCAACCAGGTCACCCCGGATGTGCCCCGCGCCGTGCGTCACTACCAAGATCTCGGTTTCCGCGTGACCGAGGACATCCAGGACGAAGAAGGCACGGTGTACGCAGCGTGGCTGCGCCGCAAGCCCACCGTGCACGACACCGCCGCAACAGGTGGCGACGGACCTCGCATGCACCACGTCGCATTTGCGACCCATGAAAAGCACAACATCCTGGCGATCTGCGACAAGCTCGGCGCACTGCGCATGAGCGATCGCATCGAGCGGGGCCCCGGCCGGCACGGTGTCTCGAACGCGTTCTACCTGTACCTGCTCGATCCCGACGGTCACCGCGTCGAGATCTACACGCAGGACTATTACACCGGCGACCCTGACAACCCGGTGGTTACTTGGGATGTGCACGATAACCAGCGCCGTGACTGGTGGGGCAACCCGGTTGTGCCGTCTTGGTACACCGATGCGTCGCTCGTGCTTGACCTCGACGGCAACCCACAACCCGTCGTGGCTCGCACCGACTCGAGCGAAATGGCCGTAACCATTGGCGCTGACGGGTTCTCGTACACCCGCGACGATGAAGGCGAAAAGGGCTTCAAGCTCGGCAATACGCTGTAGTACCGCGTCGGGTGAGGGGTGCGGGTCACGTGCGATCCGCACCCCTCACCTGTTCGAACGCGGCGAGCGCCCGCGCGCGGGTCGCCTTGAGATCTACCATCGGCGGAGTGAGCACCGAGTCGGGCGCCCAGCGATCCACATAGGCACCGTCGGCATCAAACTTCTGCTGCTGGGTCACGGGGTTAAAGATGCGGAAATAGGGCGCGGCATCGGCGCCGCACCCGGCAACCCACTGCCAGTTAAAGGGGTTTGAGGCCGCGTCGGCGTCGACAAGGGTGTCCCAGAACCAGGCCTCCCCCTCGCGCCAGTCGACAAGCAGGTTCTTCACGAGGAACGAGGCGACCACCATGCGCACGCGGTTGTGCATGGTGCCGCTGCGCCAAAGTTCGCGCATGCCCGCGTCGACGAGGGGGATGCCCGTGCGGCCCTGCTGCCAGCGCGCCAGCGACTCACCCGCGTCATCTCGCCACGGGAACGCGTCAAAGCGGCGGTCAAGGTTCTGGGTCGCGAGATTGGGCCGGTGGAAATACGTGTGCCACGCGAACTCACGCCAGCCGAGCTCGGAGAGAAACATTCCCACGTCGGCACCCGACGCGAGCGATTCGTGCCACACGCGCTGCGGGCTGATCTCGCCGAAGCGAAGGTGCGGCGCGAGCCCCGATGTCGCGTCGCTCGCTGGCAGATCGCGTTCGCCCGCGTAGCGGTGGGCGCGCTCGTTGAGAAACTCGCGAAGCCTCGCGCGCGCGGCCGGTTCCCCCGGCTGCCAACGCTCGCCAAACTCGGCAGCCCAGTCGGGGTCCGTTGGCAGCAACTGCCATTGGGCGAGTGCGTCGCTGGGCACGGCGGCCGCGGTAGCGGGCGGATCCGCGAACACCGGTATCTCAATCGGTGACCGGGGCGAAGGTGACGCGAGGCACGCCCGCCAGAACGGCGAGTACACCCGGTACGGGTCGCCCGTCTTCGTCGTGACCGTCCAAGGCTCGAAAAGCAGCGACCCCGGGAAGGAGTGGGCGTCTATGTCGGAGTTACGAAGGCTCTGCTTCAGCTCGGCATCGATGCGGCGCTCGGCCTCGCCATACCGCCGGTTCCAGAGGACGCGATCCGCACCCAGCTCGCTGGCCACGCTCCACACCACCTCCCACGCCGCGCCGCGCCGCAAGACCAGCGGCACTCCGAGCGTCTTGAGCGACACAGCAAGCGACTCGAGCGAGTGGTGCAGCCACCACTTCGCCGCACCCCCGAGTGGCCGCACGCCGGCAGACACCTCGTCAAGCACGTAGAGGGCGACCACGCCCCCGGGGTCGCTCGCGGCTGCGGCGAGCGCCGGGTGGTCGTCGGTGCGCAGATCGTCCCTGAACCAAATCAGTGTGGTCACGCATCAACTCTAGGGCGCGCTGAGGGCAACTCGCCTATCTGGGCTGCCTCGGCGCACACCGCCGGCCCCTCTGCGAAGATAGGAGCATGAGGATCGACCTGCGGTTCGAAATCGACTGCCCACCAGACGCGGCCTGGAAGGCGGTGCACACGACCGCTGTTGCCGCCCAGCTCTACGGTACGGTCATGCAGCTTACCCCGCTCACCAAGATGCCCGACCACTTCTCGCCGGGTGATGAGGTGGAGGTCACATTGCGCTTCGCTGGGCTTGTACCCGTCGGGCGTCAGGTGATCCACGTCACTGACGAAGCCCACGGCTCAGGCGAGTCGCTCGTGCGCACGATGCACGACACGGGCCACCCGGTCAGCGGACCGCTCGCGCTCGTAAACGGCTGGCATCACCGCATGACGATCACACAGGCTGCAGGCGATCCAAACCGGGCCATCTGGCGCGATCGCCTGGAGTTTGGGGGCCCCGTCGCCCCCCTCGCCTGGCCCGTGCTCTGGGCAACTTGGGCGTGGCGCGCGCGCCGCATCAGGAAGCTCGCACCAGGCTGGCGATCCGCATGAGCAACCTCGAGCCGAGGCCCGAGGAGACGATCTGCGACGAGCAGGCCGACGGCCCGGGAGGGCAGATCACGCTGTTCAATCCCCGGGACGTGCCCCTCGGCGGCCTTCGCGCGATGAACGTGCGTCGCACGCTGCCCCAGCGCGGGCGCACCCTCATCGGTGCGTGGTGCTTCCTTGATCACTACGGACCCGACGACGTGGCGGTGTCGGGTGGCATGAATGTGCCCGCGCATCCGCACACCGGCCTGCAGACCGCGAGCTGGCTGTTCTCGGGCACGATCGAGCACCGCGATAGCTCGGGCGTGCATGCTCTGGTGCGACCGGGCGAGCTCAACTTGATGACCGCAGGCAGCGGCATCAGCCATTCCGAACGATCGACTAGCGACACCACACTGCTCCATGGCGTGCAATTGTGGATCGCCCTCCCCGACCACGCCCGCAACGTTGCACGGGGCTTCGAGCACTTCGTGCCCCCCGTGCGCACTGGCCCAGGCTGGGCTGCGCAGGTGTTTCTTGGGACCCTCCTGGGCGATACCTCGCCGGTCGGAACGCATTCACCGCTCGTGGGCGCCGAGCTCAATCTCCTACCCGGCGCGGTGCTCGAGCTCTCGGTCGACCCTGGGTTTGAGCACGGTCTGCTGCTGGATCATGGCACACTCACGGTGGCGAGCGTCGCGAGTGGGCCCGGCGAGCAGGTCCACTCTGTCTTTCGAGACAGTGTTGGCACCCCGGGAGGCGGATCCGGCTCAGACGTTCCTGTGCCCCGCGACTCCCTCGCGTTTGTATCTGCTGGCACCGATTGCCTGCGCCTCGTCGCGGGCGACGATGGTGCGCGGGTGATCCTCATCGGCGGCGCGCCCTTCGGCGAGCAGCTCGTGATGTGGTGGAACTTCGTCGCCCGCACGCACGAAGAGATCGTGGCGGCTCGCGGAGCGTGGCACGCGGAGATTGACACGGCTGCCGAAAGCCCGACGGAGCCTGGCCCGCGACACGCAAGTGAGCCCCCCTTTGGGCTGCCTGACGACGAGCCGGAGCCCCCGCTCCCCGCACCTGCCCTGCCGATCGCGCGGCTCAAACCCCGTGACTGATCCACTGTGCACGAAGACACCGAGGCCACCGATCCCACTCGCGTTCGCGAATGCACAGCACACCATCGTCACGAAAGGCCCCACCAATGACCCGCTGGCTCACGTTGCTGCAGGACTTCCTGAAAGGCATCTGGTTTCGGGCGACGCTGTTCGCGCTCGCCGGGGTGGTGCTCGCGGTGGCCGCACACCTGCTGAGTTCGGCCGTCCCAGATGGCCTCACGATCGATCTTGGCCAAGACGCCGTCTCTCCGATCTTGCAAATTCTCGCAAGTTCCATGCTCGCGGTAACCACCTTCTCACTCACTGCCATGGTGTCGGCATACTCCTCCGCCACCCAGTCGGGCACGCCGCGATCCACCCAGCTACTCATCAGCGACCGCACGTCGCAGAACGCTTTGTCAACGTTCGTGGGTGCGTTCGCCTTCTCGATCGTGGGCATCGTAGCTCTGTCGATGCAGGCGTATAGCGAGACCGGTCGGACCCTCCTGTTTCTCGGCACCCTCGTGGTGATCGCCGCCGTGATGTTCACCTTGCTGCACTGGATCTCGTTCCTAACCCGCTTCGGTCGCATGTCAGACATCATCGACCGGGTCGAACAGGCAGCTCAGCACGCCATGAAAGGGTACGCCTCCGACCCGCGACTCGGGGGCCGCGAGTGGATCGATCCCCCGTCTCACGCCATTCCCGTCGTGTCTGACCACGCGGGGTTCGTCGTACGCGTCGACGTGCCCGCCCTGCAACGGGTGGCCGAACGCGGCGGGTGCGAGGTCTGGGTCGCGCGCCGAGCGGGGGCCCGTGCGACCGTGCACGTGCCGCTTGCTTACCTCACCGGAGACGTCACCGAAGAACTGCGCTCGGCGGTACAGCAAGCATTCGTCGTGGCACCGCACCGCACATTTGAACAGGATCCGCGGTTGGGCCTCATCGCACTGTCGGAGATCTCAAGCCGTGCCCTCTCGCCTGGTATTAACGACCCGGGCACCGCAATCGAGGTGCTCAGTGCCGCGCAGCGCGTGCTGAGCACCTCCATGCGCGCAGCGGATCGCCCGCCCGTCACCTGCGCCCTCGTGCACGTGCCGCTGATCGACCCCGCCGACATGGTGATCGACGCGCTACGGCCGACCGCACGAGACGGTGCGGTCATCGTCGAGGTGGCGATGCGAGTGCAGCGTGAGATTGGTGCGCTCATCGCCGAAGCTGACGGTCCGTGGGCGCAAGCGCTACGCGCGCAGGCAGTCGACGCGCTCGACCGGGCAACACGCGCGCTCAGCTATGAACCCGATCTTCGCGAGGTCGCGCAATTGCACGCGACGGCGATGACCACTCCTCGAGCGGAGTTCTAGGAGCAGGGCGACGTTCCCCCGTGACACTGAAGTGTCCACCTCGGCATCGGTATCTACCGCGCCGGTCTGGGTGCTCTCCCCTGACCTTGGATCTCGACAGAACTCGTGCCCTAGATTCTTAGGGAACCCGCGCGACCGCGCAGCGTGTAAGACCTTGGAGAGTGCACATGGTGCGAGCAACGAAAGACCCGGGCCAGGTGGAACCCACTCGAGTTGAGGTGTGGGAGGAATGGACAACCTGGCCACTCTTCGTGCTCTCAATCGTGTTTGTCACGATCTCTTCAACCGTTGTCATCGCGAAGAACGAGCTGAGCACCACGGTGACCGTGTGGTCGACCATTGGGGTGATTCTCATGTGGGCGATTTTCATCGGTGACTTCCTCGTTCGTATGCGGCTCAGCAAAGAGGGTCGCGGCTTTGTTCGGCGCAACCTCTTCGAGTTGGTCTCACTGTTTATTCCAGTACTTCGCGCGTTTCTGCTGGTGCTGTACCTGTGGCGGCTGCCGGTGTTTCGCAAGTCCCATCGGTACCAGCGCCTCCGCTTCATCACGACGGCAGGGGCCTTCGGCCTCATATTCGTGTACGTCGCCGCAATGTTGGTATGGCTAGTGGAGCATCAGGCTCCCGGGGCGAATATTTTGCATTTCGGCGATGCTCTCTGGTGGGGCTTCGCCACAATCGCGACGGTTGGATATGGCGACTACACGCCGATCACCGTTCCGGGTCGGGTGATCGCTGTGGGGCTGATGCTTGGCGGCATCGTAATTGTCGGAGTGACGAGCGCGACAGTCATTTCTTCCCTCACCGAACAGGTGCAAGCGCAGCGCGACACCATTCTCCGCAAAAATCAAGCGGGAACGGCGGACGCGCAGCGCTCCGAATCGCAACCCGGACCTGAACCGGAGATGGGCTCTGAGCCCGATGCAGCTACCGACCAACCCCCCGCGGCCGGTGCTCAATCACCGTAGTCATGGCACCTGCAGTCGGTTTCTTCGTCATTTTGCAGTAGGCGTCTGAAAGACCTCGCGACGCAGCTCGCTCAGGTAGGGGCTCTGCGCCCGGGCGCGAGTAAGCGTCTCGCGCTCAATGGTTGCGATGAGCAGTGCGCTGCCGGCAGGTCCGGCTTCGGCAAGGTGACTTCCCAGCGGATCAGCGATGACGCTGCGCCCCACATACGTCAGGTCGCCGTCGTCGCCCACCTGGTTGGCATAGGCGAGGTAGACGCCACTCTCCCAAGCACGGACCCGAATCAGGTGCTCGTTGACGAAATGGAACGGCTCCATCTGCGCAGTGGGCACGGCGATGAGTTCGGCCCCCGCGAGCGCCGCCGCCCGGGTGGCCTCGGGGAATTCCACGTCAAAGCACACCAGCATCGCGATGGTGAACCCGCGGTACGTGGCCACCGTCGTTGGTGCATTGCCCGCCACAAAAAGGTCGCGGTCAAGTTCACCGAACAGCTGGATCTTGCGGTGCCTTGCGAGCACCTCCCCCGAATCGTCAATCAGCCAGGCCGCATTGAAGATTTCCTCGGTGCCGTCTTCGTGCGCTGCGCACTCTGGCCCTCCAACGACGATTCCGACCTGGTGTCGCTTCGCGATCTCCCGCACCCGCTCGAGCGGCTGCAGCCGCGCAAGCGGCGCCAAGCGTTCACCGATGTTGTAACCGGTGATGAACATCTCCGGCGTGATCAGCAAATGCGCACCGTTATCGCCGGCCTCCGCCACTGCTTCATCGAGCGCCTCGAGATTCGCGTGCACGTCGGCGGGGACGCTCCCGTGTTGCCACACCGCGATCGTGAGGGAGGCTTCTGGGGCAGCTGTGTCAGTCATACCGCTATTGAAGCAGATAGTCAACGGGGCGAGGAAACCATGACGCTCGGCCACTCACGTGAGACCATGAAAACGGAGTCGCGAGCCATCGCGACCCGAATAGGAGGAACCATCATGAGTATTGGAACCGGCATTGCACTGTTCGTCATCGGTGCGATCCTCGTCTTTGCGGTCAATGTAGAAATCGATGTCGTCAACCTCGACCTCATTGGTTACATCCTCATGGGTGCCGGAGTGGTCATCTTCCTCATCGGTATCGTGCTTATGGCTTCACGTCGCGGCCGTGCCCGCACCCATGAAACCGAAATCATCGAATGACGGCCCCCCACAGAGCTCCGGCGTCGGAACCGGTAGGAGGAAATAGCGAGGACTCTCTGAGCGCTCCCACCGGCGCCGAGCCGGGCCTTCGGGCCGTACCCGACTCCACGGGCATCGCCCCCAGAGTGCTGGTGCTTGGCGCCACCGGGTACATCGGCGGGAGACTCGTGCCGCGCCTCATTCGCAGCGGTTATCGTGTGCGAGTGCTCGTGCGCTCCCCTGAGCGAGCCGCGGCGTTTGGCTGGGAAGACCATATTGAGGTGCTTGCGGGCGATGCCCAAGACCCCCAGGCCATGCGCGAAGCCATGCAGGGCGTCGACGTGGTGTATTTTCTCGTGCACTCGATGACCGGCAGCAAGGCCTTCGGCGACCTGGACCGGGCAATCGCCGAGACGGTCGCCACCGCTGCGGCGTCCGCCAGAGTGGGCCGCATCGTGTACTTGGGTGGCCTTCACCCTGAGGGCGCGAAGCTCTCGCCACACCTTGCGTCTCGGGCCGAGGTGGGCGAGATCCTGCTTCGTTCGGGCGTGCCGACCCTCGTGCTCCAGGCCGGGGTTGTCATCGGATCGGGGTCGGCTTCGTTCGAAATGATCCGCCACCTCACCGAGGTCTTGCCCTACATGCCCGCACCCAAGTGGGTGCGAAATTTCATTCAGCCAATCTCCGTGCGCGACGTGCTGTACTACCTGCTCGCAGCAGCCCGGGTGCCTTCGGAGGTCAATCGCGCCGTCGACATTGGCGGGCCAGATGTGCTTCGCTACGGGCAAATGATGAACGGGTACGCGGTGGTCGCCGGGCTGAGGCAGCGCCACATCGCTGCGCTTCCGGTCCTCACGCCCAGACTCGCTTCTCACTGGGTAGGACTCGTTACGCCGGTGCCGCAGTCGCTTGCGCGACCCCTGGTCGAGTCGCTACAGGTGGACTGTGTAATGCGCAATCACGACATTGACGCGATCATCCCGTTGCCACCGGGCGGCCTGACCCGTTACCAACGATCCGTAAAGCTCGCGCTCGGTCGCGTCGCCGACAATCAAATCGAAACGAGCTGGCTTGACGCTCAGATTTCGGGCGCCCCGAGCGACCCGTTGCCCAGCGACCCCCAGTGGACCGGGCGCACCGTCTATACCGACGACCGGTCACGCCCCACCGCCGCCTCACGTGAGTCGCTGTGGTCGGTGATCGAAGGTATCGGTGGCGAGAACGGGTGGTATTCACCACCACTGCTTTGGGCGATCCGCGGATGGATGGATCGATTCGTCGGCGGAGTCGGCCTCAGACGCGGGCGCCGCAATCGCTCCACCGTCGCAGTCGGAGACGCCGTTGATTTCTGGCGGGTCGAGGCGTGTGAGCCCGGACGTCTCCTACGGCTGCGCGCTGAAATGAAGCTGCCCGGGTCAGCCTGGCTTGAGCTGGGATGCGAGGAAGGCGAGGACGGCTTGATCTATCGACAGCGCGCGGTGTTCTTCCCCCGAGGCTTGGCTGGTCGCATGTACTGGCTCGCCGTGATTCCCTTCCACGGCCTCATCTTCGCGGGCATGGTCAATCGCATCGTCGCGATTGCTGAGGCCGAGAGTCAGTCCGAGAAGAGTCTCTCGGTTACGCGCGAGCCGCGAGCCAGCTCACAAACGCGTCAGGGGCAAGAGGGCGGCTGAAGAAGTAACCCTGCGCGTGATCCGCTCCAAGGTCGCGCATAATCGCAACTTGCTCCGCAGTCTCGGTGCCCTCGGCGATGGTCTGCAGACCGAAGTTGTGCGCGAGCGCCGTGATGGTGGCTACGAGCCTGCGCTCCTTCTCGTTCGATTCGAGGTGATCAACAAAGGAACGATCGATCTTCAAATAGTCGACAGGGAAGTCCTTCAAGTACCGCAGCGAGCTGTAGCCAGTGCCGAAGTCGTCGATCGCGATGCGCACACCAATGCGCTTAAACCTCTGCAACTGCGCGACTACGACGTCGGAATTCGACGAGATTGTCTCGGTGATTTCGAGAACGAGCCGTGATGGATCGATCCCCGATACTCGGATCACCGTCTCGAGCTGGTCAGCGAAGTCATCATCGTAAAACTGGTGGACCGAAATGTTGACCGATACAGGTAAACACCCGAGACCGGCGTCGTTCCATGCGACGGCCTGATGGCACGCCGCCTCGATCACCCACATGCCAATCTCGTGGATCAGTCCGCTTTCCTCCGCCACCGGGATGAACTGGTCTGGCGGCACCTGACCATACTGGGGGTGGAGCCAGCGCAGCAGTGCCTCGACCCCGTGCACCTCACCCGTCGCGAGGTCGATCTGTGGCTGAAACGCAAGCGAAAGTTCATCGTTGGCGATAGCAGATCTGAGTGCAATTTCGAGCTGGAACTGCCTCGATTCGTCCTTCGACTTGACGTCCCGATAGAACGCCACCCGGTTGCGTCCGTTGTGCCGCGCCGCGAACATCGCATTGTCAGCCTTCCTCAGTAGCGTGTCGGGGTCAATGCCGTCGTCGGGGAAGGTGCTGATGCCAATACGGGAGGTGATCGAGAGCTCTACGTCACCGAGAACCACGGGATCGCGCAGGCGCGCCTCAAGTGAGCGAGCGAAACTGAGGCACTCGTCATCGGTCTCGTAATAGTAGGTGACGATGAAGTCATCTCCGCTGTAGCGGAAGAAATCTGCGCGCGACGGCAAGAAGTCTCGCAGCCGGTGCGCAATGATTTTCAGGAGCCGGTCTCCAGTTTCACGCCCCCAGGTTTCATTGACGACTTTCAACCGATCGAGGTCGAGTGCGAGCACCGCAAACTCTCGACTTTCTCCCACCTGGCGAGAGAGATTGGTATCCAGCGAATTTCGATTGGGAAGACCGGTGAGCGGATCAAAGAACGCTAACTGATTGAGTTTTCGCTCCAGCTGTTTCTGCTTCGTGATGTCTTTACCGATGCAGTGCACCTTGGTGATCTGACCCTGATGAAAGATCGGAATCACGCTGAAGTGCATGTCGATCACTTCACGACGTTTGTTGTAGATCGCCGACTGATACTGCACTGGCTGTCCCTCAAGCACCCGCGTGAATTCGCGCTCAGTGTGGGCCCGTCGGTTTGGAACAATCAGCGGCAGAAACGGCTTCCCAACGAGATCCCGTGAGGGAACGCCGAGCAGTCGCTCAGTGGCCGAGTTGAGGTAGAGAAACTTCCCTTCGGTGTCGAAGGTCACCACCACGTCGATGTTATTTTCAAAGAGTGAGCGGTACCGTTGTTCACTCTCCTGCAGTTGACGTTCTATCTCTCGCCGCGCCGTCACATCGCGGGCTATTCCGAAGAGCCCCACAACCTGACCGTCTTCGATCATCGGTCGAGCAAGCACTTCGAAGGTGAGGATCTTGCCGCTCCGATGCACCAGACGCGTTTCGAATTGTTCGACATTGCGCTCGAGCACTCGGCCAAAATGAATCAGCGCGGCAGGAATATCAGCCTCCAGCATGTGCTGAGTAAAGTCACCGCCTGCTTGCAGCTCTTCCTTCGTGTACCCCAAAAGCTGCTCGCCCGCGTGGTTCATCTCGATCACCGCGCCGAGGCGATCGAGAATGTAGTTCATATCGGGATTATCATCGATCAGCCCCAGGAACCGCTCTCGCGAACGATTCAGTGCGTTCACGAGCTCTTCTCGGCTGAGCGCGTCGACGTCGAGAGCGTCGTGAGACGCGCGAGCGAACTCCGTCTGCATGCTCCATAGGCGCACGTCTTCCCGCATCGTCGCGGTCACCCCCTTTGGAACCGTGTCAACCCCGCTATGGCTTCACACGGCAGCCCCCATTGCCTCCGTTGAGTCTATTCGGTTCGAGACCCCATGATCGAGGTCACGTGTTCATCTCACCGTGATTCCTCCTGTGGTCGCGAGGCAGGAGTCCGTCGATTTCCTGTGCGATGAGCCTCGGCGGCTACGAGTTCTTTCTGTTCAGCTTCACGCGCTGCGGTCAGTTCTCCGGCAGCGGCTGCGACGGCAGCCTCTGCCTTGAGCCTGCGGTGTTGAGCCATGGTCGCCGCGCCGAATTTCTCTCGAACGCGGTCCTCCGCTTCGGCGGTGAGGGTAATGATCAGGCTCGCGGCGATGAGAATCACCTGGGCCGAGAGATTGATCCACAGCAGTAAGGCGATCAGTGCAGCGAATGAGGCGAGAAGTGGATTCGAAGCAGCCCCGCGAACGAACAGCCCCGAGAATTCCTGCAGCACGAGCAGCCCGATTCCTCCAGCGAGTGCACCGGTCCACAGCGCCCGAGCGGGTGCGCGAACGCCCGACAGGAGACGGAAGGCAATGGCAATTGCGAGCGTGTTTACCGCGAGAGCTAGGAAAACGCCAACGATGCGTGAGATCACTTCGAGCGCGGTCGATGCCTCGTTCGCTTCCGACCACGCTGAGACAAGCGAAAGGCCGCTGGAGGTGAGCAGGCTCGCGGCCGCACCGGCGACCAGGAGACCGCCGAACGCCAATCCCACCAAGAGATTTCGCAGCACTACCCACAGGACAAAAGTGTCGTCGGTAATCACATCGCCCAACATGCGGAATGCATTGCGCATGCTTCCGATTGAGCTGATCGCGGCGCCAACCAGGCCGACGAGCGAGAATACCCCGACGATAGTGAATCCCACAGGCACACGAGCGTCTTCGGGGTCAACAAGATCGGTAAGCCCGGGCAGGAACGAATCGAGCGCCTCGGTAACGGCTCCGAGAGCTTCGGAGTTGCCGCCGATCCAGATCGTCGCAGCAGAGAAGAAGAGAAGGATCGCCGCGAAAACGCTAAAGAGCGCACGGTACGTAATGCTGTCGGCTAGCATCGACCCCTTGTGCGAGGCATATCGCAGGAAGGCACGGACGAGGCTGAACTGGAGGGCGACCGCTGTGAGTTTCTGCACCAGCCCCCGCGATCCTGGGCCGGCTTGGGGTGTCTTCTTGGAATCAGCCATGACTCTAGGGTACGGGGCAGGTACTCTTCCAGCGCGTTCGCTGGTTACCAGTCTCCGTTCGCCGCAGCGAGTCCATGCGCCCCGTGATGATACCGCTCGAGACGGATCGCTGCGTGCAGCCAGGGCTCAACTGTGTGCACGGATTCGACCTCGCGTAGACGCGCCAGGAGGTCGTTGAAGTCACTGAGCGAGGGAAACGCAAGAGTTGCGACAACGCTAAAGCGACCGACCGTACGGGCGAGAAACTCCAGTCCAGGATCCTTGCTCAGGAGGGTGAGTAGCGCGTGTTCGTCTCCCGTGAGTTTGAATCCAAAGCCAAAGACGAGTTCAGAACTCGCGGCATTTCGGCCACGCACGACACCGATCTGCATGGCACCCGTTTCGAGCAGACGTGTCACCCGCGCACGGGCGGCGCTGATGGAAAGCCCCACCTCTTCGGCGATGTCGGAGTAGCTCATTCGTCCGTCGACCTGAAGGAGATCGATGATTCGGAGGTCGTGCTCGTCGAAGCCGTGTTCAAACTGCGCCGGTTCCTCGCCGAGGAAGAAACTCGAGAGCATCCGCTCATAGAGGATCACATCCGCTTCGAGCACTCCGGGCGCCGAACGAAGCTGGCGAAGATCCACCTGCAATTCGTGCAGGTCGCGTGCGTGGAGCTCACACACAAGTTGATATTGCCCGGCCGTCTCTGAGACAAACACAGGAGTGGTGAGATTTGCAACAGCTTCAATCACCGAATCTAAGGGGCCACTCACACGTATGCTCGCGTGAGCGAGAACGTTGAGCCCGAGGAGCCTCGGGTGCACCGCAGCGATCACGCGGACCGATCCGCTCTCGAGCGAGGGGCCCAGGCGGCTGCGCGACGCACCAGGTCGCGCAGCCGCCTGTCGACCTCCGCGGTCACCTCAAGCACGGCAAACGAAGTCGCCCACATTGGGCCGTCGTCGAGGGCCGCGTCTTCGTTAAAGCCGATCGTGCTGTACCGTGTGCCGAACTTAGATGCTGGCTGCACAAAAGTGACGACCTTGCCATCTGCGGCGTACGAAGGGAATCCGTACCAGGTCTTCGGGTCAAGGTGCGGGGCCTCTTCGGCCACAATGGTGTGGAAGCGCTCGGCGATACGCCGGTCGGTATCGGGCAAGTCCGCGATGGCATCAATGCAAGCCTGCAGCTCGCGTTCTCGCTTAGCGGCACCCTTCACGCCCTTGTGCGCCCGCAGCTCGTCGGCGCGGAGCTTCATAGCGGCACGTTCAGCCTCGCTGAACCCGCCCCCGTCTTCGTGCTCGCTCGCGTTCATCGTGATCCTTTCTGACAGCATTTCAGCGTTCCTTCAGATCCGTCGTTGCCGGGCCCTCCAACCGCTGCCCGGTCGCCGAAAAACGCGATGCATGCAGTGGACAGTCCCACGTCAGCTCGGCGGGATTCCAACTGAGCACCCCTCCGAGGTGGGTACACACCCCCGAAACCCTGCAGATTTCACCGCCGACTCGAGCTACTCCCACGGGAGTGAACCCCTCTCGCACGACCGCTCCCTCGCCCTCTTGCAGACTATCCTCGTCGAGTCTCGCGCGCACCTGTGTGCCAACCCACCCGCCGATTAGCCTGCCCGCGACGTGAAGATTCTTGCTCGCGCTGTCACGTATTTCAGGCATACTGATGCTGCGGTCGCGCAGCACCTCGTGCCAGGCGGGCGGCCTTCCGAGTAGCTCACCGGCAATTGCGAGCGCAGCCGCGACCCCGTTGGTCATGCCCCACTTATTGAAACCGGTTGCCGCAAAGATCCGGCCTCCCCCGCCCGGAATCGGACCGGCGAAGGGAATGCGCGAGTGCGTGCGGTAGTCCTGTGCAGCCCACCAGGTCAGCAGCTCAGCTGCCGGGAAATGCTCGAGCGTCCACGCCTCGATATTGTTGAGGCACTCCCTGGTATCCCGTCCTCTCCCGGTGACGTGAGATCCACCGCCGACCACCAGCACGCTGTTGCCATTCGGATCGGTAGCGGTGCGAAGCGAACGGTCGGAGTCGGCTGCAACGTACATGCTCTGCGGCAGAGTTGTACCGGACACGCGATAGGCGGCCGCATATGAGCGCAATGGCCCAACCCGGGCGAAGAACATACTGCGATCAAGAATCGGTACTCCTGTCGCTTGCACGCACACGTCTGCGGAGATCGGCCCCAGCTCGGTCTCGACCGTGAGCGCATGCGAGGACTCCGTAACTCCGAGCACTCTGCACCCCTCAACGATGGCGCCCCCCAGGCTTCGCAACTCTGCGGCAAGCGCGCCAAGCACCAGCATGGGCTGCAACTGGGCCTGCTCCTGCAGACGGATCGCCCCGGCAGGCACGAACGGAAGGCCAACTGCCGTCTCGTGCCCCACCTGCAGGCCAACCGACTGAGCAGCGTCGAGTTCTTGGTCAAGTAGGTATCGCTGCGAATCGTGTGTGACGTATGTGACCGCATCACGTGTCTCGACCGGCACTCCGCGTTCAAAGAGCTCCGTCAGAAGCCAGCTCTGCGCGGCCCGGTTGGCTTCGGCGTAGGCGGCAAGCACTTCATCCCCTGCGCGCTCGCGCAATTCGCTCATGACCGTACCGTGCAGCAGGCTGAGCTTGCCGGTGGTGTTGCCGGTCGCGAGCGCACCGACCTTACAAGCCTCGAGTACCGTGACCCGCCTCCCCGCGCGTGCCAGCAAGAGCGCGATCGAAAGTCCAGTGAGTCCGGCCCCGACGATGACGGCGTCGCAGCGTTGTTGTGACGCAAACGAGTCGGTGGCGACCGCAGGCGCGGTCAGGTGCCAAAAAGACTGCATACTCTCGACGGCACGAGAAGCCGAAAAGTCCGTGACGGGACCTGGTACCGGTATTTCTTCTCCGAACATTTCGACTGCCCCCTCCTCCCCACCCCAGCATCACATGGTGCGTCAGCGCCCCCCGGCGCTCCCCGGAGGCGTGATCTCGCCTCTCCAAGAGCCGGTGGCAAAGCCGTTTGAGTGGAGAAGCTCCTTGAACCTCTTCAGATCAGCTGAGGTCTGCGCTTGGTCGATACCGAGCAGAGCGCCCGCCTTCTCGACGAAACCCTCAGGATCCCAGTCCAGTTGCAGGCGAACGCGAGTCTGCTCGTCGTTGAGTCGATGAAAGGTGACTACCCCGGCATGCTCGGGGCCGCTGGTACTCTTCCACGCGATCCGCTCGTCGGGAGCCTGTTCGGTAATCTCGGCGTCAAATTCACGTTCAACCCCGCCAATCTTCACTCGCCACCGCGTCGTCGTGTCGGTGAGTTGATCCACATGCTCAACCGCGCTCATAAAAGCGGGAAAGTCTGCGAACTGAGTCCACTGGTTGTACACCGTATGAACCGGTGCGTCAATATCGATATCGCTGCTCACTGTGTGCATCTTCGATCTCCCTCGTGTTCGAGTGGTGATGAACGCTCTGCGGGCGGCTCCCGCCAGGCGCATCTCCGAGCGTAGGCGGGCGGGCGGTCTGTGTTCGCGGGGTTGACTTCTCAGCGAAATCCCGGGGCTGCCGAGACTCGGAGCCGCGTGACCCTGCAGGTCCCAATCCTCGTTACCGAAATGCGCGTAGACCGGCATGGATCCATTTCTTAGACTACGAACATGAAGATCACAGCATCACGCGCGGCGGCCCGAAGAGCGCTCGTCACCATTCTGCTGAGCGCAGTGGTGGGGTGGGGTCTATTCGTACTGGCAATCTTCACCGACATGGTGGTCGAATCGGGACTCACGTCCGAGCAGCTGTACGGGTTCGATCGAATCCATATCGTGCGGCCATCAAAGTACCTGATCTTCGCCGCGATCGCATTAGTCGCGCTCGCGGCGGTCTATGCCAAGAATCGTATGCGCGCACAGCTCGCCTCCCCATCTCCTGCCTCACGGCTCACCGGGGCCACCGAAGCCTTCGCTGGAAGCGTGATCATCATTACCCTAGTGATGTCGGCACTCATGGCGCTCAGCGTTTTCATGTCGAGCTTCTTCGACAGCTCTGACGACGTGGGGGTGGTGACGCGAGTCCTTGACACGTACCTCCCCATCGTGCTCTTTACCGCTCTGGCGGTCACGGTGTTACTCGCAGGATTTGTGTTCACGCGGCACCTCCCGCAGGTTGAGACGGAGGATCAGCCCACAGAGATCGTTCCCATGGGGGATCCACAGTCGCAGCGCACGACCGCTCTCGCGTTCACCGTGCCGATCGTGGCGGTTGCAGCCGCGCTGATCTTCGGGTTGATTGTCTATGATCTGACGCAAAATACACTGCCTGTGTGGATCTGGGTCGTCGTACAGGCCGGTGTCGGCGCGGGGATCGTCGCTGGCACGGTCTACGCGGCACAGGCAACAGAAGCCAGGCGGCAGGGCCTAGGAAGGCCTACCGGCGCGAGCATCGGGGCGAAGAACCTGAACCTCGTGCTGTCTATCGTCTTCGCGGGGGCCGTCACCCTGATGTCTCTCGGCTATGGCGCTGCAGCGGTAGAACAGCTGCGCTCTCAACCGACGCTGTCTCTGAACTCCTACGCGGAACCTACAGGGATCACCGATCCGAGTGGCGCAGCACCGCTCGAGTCGATCACCATTGATGCTTCCGGGAGCGACCTCGCACGAAATTCGGAGGCAAGGATGGGCTTGACCCCGGGCGGTGGCACCCTGGCGACCACCAAGGTGGATTCCGATGGATTCCTCTGGATATCGGAATCACTGCCCACCGAACTCGATTCAGGAGAGTACTCGATCACTCTGACGGCCGAGGCTGGTGATGGCGAGGCGCTTGAGCTCGAGCTGACATTCGTGGTTGACGATGAAGGGACCGCCACGATTATCGGACAGCCCAGTGTGTCGCTCGGCGTCGAGGCCGCGACGTTACTGGCTCCATCGCTGGGTTGGGTGGTCACGGACCTGCTGCCGGCACTTCTCATGGTCGTGCTCGCGGCGCTCACTCTGTATGTGACGTTGACCGCGCGCAATCGTGATGCGACCGTGTCACCGCACACAGCTGTCGCAGCAGAGGGAAGCTAATCCCCGGTCTCCCCTGCTGCGTTCGATGGTCTATTCGCCAGGGAGCCCGCCTGCTGCTTCGTCGGACTACTTGTCAGCCTCTTCCTCAGACTGTTCCTGGGCCTGCTCTTTGTCTGCGGTGGAGCCCGGACGCCCCGATCGCCCCTCGGCAAGATAGGCGAGCCGGTGCAGGGTTTCACCGTTGCGCCAAATGAATGCGGCGTCCTCGATAACGCTCGGCAGCAGGGTGGCCGGGCCGCTTACTGCGTGCTCGGTAATCGAAACGACGCACTCCGACCCGACCGGCGTCACGGTGATCGTCACCCTCGCCTTTCCAATTGGCCGTCCGCGCGCGAGCAACACCATCCGATGGGGCGGATCCCACATCTCGCAACTCGTGGTGTCGTTCAGCAGCGCGGGCCACACCCCTACCGAGTGCTGAATCTTCGATCCGGCCGCGGGCCAGTCGTCGTCAACATCGCGCATACGGGATGCCCCGACCACCCATGACGGGTAGAGCCAACCGTCACTCAGTACCTCAAACACCGCCTCAGGGCTGCAGTGAAACCTTCGCTGATTCCTGGCCATGCTCGTCTCCCGTCGCTGTGGTGCGTGTCATTTCTATAGTGCGGTGTTCCCATTGTGGCCTCCCCTACCCCGCATGCACGAGGGCTTGACATCGCATGATGCTTGCTCGTGTTGGCGCGGTCAGCGACCCGCTCCGTTAGGGTCGTGTCATGGCTTCTTTGAAACCAGCCGCAGTGATCGGCTCCGGCCCCAACGGGCTCGCGGCGGCCGTGACGCTCGCACGCGCGGGGGTTCCGGTGACCGTATTCGAAGCGTCCGAGACCATCGGAGGCGGCACTCGCACAGCCGAGGTGGTGCGTCCGGGCGTGCTGCACGACGTGTGCGCAGCGATCCATCCCATGGCGCTCGCAACCGAGTTTTTTCGACAGTTCGAGCTGACCCACCGCATGGAATTTGTGGTGCCAGAGGTATCGTACGCAAACCCGCTTGACACCCCCGGTGGTCGGCACCGCGCCGCTCTCGCCTACCGTGACCTCGACCGCACCGCAGAGGCGCTCGGCCGCGATGGCAAGGCCTACGCGCGCTTCTACCGACCGCTCGTGGCGCGACTGGAGGGAATCGCCGACTTCACCCTCGGGCCCACCATGCTGGCTCTGCCCCGCGACGTGATCGCCGCGGCTACGGTGGGCCTTCGCACCCTCGAGCAGGGCACCGCACTCTGGAACGTCAGGTTCCGTGAGGAGGCAGCCCCTGCGCTCATCTCTGGGGTAGCCGCGCACAGCGTCGGACGCATGCCAAACCTCGCGAGCGCCGCGGTGGGCGTGGTACTCGGAGCGCTGGGGCACGCCGGCGGCTGGCCGGTGCCTGTCGGTGGAAGCCGCGCGATCACCGACGCGCTCGCTGCGGACCTGTTCGCACACGGCGGCGAGATCCACACTGAGCGCGAAATCAAAGACGTGCGCGAGCTGTCGAGCTACGGGGTGAAGTTGTTCGACACCTCTGCGCGAGGCCTCGCCCGCATCGCCGGGCCCGTTCTGCCCGCGAGGTATCGTCGCGCTCTGAACCGTTTCAGCTACGGCGACGGCGCGACCAAGATCGATTTCGTGCTCGATGGACCCGTGCCGTGGGCAGACCCGCGAGTGTCAGGGGCACCAACAGTGCACCTGGGTGGATCCCGCGCAGAAGGCGCGGCGGCCGAGCTGGCCGTCAGCCGCGGGCAGCACCCGACACACCCCTACGTGTTGCTTGTACAGCCGACCGACTTCGACCCGGGTCGAAACCCCGACGGGGTAAACGCTGTCTGGACCTACACACACGTACCGAGCGGGTCAGATGTTGACATGCGGGAGCGGGTAACCGCGCAGATTGAGCGCTTCGCGCCGGGGTTTCGCGACCGGGTGATCGGGGTGCATCAGACTACCGCTGCGGGCCTGTCACAGTACAACCCGAATTACCACGGCGGCGATTTCAGCGCGGGCGCGATCAATCTGCGACAGCTGTTTGCGCGCCCCCAACTCTCAGCGGATCCTCACCGCACCCCGGCTCCCGGAATTTACCTGGCATCGTCGTCGGTCTCCCCCGGACCCGGCGTGCACGGGCTGCCCGGGTGGTACGCGGCACGATCGGCGCTGCGGCACGATTACCACTTGCCCGAGCCACACCTCGGGGTGTGATCAGCCCGCACGAAGACGGGACGGCCGAAACCCTCGTGGCGCAGCGAGTCAGTGGCCCCCGCCGAGCTTGCCAGCCATACGGTCGCGCATCTTCAAGCTTGCGGGGTTGAGTCCAACAACCTCGACCCGCTTCCCGTACTTCTCGTATTTCTCGGTTACGGCGTCGAGCGCCGCAATGGTGGAAGCATCCCAGAGATGTGAACCGTACAGGTCGATCACCACGTGGTCGGGGTCTTCCGCATACTCAAACTGGGTATAGAGGTCGTTGGATGAGGCAAAGAAAAGCTCGCCTTTGACCTCATACTTGGCAATCACCTCGCCAAAGTAGTCATCGACCGTCCGCTCAACGGTCACCAGGTGCGCCACCCGACGCGCGAAGGCGATCATGGCCGCAAGCACACCGGCAATGACCCCGATTGCCAGATTGTGTGTCCAGACGGTGAGAACGACAGTCACCAGCATCACGGTCGTCTCGCTCTTGGGCATCATCTTGAGTGTGGAGAGGGTGATGCTGTGCCAGTCGAAAGTCGCCACAGAAACGAAAATCATGACCGCAACCAGTGCAGCCATCGGAATCATCGCCACGACGTCTCCCAGCGAGACCGCAAGAATGAGCAAGAAAACGCCGGCCAGGAATGTCGAAATTCTCGTCCGTGCGCCGGAAGCCTTGACGTTGATCATGGTCTGGCCGACCATGGCGCACCCGCCCATCCCTCCGGTGAACCCGGTGATGATATTGGCGACCCCCTGCGCCCACGACTCGCGAACCTTGTTCGATCGGGTGTCGGTGATGTCGTCGACCAGCTTGGCTGTCATGAGAGATTCGAGCAGGCCAACGAGCGCCATACCGAGCGCAAAGGGCGCGATGATCTGGAACGTCTCGAGGGTTAGGGGAACGTTGGGGATGAAGAGAGATGGCAACGATTCAGGCAGTTCTCCCTTGTCACCCACGGTGGGAACATTCAGTGCGAAGACCACGACGATCAGTGTCACCAAAACGATTGAGACCAGTGGGGCAGGAACTGCTTTGGTGAGTCGAGGCAGGAGGTAGATCACGAGCAGCCCCAGCACCGTGAGCGGGTACACCAACCAGGGCACCCCGATAAGCTCGGGCAGCTGCGAGGTGAAGATCAATATGCCGAGCGCGTTGACGAAGCCCACCATCACCGAACGAGGAATGAATCGCATGAGCTTTGCGACACCGATTGCCCCGAGGATCACCTGAAAGATCCCGGCCAGGATCACGGCGGCGATGAAGTAGTTCATGCCGTGGCTTGCTACCAAAGGTGCGATGACGAGGGCGGTCGCCGCAGTCGCGGCCGAGATCATCGCCGGCCGCCCACCGAGGAAGGCGATAGATACCGCCATAGTGAAAGACGCAAAAAGGCCAAGCCGGGGATCAACCCCAGCGATCAGGGAGAACGCGATGGCTTCCGGAATCAGCGCAAGCGCCACCACCAACCCGGCGAGCACCTCGGTCTTGAGTAGACGCGGGGACTTCAGCGTTCGCAACACGGACTGACGCTGCTCCGGCGTCAGTCCCTTCTCGGGAGCAGTATGGATGCTCGTGGCCAATGTTGCTCCGTTCGATGGAGATGAAAAGAAAACATCTCTATTAAATTGAGGTAATCGCTCGTTCGGTCACTCCTCCTGCCATACAGCTGGCACTGGAGAGCGATCTGATTCGACGCCAATCAGTGGCCGCGGTCGATCCACTCCTGCAGGTGCGGTTTCTCGTCGGCGATCGTCGTGGTGTCACCGTGCCCGGTGTAGACCACGGTTTCTTCGGGCAGCGTGAGCAGGCTCTCGCGAATCGACTCCACGATCGTCGGGAAGTCGCTGCACGAGCGCCCGGTCGCTCCCGGGCCACCCTGAAACAGGGTGTCGCCGGTGAAGACGGCGCCCAGGGTGTCGGCCACGAAACTGGTAGATCCTGGCGAGTGACCAGGGGTGGGCACCGCGATGAGCTCAACACCGGCCACGCTGAACCGATCGCCGCCCGAGATTTCCCCATCGGGCGCGGTGTCATGCACGGCATCCCACAGCATGCGGTCCGCGGGATTGAGCAGCACCGGTGCACGCAACAGCTGTCCGGTTTCGACCGCGGCCCGAATGTGGTCATCGTGGCCGTGGGTGAGGAGAATCGCGCGCACGGTGCGGCGACCCACCGCTGAGGCGATTTCGTCGGGATCGTGGGCGGGGTCGATGACGATGACCTCGTCGTCGTTGCCGACGATCCACACATTGTTGTCGACGTCCCAGGTTCCTCCGTCGAGCGAGAAGGTGCCGCTCGTGATGAGGCGTTCGATGCGCGCGCTCACAGCTCTACCACCGATCGCAGCACGGTGCCCGCAGCCATTTTGTCGAACGCGGCCTGCACGTCGCCGAGCCCGATGCGCTCGGTCACGAAGCCGTCAAGATCGAGCCGACCCAACTTGTACTGCTCGATGAGCATCGCAAAGTCACGGCTAGGCAAGCAGTCGCCGTACCAGGACGACTTCAGCGATCCACCGCGGCCGAACACGTCGAGCAGGGGCAACTCGAGCTGCATCTCGGGGGTAGGCACTCCGACGAGCACCACGCGACCGGCGAGATCGCGCGCGTAGAAGGCCTGCGTATAGGTTTCTGGGCGACCGACGGCATCGATCACCACGTCGGCGCCGAAACCGCCGGTGAGTGCGCGAATCGCTTCAACAGCGTCTTCCGCGCGTGAGTTGACCGTGTGCGTGGCCCCGAAGCGCTTCGCCTGTTCGAGCTTCGCGTCGTCAATATCGACCGCGATGATGGTGGTGGCACCGGCGAGCTGCGCGCCAGCGACCGCAGCGGTGCCGACACCTCCGCAGCCAATGACGGCCACGGACTCGCCGCGCTTCACCTCACCGGTGTTGATAGCGGCTCCGATGCCGGCCATCACACCACATCCGAGCAGGCCGACCGCGGCCGCGTCAGATTCCTCGTCGATCTTGGTGCACTGCCCGGCAGCGACCAGGGTCTTCTCGATGAATGCGCCGATGCCGAGTGCCGCAGACAGCTCGGTGCCATCTTCGAGGGTCATCTTCTGAGTCGCATTGTGCGTCGCGAAGCAATACTGCGGCTGTCTCTTCGCGCAGGCGCGGCATTGGCCACAGACGGCGCGCCAGTTGAGGATCACGCGATCCCCCACCGCGACCTCGGTCACGCCCTCGCCGACTGCGGCGACCCGACCGGTGGCCTCGTGCCCGAGCAGGAAAGGGAAGTCTTCGCTGATGCCACCCTGCACGTAGTGCAGATCGGTGTGGCAGACACCGCTCGTGATGATGTCAACAACGGCCTCGCCTGGCCCCGGGTCGGGCACAATTACGGTCTCGATGGTCGGTGCGGCGTTCTTTGCCCGCGCCACGACGCCCTGCACTCGATATGCCATGCGGATCTCCCTTGCCGTGAAGTATGTCGGGCCGTTGTGGCCCCCGACCAGGCTAACGCGTCTGGCCGTAGTCTCTCGCGATGTGAGACAGTGTCTGCATCCGCCCGCGAAGTGAAGGAGCGACAGCATGGTCGAGTTGGTACTCGTGCGACACGCCAAGTCAGACTGGGGTGACCCCGGCCTGCCCGACCACGAACGGCCCCTGAACGCGCGTGGGGCGGCGAACGCGCCGATGATGGCGCGGCGCCTGGCGAACACCGGTTTCACAGTGAATCGCATCGTGTCGAGCACGGCGGTGCGTGCCCGCACCACCGCGGCGGCGTTCGGCGCGGCGCTCGGGTGCGAGGTGGAACTCGCGCCGCATCTCTACGATTCCTCGGCTGAGACATTGCTTGGGGCTGCCGTTGCGACGGGAGCGGGATCTGGCGCAGGCCGTGCTGGAGATCAGGATGCACCCGCTGTTGCCGAGGTCACAGGTGGGCAAGTTCGCCCGCGAGCGATCATGCTCGTCGCCCACAACCCCGGCATCACCGATCTCGCGAGCCGCCTGTCGACCGGCGGGATTGACCATATGCCCACCTGCGCGGTGGCCCGCTTCGTGTGGGCGACCGACGAGTGGAACGAGGCCGCCACACGCAGCCCGAATGCGTGGAGCCTCGACACGGTGCGCTGATCCACACTCCTTGTGAACCACGCGAAGCGAGCTCACGAATCGGTGCGCGAATCTGCCCCGGCTACCCTGGGGACATGAGTGACGAAACTCCGGCAGGCTGCGGGTCGACTCCCGCGGCCATCCTCAGCGAGATGCTGCAGCAGGCCGGCACGCTGATGAACCAGGCATCTGGTGGGGCCTCGGCGTGCAGCCTGACCAAGGCGGGCATTTCAGTGCCGTCCCTCAAGTACGCTGAGGGCCGATGGGCCGCGCTCAAAGAACTGAAATCGCAGGGAGCGGATCGCGAGGCTGCCGAGCACCTCGGCGCACAATGGCACGAGCATCTCGCGGCGCTTGAAGCGCGCGAGGCCAGCCGGGACTGGCTTGCCTACCGAAGCGGCGGAGTCGACGCCCTCACCGAGTTCGCAGCGCGCGCTAGGCCTCGGGCGTGAAGTTCAGCGACAGCGAATTCATGCAGTAGCGATCGCCCGTGGGGGTGCCGAAGCCGTCGGGGAAGACGTGGCCCAGGTGGCCGCCACAGCGGGCGCAGCGCACCTCGGTGCGCACCATGCCGAGCGAGTTGTCTTCCAGCAGTTCAACCGCGTCGGGGCGCACCGACTCGTAGAAGCTGGGCCAACCGCAGTGCGAGTCAAACTTGGTGCCGCTGACGAACAGCTCGTTGCCGCAGCCAGCGCAGGTGTACACGCCCGCGCGTTCCTCGTCGAGCAGTTCCCCCGTCCAGGCCCGCTCCGTGCCAGCGCCGCGCAGAATCGCGTACTGCTCTTCGCCGAGCTCGGCGCGCCACTCTTCTTCGGACTTCTCGACTTCATATGCCATGCCTCCGATTCTAGGCGTTCCGCCTTGCAACGGGCTGGGTTTGTCACGCTGAATGACGCCTCATGACAGCCACTCCAGGAACGAGGGTTGCGCTCGAATAAGCTGAAGCAATGACGGATCCGCGCTCACAATCGACGTATCAAGTGCGACTCGGGTGGGGGGCGGAAGGGCTCACCCGACTTGCCGAGTCAGGCATCGTCGTGGTCATCGATGTGCTCGACTCTGCTGGCGGGCCCGCAAGCGAGCTCGCTGCGCAAGCCGCCGCGCTCCCGCACGGACCAGCGGTCTACCTGGGGTCGCTGCGCAACGCGACCGCGACCGCGAGAGCCGTCGTCGACGAGCAGGTGGCGCGCGGCGGGCGCACCTCGATCAACCTGGTGCTCGCGGGCGACGACGGCGACTTCTCCGTCGAGGATTTCCTGGCGGCCGGCGCGATCGGCGACGCGCTCTCGGCGCTCGGCATCGACCATTCCGCGCCAGACGTCGCGGTGGCCACCGAGGGATTCCGCCCACTCACGCGGGCGCTCAAGCATCTGATCTCCGCAAGCGCCGCGGGCATCGAACTCGCCCAGGCAGGTCGCGGTGACGACGTAAAGGCGGCGGCACAACTCGATGCCGAGACCGAGGCCACCCGCCTCCGTCAGTGATTCGGTGGGTCCTCGCTCAATTCAGTGGGTCCGGCCTCGGGCTATTCCAGGCCGGACCCACCGTGTCTCGCTAGCGCGAGACGACCTGACGCTTTGAGGAAATAACGCCGGTGTCGAAGCCTGCCAAGTGCAGCCCGCCGTGGAATCTGGCGTGCTCGACCTTCACACAGCGATCCATGACCACCTCGAGCCCGGCAGCCTCGGCGATCGCCGCGGCCTCTTCGTTCCATGAACCCAGCTGCAGCCAGAGTGCCTTCGCGCCGACCTCGACGGCCTCACGGGCGACGCCTGGCAGATCCCCGTCTCTGCGGAAGACATCGACGATGTCGGGAACGACGGGCAGATCCGCCAGCGACGCGTAAGCCGTGTGCCCCAGAATCTCGGTGGCGCGCGGGTTTACGAAGTACACGTCGTACGGTGCGCTGGACAGCAGGTAGGTGGCCACAAAGTAGCTCGCGCGCGCCGGGTTGTCAGATGCTCCGACAATCGCGATCGACTTCGCGCGCCGCAGAATGTTCAGGCGGGCCGCCGCGCCTGGGCTCTGCCAGGTGCGCTCAGCCTGCCCCTCAGACACCGCGGGTGTCGGGAGCGCGCAGGCATCACCCTGCGCCGCCGGAACGGGGGTGGACGCGTCGCTCATCGCTGTGCTCCTGTCGCGAGGGTGAGGGCCTGATCCAGATCCCACACGATGTCTTCCGGGTCTTCGATGCCCACCGAGATTCTGATGAGGTCGGCGGGAACGCCGGCGGCGTCGAGCTGCTCGGGGGTGAGCTGCTGATGCGTCGTCGATCCCGGGTGGATTACCAGCGTACGCGCGTCGCCGATGTTGGCCAGATGGCTCGCCAACTGCAGTGATTCGATGAGCTTCTCGCCGGTGGCGCGGGCTGCCTGCAGACGCTCGGCTTCCGAGGCAAATTCGCCCGATGGGCGCACGCCGAACGCGAAGACGGAGCCCGGCCCGAGAGGGAAGTACTTCTGTGCCCGTTCCTGGTGCGGGTGCCCGTCGAGGCCAGCCCAGGTGACAAAGGAGACGCGAGGGTCGCTGGCCAGCCACTCGGCCACGATGCGCGCGTTCGCAACGTGCGCATCGATCCGCTGCGGGAGCGTCTCGACCCCCATGAGGAGGTTGAAGGCCGACTGCGGGCTCAGCGATGGCCCGATGTCGCGCAACTGTTCGCTGCGGAGCTTCGTGAGAAAGCCGTACTCGCCGAAATTGTCCCACCACTTGATGCCGCCGTAGGACTCGACCGGCTCAGTCATGCCCGGGAACTTGCCGTTACCCCAGTTGAAGGTGCCAGCCTCCACCACGATGCCGCCAAGGGTGGTGCCGTGGCCACCCATGAACTTCGTGACCGAGTGGATCACGATATCGGCACCGTGCTCGATGGGGCGCACCAGGTAGGGGGTGGCGAGCGTCGAGTCGACGACCAACGGGATACCCGCCTCGTGTGCAACCTTCGACAGCCCCTCAAGGTCGGCGATTTCGCCGCCCGGGTTTCCGATCACCTCCACGTAGAGCACCTTGGTGTTTGCCCGGATCGCCTTGCGGAACTCCTCGGGATCGGAACTCGCCACGAACGTGGTGTCAACACCGAAACGGCGCAGCGTGACGTCCAGCTGCGTTACTGTACCGCCATACAGCTGTGCCGATGCGACGACGTGATCGCCCTGACCAACGAGCGCGGCGAAGGTGATGAACTCGGCCGACATGCCGCTCGCCGTGGCGACCGCGCCGATGCCGCCCTCAAGTGACGCGATGCGTTCTTCGAGCGCGGCGACCGTGGGGTTCCCGATCCGCGAATAAATGTTGCCGTACTTCTGCAGCGCGAAGAGGTTTGCGGCGTCTTTCGCGCTGTCAAAGACGAACGAGGTCGTCTGGTAGATCGGCACGGCGCGCGCGCCGGTGGTCGCGTCGGGTGTTCCCCCCGCGTGGAGGGCTCGGGTGCGGAACCCGAACTCGTGCTCGCTCATCTGGTCTCCTTCTCGCGGGCCTGGCGCACGGCTTCGCGCACGCCATCGACGGCCCAGGGGTTTTGCAGGCTGGTGGTATCGCCGAGCGTATCTCCTTGCCACAGCTGCGCAAGCAGCCGGCGCAGGATCTTGCCCGATCTGGTCTTGGGAAGCTCGGGCACGCGCACGATGATCTTGGGCTTGGCGATCGCCCCGATGTCACGCGTGACCTGGGCGCGCAGCTCGTCGAAGCCAACCGGCTCTGCGGCCCCGTCGACGACGAATGCTGCGACGGCTTGCCCGGTGAGCGCGTCGAACACGCCGGTCACGCCAGCCTCCCCGACGGCCGGGTGCGCGACGAGTGACGACTCGATCTCGATCGTAGAAAGGCGGTGCCCCGAAACATTGACCACGTCGTCGAGGCGGCCGAGGATCCAGATGTATCCGTCGGCGTCGACCGTCGCGCCGTCGCCCGCAACGTAGTATGCGCCGTGCTCGCCATGCCCCGCGAAGGGAGCCCAGTACGAGTCGCGGTATCGCTCCGGATTACCCCACACGGTGCGGGCCATGCCCGGCCAGGGTCGACGGGCAACGAGTGTGCCTGATCTGCCAGGTGCGACCGGATTGCCATGCTCGTCGACCACGGCCATGTCGATTCCGGGGAGCGCGACGGTCGCAGAACCAGGCTTCAGCGTGGTCACTCCGGGGAGCGGAGCGATCATCGCCGCGCCGGTCTCCGACTGCCACCAGGTGTCGACCACGGGGGTTGCGTCGCGGCCGAAGTTGCGGCGAAACCACACCCACGCCTCAGGGTTGATTGCCTCGCCGACGGTGCCGAGTAGGCGAATAGACGAGAGATCGTGACCGACAGGCAGGTCGTCGCCGAACCAGGTCATGAAGGATCGAATCAGCGTGGGGGCGGTGTAGTAAACGGTCACACCGTACCGCTCAATGATGTCGAGGTGCCGGGTGCGGTCCGGCGTATCTGGCGTGCCCTCATAGATCACCTGCGTGAGGCCGTTTGAGAGAGGCCCGTAGATCTCGTAGGTGTGAGCGGTGACCCAGGCAAGGTCCGCGGTACACCAGTGCACATCGCCTGGTTTCGCGTCGAAGTGCGCCCAGTGCGCCCAGCTCGCATGCGTGAGGTACCCGCCCGACGTGTGCACGAGGCCCTTGGGCTTCCCCGTTGTGCCGGAGGTGTAGATGATGAAGAGGGGATGCTCTGAATCGAACGCGCGTGGCTCGTGCACGTCGGGCTGGGTGTCGATCGCGTCGTGCCACCAGACGTCCCGTCCTTCGGTCCACGGCACTTCTTGACCGGTGCGGCGCACGACGAGCACGTGCTCCAGATCTGAAAGGCCGTGTGCTGCGACATCGGCCGCAGACTTCACCTCCACCTGTTTCCCGCGGCGGTTCTGCCCATCGGTCGTGACGAGGAGTTTGGCGCGGGTGTCTTCGAGCCGAAAGCGCACCGCCTCGGCCGAGAACCCGCCAAAGACGAGCGAGTGCACCGCGCCGATTCGCGCGCACGCCAGGGCGATCACGACGGTCTCGACGAGCACCGGGAGATACACAACGACACGGTCGCCGGGCACGATGCCGAGTGCGGTGAGCCCGTTCGCGGCGCGCGCGACGCGGCGCTGCAAGTCGGCGTACGACACGGCGAACCGGTCGCCGGGCTCACCCTCGAAGAAGAGCGCCACCTTGTCGCCGCGCCCCGCATCGACGTGACGGTCGGCGCAGTTGACGGCAACGTTCAGCGTGCCGCCGGCAAACCAGGTTGCCTCGGGAACGCTGAGCTCGCCCTCCCCCTGCACGGGCGGCGCCCAGGTGTGGGCGGTGTGCCAGGGCTCGACCCAGTCGAGGCGGGCGGCGGCGCGTTCCCAGAACGCAACAGGGTCAGCGTTCGCTGCCTCGTAGATCGACGCATCCACGTTCGCTTGAGCGGCGAATTCTGCTGATGGAGGAAACACTCGAGTTTCCGTCAGGCGTGCTTCGCTGGTCACATCCACCGTTTCAGCACCGCCTTTTCAAAGAGCACCAGGATCGCGTTCGTGATGGTGCCCAGAAGCGCCAAGAGCACAATGGCGAGCAAGATCCGGTCGACACGACCGGTCTGCTGCGAGTCGTTGAGCATCCAGCCAAGCCCCATCGACGCGCCCAACAGTTCGGCGGCAACGAGGAACAGCCACGCCTGGGCGAGCGCGAGGCGCAGGCCTGAGACAACTGATGGAACGACCGCCGGCAACTGCACCGTGCGGAACAGCGACCAACCCCGCAACCCAAACGTGCGGCCCGCCTCGACGAGTTGTGGGTTCACGTGGCGCAGGGCGTCGGCGACGGTGGTGTACACCGGGAAGAACGCACCGATCGCGATGAGGGTGACCTTCGATTCCTCACCGACCTGCAACCACAGAATGAGCAACGGTACCCAGGCGAGGGAGGGTACGGCTCGCAGCGCGACGAGCGTCGGGGCAAGCAGCACGGCGCCGGCGCGCGAGAGACCCACGATCGCGGCAAATGCAAGAGCCACGGCCGAGCCGACTGCGAAACCAATGAAGACGCGCTGCACCGAAATCGCGATGTTGAGCCAGAGCTCTCCTCGCTGAATGAGTTCGGTTCCTGCTTCGACCACCGACCAGGGCGCGGGAAGACGGTAGGGCGGCACGATCCCCGTGGTGGTCACGTACTGCCATGCCGCGATGATGAGAATGGGGACCGCGAAACCGCCCGCGATCCGCACCCACGTGCGCGACCACAGGGGCGTGCGCAACTGCGCCGCCCCTGTGGTCGTGGCTACCCCATCCGTCATTCGGTTGCCTTGAGCGCGAACTGGTCGAAGATGATGGTGTCGATTGCCCGGTCGAGGGCCTCCTGGCCACCCTGAACATCGCCAGACTCAGCGATGATTGGCGCGATGGTCTTGAGCACCTTGATCTGTGCTTCACCGGGAACGCCGGAGACATCGAGGTTAGACCGCTCAGTGATCACGGTTTTCGCGACCTCGATGTCGATTGACGCAGCATCGGCGAGGAGCTGAGCCGTCTCTTCCGGGTTCTCGAGCGCCCAGATTCGGGCTTCCTCGTAGGCATCGACGACAACCTGCGCAATGTCGGCGTGATCGGTAATGAACTCCTCGGTCGCATTGAGGAACCCATAGGTGTTGAAATCGACGTTACGGTAGATGAGCTTGGCACCCGACTCGACCTCGGCTGCGGCCATGATCGGGTCGAGACCGGCCCACGCTTCGACCGAGCCACCTTCGAGCAGCGACCGCCCATCGGCATGCTGCACGTTCTGCACCTCGACATCATCGATGGTGAGCCCGGCCTCCTGGAGCGATTGCAGCAGGAAGAAGTACGGATCGGTGCCCTTGGTTGCCGCGACCGACTTGCCCGCGAGCTGCGCGACGTCGGTGATTTCGCTGTCGGCACCGACCACGATGGCCGACCACTCGGGCTGCGAGTAGATGTCGATCACTTGAATGGGCGAGCCATTGGCACGAGCGAAGAGAGCGGCGGATCCCGCGGTCGATCCCACATCGATCGAACCTGAGCGCAGCAACTCGTTCGCCTTGTTGCTGCCGGCTGACTGGATCCACTCGACCTCGACCGAATCGCCCAGCGCATCCTCAATGAGGCCCTGATCCTTGACGATGAGGCTCAGTGGATTGTAGGTTGCCCAGTCGATCGAAAGCGTGTTCGATGACCACTCTGCACCCTCGACGGGCTCGGTGTTCGCACTGCCTTCTCCCTGCACACAGCCGGCCATGGTCAACGCCATGACTCCTGCGACGACGGTCGCGGGGATGATTCGGCGGGTGAAGGTACTCATGGGTTCTCCTTTGTTGTGGTCTTGTGCACGCCCAGCCCATTCAGCAGGCCAGTGCGTAAGTCTGTGAAGGCGCGCGCGCCGCGGTCGCGGGGGCGAGTGCCAGGAACCGAGACGAGGCGGGCAATCGACCCGTTCGTGACTGGCGTCTCGGCTTCCACTTCGGTCACCAGTTCCGAGGTGCGGGCGGAGCCAAGCGCGCCCATGCCTGACGATGAGCCAAGCGCGACCACCTTCGCACGAGGGCGCTCAGGCTGCGCGTCGGTGGCATGCAGGTTGCGCAGCAGCAGCACGTGATCGGCAAGGTACAGCGCTTCCTCGACGTCGTGCGTCACCAGCACGATAGTGGTCGGCTGCGCGCGGTGGATGTCGAGCAGCAGGTCATGCATTTTCAACCGGGTCAGGGCGTCAAGGGCTCCGAATGGTTCGTCGAGCAAAAGCACCCGCGGATTGCGGGCAAGCGCACGTGCCAGCGAGGCGCGCTGTGCCATGCCGCCGGAAACTTCGCTGGGGCGTTGGTCGGCTGCGTGGCTGAGACCCACGAGTTCAAGCAACTCGGCGACCCGCTGCTTCGCATCGCGCCCCCGGGTGCCACGGGGCAGCCCGATCGCGACATTCTGTGCGATCGTGCGCCACGGGAGCAGACGCGGCTCCTGAAACGCGATGGCGGTGGAGTCGTCGTGAGCACGTACCACCTCGTCATCTAGCGTGATCGCCCCAGCGGTTGGGGAGTCGAGCCCGCCGATGAGACGCAAGAGGGTCGATTTGCCACACCCCGACGGGCCGACAACCGCGATAATCTCGCCCGCGGTCACGTCGAGCGTCAGATCCCGCAGCACGGTACGCGCGCCTTCCTTCGTGGGGAACGTACGCTCGACACCAGCGATGTGCACGCGTCCCGCGGGGGCGGTCGCGATGTTCTCTGTGTGTTCGGGCATGACGTCTAATCTGCCGGGCGATGTCGACATCACAAAAACCACCTGTAACACAGCGCAGTATTTGACGCGCGGATCCCGCCACGAGGAAGGGAGCGATGCCTCGCGACGCCTGGTTATGCCAGCCTTACCTTGCTTGTGGTGATGCTTCGACAGGTGGATTATGAGCATATGAATACCGAGCACAGTGACATTGAGGCCGCGATCCACCATCTGCACGAATCGCATGCCGACGAGAAAGTGGGGCAGCGCCTGAATTGGCTGCGCGCCGGTGTGCTGGGCGCCAACGACGGCATTGTTTCGGTCGCGGGTGTGGTGGTGGGTGTGGCCGCAGCCACGCCTGGCAACATCGTGGCGATCGCTACCGCGGGTATCGCGGCCCTGGTCGCTGGTGCGTTTTCAATGGCCGGTGGCGAGTACGTATCTGTGAGCACCCAGCGCGACACCGAAAAGGCGATGATCACCCAGGAGATACGCGAACTCAAAGAGCAACCGGCCGCGGAACTCGCCGAACTCACCGGCATGTACCGCAAGCGGGGCCTGTCGGCTGGGCTCGCCCGGCAGGTTGCCGTCGAGCTCACCGCGCGTGATGCCCTCGCGGCTCACGCCGAGGTTGAGCTCGGGATCGACCCCGAAGAGTTCACGAGCCCGTGGGCCGCGGCGCTCTCGTCGTTCGTGGCGTTCACCGTCGGTGCACTCATTCCGCTCGCGATGATCCTGTTGCCCTTCGGCAATGCCGTTGTACTCACCGCAGCTTCGGTGGTCATCGGGCTCTTCTTGACGGGCCTGATCAGCGCGAAGCTCGGGAAGGCCCCGGTGCTCCCTGCCATCTTGCGCAACGTAGTGATGGGCTCGGCCACCATGCTCGCGACGTATCTAATCGGTCTCGCCTTCGGTGTCGCCCTCGGCTAGTGCTGCGCGAGTGGCTGGGAGCAACCTCCCCTTGCATCACGAGTGAGATCAGTGAGGCCCGAGTTGCTGGGCGAGCCAGGTCAGCAGGGGGATACCGAGCGCAAGGTTTATGGGGAAGGTGATGCCGATGCTCGCTGTGAGCGAGAGCGCAAGGTTGGCATCTGGGAGAGCGATTCGCACAGCGGCGGGCGCGGCGATGTAAGAGGCGCTGGCGCAGAGGACTCCGAAGAGGGCGGCTCCCCCGACCCCCATGCCAATGAACGATCCGGTCGCGACACCGAGCGCGCCCGCTGCGAGGGGGAAGAGCACGGCAAAGACTACAAGGCCCCGCCCTCCGTCGCGAATGGTGCTGAGCCGGTGCCCCACTTCAAGCCCCAGGGCGAGGAGGAAGAGAACAAGCACCCCTCGAAAGCCGTCGGTAAAGACCGGGGCGATTGGTGCGTATCCCGTCGGCCCGGCGATCATGCCGATTGCGAGCCCGCCAACCAGGAGGAGGACGGACTTGCCCGTGAGTACCTCGTGGAATGTCGCGCCCCATCCAACGGTCTTTGCGAGGTGGCGTCTGGCAAGGAGGATACCAACCAGGATGCCGGGGATTTCGAGGACGGCCAGCAAGGTCGCCGCATAACCGGGAACAGGAATGGTGGCGCTCTCCAGAAACACCAGTGCTGCGGTGAAGGTGACGAGCGAAGTCGAACCGTAATGGGCAGCGATCGCACCCCGGTCAACGCGATTCAACTGGGTCATGAGCCGCAAGGCGACATAGGCCGCAGCAGGGATCACGATCCCAAGGGCGAGGGCCGCAGCGACAGGCCCGATGACCGCGGCGGCGGTTTCGCCGCGCAGGGCTACGCCACCTTTGAGCCCGATCGCCAGGAGAAGATAGAGCGACAGTGCTCGCATAATGGCATCAGGAACGCGAAGATCTGATTTAACGGCGGCCGCAAGCACTCCGAGAGCGAATGCCAGCACGGGCGGAGAGAGCAGGTTTGTGAGCGCAGAGTCGAGCATGGTCTCCCATCAAAGCATGAAGTAGACTTCTATCATCGAGAACAATACATGAAGAACGCTTCACTCATCTAACCGTCGCGCCGCTTCGAATGAGAGGATGAGTGGCATGGCAGAGTGGACATTCCTCACACATCACGCCCACGTGCTGTTGTCGGTTGCGGCGAACAACGACGCCAGCGTTCGCGACATCGCGGAGGAAGTCGGAATATCCACCCGCTCAGCCGTGACGATCCTCAACGATCTCGAGGACGCGGGATACCTTGAACGCGAGAAGCGTGGCCGCCGCAACCATTACGTAATTCACCCAGATCGGCCGCTCCGACATCCCGCAAATGCCGCGCACACCGTCGATGACCTGATCCGCGCCCTTCTCGACATAGGCTGAGCGTGCAGAAGTGTGTCGTGAGAATTACGATGCCAAAGTCATACACATGCTCGGTAGTCTCAAAGTGCTTCCCAAACTCAGCAGCACATGGAAGTTCCTCTTCGAACTCCCGTCTGAGAGCGTCTTGTGGCGTTTCTCCGGGTTCGATCTTTCCGCCAGGAAATTCCCACAGTCCAGGCAGCGACATGTGGATCGCTCGTAGCCTAGCTGGCGTAGGCATCGGCACGCCCGACGCATGCCCACGCCGTCGCCAACACTGAGCCCGAGCACGGCACGAAACAGCCACCCACTGAAATGAAAAAGCCCCAATCTTCCGAAGAAGATCAGGACTTCACTGGCTGGGGTACCTGGACTCGAACCAAGAACAAAGGTACCAGAAACCTCCGTGTTGCCAATTACACCATACCCCAAGGGCTACTCCGCAAGCAGTGCAGCACCGAGGTTCAACGATACCCCATCTGCCTCAACTTGCCAAAAGCGAGGCTCCCGGGGGCGGTTCCGCGATCCACTTCGAACGCGAAAAACGTCACTGCGAGCCGCGCGAGTCCCAGGCTAAAAGCTCCGCTTCGGGAAGTGGCTCAAAGAACTCGTTGGGCACGGAATAGTCGACGAATCCGAGTTCCCGCTCTTGTTGTGGCTCCATAGGAATCAGTGTAAGTCAGTTAGGCGAGATCTGACGGCGGAGCCGCCGCGCCCGGCGAATCGAGCGCATCGATGTAGCGCAGCACAATGCCCTCGCGTAGCGCCCATGGCGACACGGTGAGGGTCGGCACGTCGAACACCTTCATGGCGGTGCGCAGCACAATCGCGCCCGCCAGAATTTGGTACCCACGCTCGGGCGTAATGCCCGGCAGGTACTGGCGCACGTTCGAGGGCATGTCGCGCAGCGTCGGCTCCCACTCGCGCAGACCCGTGTAGTGGATCGGCGCCAGATCACCCGTCACCGGGTCTGCCGGCCCGCCCACGAGCCGACCCAGCGACCGGATCGTCTTCGACGTGCCCACCACACGCTTGGGCTTCGGGCGATCGGCGAAGAGCGTGTCGCGCGCCTTCGTGAATTCGGCGCGGGCGTGCGCCCGAAGCTTCGACACCGCCTCGCGCTGCGGCGGATCCTCTGGCAAGAAGTTGATGGTCGAACGGCCTGCCCCGAGCGGCAGCGACACCTCCACATCGGGGTACTCGTCGGCACCCTGCGCAATCTCGAATGAGCCGCCGCCGATGTCAAACAGCAGGATCTCCCCCGCCGACCACCCCAGCCAGCGGCGCACCGCGAGCATCGTGATGCGCGCCTCATCCTCACCCGACAGTACCTGCAGCACCTGGCCCGTCTCACGAGTGATCCGAGCGAGCACCGCTTCGCCGTTGGTCGCCTCGCGAATCGCCGACGTGGCGGTCGCGATCAGGTCGTCAACTCCGATCTCGGCGACCGTGTCAAGTGCTTCCCGAATCGCAGCGATGATGAGCCGCTGCCCCTCATCGGTGATCGCCCCCTGTTTGTCCAGGTAGCGCATCAGCCGAAGCGTCGAGCGCTGTGAGTGGTAGGGCACCGGGCTCGCGCCCGCGTGCGCGTCAACGACGAGCAGGTGGACGGTGTTAGATCCGACGTCGATCACTCCGAGGCGCATCCCCCCAGTGTATGACGCAGTGCGAGATCGGCACTGAACCGCACGCACCCCCTCCGGATCGTGGGCAGCGCCGCTGGCTGCGGCCCGACCAAAGTTCAGGTGCGGGGCGCATTCCGGGCGCAGGTTGACACCCACGCACGGTTCAGTGAGCGTGAACCCTGCGTGAGCGTCATCTCGATGCGCGGGCGTCGCCTCAGTACGTGAGCGTCACCTCAGTACGTGAGCGTCGCCTCAGTACGTGAGTGGTGGCGCTAAGACCGCTGGCGGTTCCACCGCATCCCACTCGCCGGCGATTGTGGCCGTCGCCGACACGCCAAAGCGCGTGGCACCCGCCGCCCACAGCTCACGCACGGCAGCGGCCGTGCGGATCCCGCCCGACGCCTTAACACCGAGGCGGCCGCCCACCGTCTGGGCCATGAGCCGCACCGCGTGCACCGTCGCGCCGCCTGCCGGACTGAAGCCCGTGGAGGTCTTCACAAAGTCGGCGCCAGCGGCCTCGGCCGCCCGACAGGCCCTGACGATCTGGTCGTCGGTGAGCGTCGCTGTCTCGAGAATCACCTTCAGCACCTGGCCCGGGCACGCGACCCGAACCTCCGCAATCTCGGCCCGAACCGCGTCCCACTCCCCCGCCCGTGCGAGCCCCTGGTTCACCACCATGTCGATCTCGTGCGCGCCATCCGCAACCGCGCGGGCGGCCTCGAACGCCTTCACCGAGGCCGTGTGCGCACCGGAAGGAAACCCCACGACCGTCACGACCTGGAGTTCGCCGAGTGCGGCAGGATCCACTGGGAGAAGCGATGGGTTGACGCACACTCGGGCAACTCCGAGCCGGCACGCTTCGCCAAGAAACTGATGAAGCTCAGACGCGGTGACGCCTGGCGTCAGCAGCGTGTGGTCGGCGACTGAAAGAAAATTAGCAGCGGTGAGAGACACACCTTCGACCCTAACTCAGAACGCTCGAGTAGAAAGATCTATGGCTGAGCATCGGGGTAGATACTGCGCGTCTCACCGCGGCGATTCCTACCGTTGCGTTTGAAGAGCTTCAGGTGCCAGACCGGGAAAAGCTTTGAAACGCCCAGCACCACGTACACCAGCGTGTTGATCGCGACGACGGTCGCAAAGATCGAGAACCAGTCGGTTGTCAACCATTCTTGTGGGAATAGGATTCCTTGCACCACCATCAGGCCCGCACCTCCGTGCTCTCATAGTCAGCGTGTTCCGCGACATCTGCTGGCTTACCAAGCCCGCCCGTCGGAGCGAGATCCACTCCTGCAACCGATTCCTCCTGAGACAGGTGGTCGGCGGGGCGTGCCGCCACCTCGTTTGGCGCGGAGGATGGCGAGTGCTGCACATGTTTCCAGGTGGGCCTCTGGCCAGCGGAGATCTCGAAGACTCCTTTGAGGAACGCGAGGTTCAAGAAGGAGTCATAGACCAACTCGGGGAAGATGAAGACGGACAGTGTTCGGGCCCGCACACCCCCGCGCCACGCAGTTACGACCCGTTCAACAGCGAACAGAGCACCAATACCCAGCCAGAACGGGAACCAGACCCAGGTATCCATTGCGAAAATCATGAGAAAAATCAGGACAAAATAGGCGGCCAGCGCAAAGACGCCGTAACCGATAGCGATCTGCTGTGCCCAGTATCGAAACGTCTGAGGGGTGATTCCGTAGGCGCCCAGGTTCTCAAGTGCGCCGCGCTGCCACCGCAGTCGCTGCGCCCACAGCATTCGCCAGGTCGGCATCAATTCGGTGACGACGGTGCACTCTGGAGGTGACACCATGAGACCGCCGAGTGACTTGATCGCAATCGTGAGCTCGTTGTCTTCGGTGAGGGCGAAGGTGTCGTAAACGTCGCCCTGCACCCCAGGAATCGTGCGTCCGCGTGAGTCGGCGACGGCCTTCAGTGCAGTCGCACGAAACGCCGTTCCCGTACCAGTCAGCACGAACACGCGACCGTCACGGCGCCGGATCTCGCGCTGGTAGCGGAAGTACTCATTGCGTTGGAATTGCCCGAGCAGACCGTGACCCTCTTCGCCAGAAAACAACCCCCCGACGGCCATCAGCGCCCGGTCATCCGTGAAGTGTCGCTTCGCGGTTGCAATAAACTCCGGCCCGAGCTGCGTATCAGCATCCATCACCAGCACCGTGTCGTTGTCGCCGAGTCTCGGAAGCAGGTCGGCGAGCGCTTGATTCAACGCCCCGCCCTTCTTATGCGTATTGTCGACGGTCTCGAAGACCTCGACCCCTGCTTCGCGCGCGACCCGCACGGTGCCATCGGTGCAGTTGTCGGCCACCACAATCACTCGATCCGGCGGCGATGTTTGAGCGCGCAGTGAGGCAATCGTTGCGGGCAACGATGATTCCTCATTGTGGGCCGGGATCAGCGCGGTGACCGTTACTTCACCAGCGAACTGACCGCGAGTGCGCGCCATGACGATTCGCGGCGCAAGTGGCCGCTCGGCCCGGTGAGGTGGGGTGCGCCGATACCGCCGCGACACAATGCGCTCGGCCGCGACCACGATGATGATCATGATGAGCGCGAGCGCGAGCGCCACCGCGATGAGACGCAGACGCGGTAGTTCCGCGCTGTACATCACTTCCCATGCCCCACCAATGGTCACCCGCACCGGATCCCAGAGGGTTGGTGAGCGCTCGATCGTGACCGCCCACCACAACAGTCCCGCCGCGACGAGCACAATGGCGATGACAGCGAGCCCGACAATTCGCTGAAAGATCCTGTTCATGGCCGTGTCCCCCCGGATGGCTCTTGTTCTCTCAGAATACGCCGCTTTTCTATGATTTGGGCAGGAGAACACCCGGGATCAGGACGCGAAAACGCCCACCCGTTCGACGCGGATCACCGGCTCACCCGCTTCCTCGGAGGCCGCGAGATCCACCACCCCTTCGATCGCCCAATCATGGTCACCGGCGGGGTCGTCGAGTACCTGTCGAAAGCGCCAGAAACGCTCGCTTAGCTCACCGCGTTCACCCGGTTTATCCGCGACCAATTCCCCGGCTGCGCCAGACTTGTCGATCGTGAGGAAGGTTGCGGATCGCGCGTCGGCGCCCGTGCCCATCGTGTCGTACTCGCCGAAGTATGCGTCGAGCGCCTCACCCCACGCCCGCTCGCCAAAACCGTGCGGGCCGTCGAGCGCCACGAGCTCGTCAAGCTGGTCGAAGGCCGCCGCGAGCACGCGCCGGAAGATAGCATTGCGCACCATCACCCCGAAGGCGCGCTCGTTTGCGAGCAGCGACCGCGCGGGCGGCGCGGTGTCGACCTCGGCGCGGGCCGCGATCGCCGCGCGATACGCCTCGGGGTCGGGGTGTGCCAGCTCTTCACCCCTCGCTTCGCTCCGTGGGCTGCCGCCGTAGGCGGCACCAGTCGCTCGGCCGAAAGCGATGCTTCCGGCTTCGAGCGTCTGCCACTCATCGAGCAGGCTCGAGTCGACCTGGCGCACCAGCTCACCGAGCCAGTCGATCAGCGCTGCGAGTTCCTCATTCTTCGATTGCTCGGGCACCGTGCGCTCGATCGCCCGATACGCGTCGCTCAGATAGCGCAGCACCGTACCCTCGGAGCGTCCAAGCTGGTAAAAGGACACCAAATCACGGAAGTTAAATGCTCGCTCGATCATGTCGCGCACCACTGATTTCGGGCGCAGTTCGAAGTCACGCGCCCAGGGCACCTCGCGGGTGTAGGCCTCGAACGCCTCGTCGAGTAGCTCCTTCAGCGGCTGCGGGTGGGTGATCTGCTCGAGCAGCTCCATCCGTTCCTCGTATTCGATGCCCTCGGCCTTCATCGCGGCGACCGCCTCGCCGCGTGCCCGGTGCTCCTGCTGCCGCACAATCGCTCGCGGGTCTTCGAGCGTCGCTTCGATAATCGAGATCACGTCGAGTGCGTATTCGGGCGAATCGGGATCGAGCAACTCAATTGCGGCGAGCGCGAAGGGCGACAGGGGCTGGTTTAGCGCAAAGTTCGCCTGCAGTTCGATCGTGAGCCTGAGCAGCCGCTGCCCGCCTTCATCGCAGTACACGTCGACGATGCCACCCTGACGCAGCGTGCGAAAGATGCTGAGTGCGGTGCGTGCGTGCGCGAACTGCTCGGACCGGGGCTCGTGACTGCCAAATATGAGCGTGCGCATCACATCAAGCGCCTCCCCCTCACGCGCTTCGCCCCGCGCGATTACCCCGAGCAGCATGGAGTGGGTCACCCGCATGCGACTCACCAGCGGCTCAGGCTCCGCCACTATCAGCTTCTCGAAGGTCTGCTCACTCCACGCCACAAATCCCTGCGGTGCGGCCTTCTTCTTTGCTGGTTTAGATTTCTTGCCACCCGCTTTCTGCGCCTCGGCTTTGGCAGCGGATCGGGCGTTCTCCACCTCGTGCTCCGGGGCCAGCGCGAGCACATCACCCTCGGTGTCATACCCCGCTCGTCCGGCGCGGCCCGAAATTTGGTGAAACTCGCGTGCCGAGAGACGCCGCATGCGCGTGCCGTCGTATTTCGCGAGCGCGGTAATCACCACCGTGCGAATCGGCACGTTGATGCCGACGCCAAGCGTGTCGGTGCCGCAGATCACCCGCAGCAGGCCGCGCTGCGCGAGCTGCTCCACTAGGCGGCGATACCGGGGCAGCATGCCCGCGTGATGTACTCCCACGCCCGAACGCACGAGCCGTGACAGGGTAGCCCCGAATCCCGTCGAGAACCGGAACTCGCCAATAGCGGCCGCGATCTCGTCGCGCCCCGCGCGATCCACCAGCTTGATACTGGCGACCGCCTGCGCTTGTTCGACCGCGTGCGACTGATTGAAGTGCACCAGGTAGGCGGGGGTGCGGCGCGTCTCAAGCAGCTCCTCGATGACCTCGTGTACGCCCTTCACCTCGTAGGCGAAGTGAAGGGGAACGGGGCGCAGGACGCCGGTGACTCGCGCGGTGTCGCGCCCGGTGCGCCGGGTGAGGTCTTCGGCAAGCTCGGTCACGTCCCCGAGCGTCGCCGACATCAGCAGGAACTGCGCGCCTCCCATCAGCAGCAACGGCACCTGCCACGCCCAGCCGCGCTCGGGTTCGGCGTAGAAGTGAAATTCGTCCATCACGACCTGGGTGATGCCTCCGGTCTCGCGGTCGCGCAGCGCCAGGTTCGCGAGGATCTCCGCCGTGCAACACAGAATCGGCGCATCGCCGTTGATCGATGTGTCGCCCGTGACCATCCCCACCCGCTCGGCGCCGAACACCTCGACGAGGTCGAAGAACTTCTCACTGACGAGCGCCTTGATCGGCGCCGTGTAGACGGTGCGACGGCCTTCGGCGAGGGCGATGAAGTGGGCACCTATCGCCACGAGCGACTTGCCGGTGCCCGTGGGCGTCGAGAGAATCACGTTCGACCCGAGCGCGAGCCCGAGCAGCGCCTCTTCCTGTGCGGGGTAGAGGCGCAGGCCTCGTTCCTCAAGGGCCCAGGTTTCGAAGAGCGTGTGGATCTCATCCGCCTCCGGGGACGCTCCGCTCGCGCGTGCGGCGTCGAGCATCTCGTCGAGCATCCGGCCGAGGCTCATGCAGCGTCCCACTTTCTTTCAAGGCCCGGGTGCCGGGTTAATCCACCAGTGGCGCCTACGGCGCCCTGCCTCTAAGCGTGTCACACCCTTACGGTCCCTGCGCTCCCGTCTCAGCCGAGGCCACTGACGATACGCTTGGAAAATGACCAATCCGCATCTGTTCCAGCCCATCTCAATTCGTGGCATGGAGGTGCGCAACCGACTGTGGGTGCCACCGATGTGTCAGTACTCGGCGGCGGCAGAGGGCCCGGAGCAGGGCGTGCCGAATGACTGGCACCTCGTGCATTGGGGAGCACTCAGCCGAGGCGGAGCCGGGCTCGTGGTTGTCGAAGCGACCGCGGTCGTGCCCGAGGGGCGGATCAGCCCCAATTGCCTCGGCCTTTGGAACGACGCGCAGGAGGCTGCCTTCGCCCGCATGCTCCCGCTTGCGAAAGCGCACGGGGCGAGGTTCGCGATTCAACTCGGACACGCCGGGCGTAAAGCTTCGACGCACCCAGGGATGCGGGACGCGCCAAGCGGCACGGTGCCCGAGGAAGACGGCGGCTGGCAGAGCGTCGCCCCGTCGGCAGTGGCGTTTTCCGGGCTGGCAGATCCCCGCGCGCTGAGTACCGACGAGGTGCGCGGCGTGATCGACGCATTCATCGCCGCCACCGACCGTGCGGTGCGAGCCGGCTTTGACGCGGTCGAGCTGCATGCTGCGCACGGGTACCTGATCCACGAGTTTCTCTCGCCGCTCTCGAACGAGCGCGCCGACGAGTTTGGGGGCAGCCCAGAAAACCGGGCACGTCTGCTGCGCGAGATCGTGCGCGGCATTCGCGCAGACCACCCCGAGTTGCCCATCATGGTGCGCATCTCAGGCGACGAATGGACGGCGGGCGGGTTCGATACCGTGGCGGCCGCACAGGTCGTCGAGTGGATCGCCGAAGACGGCGCCGACTTCATCGACGCCTCCTCGGGCGGTAACGTGGCCGACGCGCGCATTCCCGTGGGCCCGTCGTACCAGGTGTGGATCGCGCAGCGCCTGCGCGGGCACGGCCTCCCCGTCGGAGCGGTCGGCCTCATCACCACCGCCGAGCAGGCCGAGGGAATCCTGGCGACCGGTCAGGCCGATGTCATTTCCATAGGGCGCGCGGCGCTCGTGAACCCCGCTCTGCCACTCGAGTGGGCGCACACTCTGCGCGCCAACGACGCGGCAAACCTCGTACCCGCTCAGTACTGGCGCGCTCGCTTCTAACCAGACCAGTACGCTCTCAGCATGGAACTCTCCGAGGGGTTGCTCGTCGCGGCCGCCGTACTGATCGTGGTGGTGGCCGTGTCGATTCTCTCGAGTCGCATCGGTATCGCTGCGCCACTCATCCTGGTGGTGCTTGGCATGGGTGTGGGCTACATCCCAGGCATCCCACTTATTGAGATCGATCCCGAGATTATCCTCGTCGCGGTCTTGCCGCCGCTGCTCTATTCCGCGGCGGTCAACGTGCCCGTGCTTGACCTCCGCCGAAACCTTGGGCCTATCGCGGGATTATCGGTGGCCCTCGTCATTATTTCGGCCGGTGTGGTGGGGGCACTTCTCCACCTTGCGGTGCCGGCCATTCCGCTGGCCGCGGCGGTCGCGCTCGGCGCCGTTGTCGCCCCCACTGACGCTGTGGCGGCTACCGCAATCGGCAAGCGTCTCGGGATGCCCCCACGCCTGGTCACGATTTTGGAGGGCGAGAGCCTCGTCAACGACGCAACCTCCCTAGTACTGCTGCGCACCGCCATCGCCGCAACCGCGGGCACCTTCGCCTTTTGGGAAACACTGGGCATTTTCGTCTACGCGGTGGCCGTGGCGAGCCTCATCGGGCTTGCGATCGGTTTCGTCACGGTGGGGGTCAGAGCGCGGCTCTCCAACCCCGTATACGACACCGTCATCTCGTTCACCGTGCCCTTCATTGCGTTCGTGCCTGCGGAAGCCGCCGGAGGCTCCGGTGTGATCGCCGTCGTAGTCGCCGGCCTTTTCTCCGGCCACCAGGCGGCGAAACGGTTCAGCGCCCATGCGAGGATCAACGAACGACTGAATTGGCGCACGGTCCAATTTCTGCTTGAGCACGGGGTATTCCTCCTCATGGGCCTGGAACTGCACGCCCTCCTCACCGACGTCAGTGCGAGCACGTTTACCCTCGCCCACACCGGGCTGATCGGCCTCGGCATCGTGGCGGCACTGCTCCTGCTGCGCATGGCCTTTATGGCCCCGCTGCTGTGGTCACTCAAGCGCACGCTGAATAAGCACCGGGTGCGCGCCTCCGGAACACAGCGCGCAGCGAGCCGAGCCAGGGAGCTCACCCGCTCAGAGATCAGCACCGAGACGCAGGAGATTCGGGCGCAACGGGCTGATCGAATTGCGAGGCGCAGTGCCGCAGATCTCGAACACGCTCACAGCCAGGGCTTGAACTGGCGGGGCGGATTCACGCTGGGCTGGAGCGGCATGCGCGGCGTCGTCACGCTCGCCGCGGCGCAGTCGATTCCCAACGAGGTGCCGTATCGGTCGCAGCTCGTGCTCATTGCGTTCATCGTGGCGGTCGTCACGCTGCTCCTCCACGGACTCAGCCTGCCCGCGGTGATTCGCTGGCTTCGCCCCAGAGGCCCGAGCCACAGCGACCGCGCCGAGGAACTGGTGGGGCTGTACACCGACCTCTCAGGAGCCGGCACCGCAGCTCTGGAGGCCGCTCTCGAACGTGAGCAGGCGCTCGCGCACGAGAACCCCGCGCACGCGGTGCCCTCGGATCGCGTGATTCGTCGGGCGCAGGCGAGCGTGCACGAGGCGGTTGCGCCCCTCGGGTACGCAGTCCCGCGAGCGCCAACGGCAGCACCGTCGGCCGGCGAGCAGGAAGCACTAAGCTACCTGCGCCTCGCCCGTGTCGCACTCGAAGCCCAGCGTTCGGCGCTACTCGAGGAGCGCGCCATTGGTCAGTACGACAGCGCGGCCTTGCGGCTCGCAGAAGAGGCGCTCGACGCACACGAATTGCGCCTCACGCCGCCCACCGCACCCCACTAGCCCGCGATGCGCACCGGGTTTTGGTGGTGACTAAACACAATGCTCGTGCGCGTCGACGACACGGCTGGGTGTGCCGAGAGATGCTCCATGACGAAATCGCGCACGTGATCTGAGTCACGCGCTGCGAGATGAATGATGAAATCCTCGACTCCGCCGAGGAAGAAGAGTTGCATCACCTCGGGCAGGCCACGCAGCTCCTCCATAAACTCCGAGATACGCTGCCGTGCACCCGACCGAATCGACACACTCACGAGAACCTGCAACGTCATGCCGATGACCCCGGGGTCGACCTGTGCGGTGAATCCGGTAATCACCCGTCGCGAGACCAGGCTTCGCACCCGCGCCACACAGGTCGACGCGGCAATTCCCACTCGCTCGGCAAGCTCGGCGTTGGTCATTCGCCCGTTGAGCTGGAGCTCCTCGACAATGAGGCGGTCGACCTCATCGAGCGCGGGTTCGACTCGCAGATTCTTCGATCGGTCCACCACTGCACCCCGCTTTTCAGATGATTTAAAGTTGATATTCGACGATTTCCGAAGAGAATTCTCCCGTAATCCACTTGAAACGAATATAGTGCAGAATCATCGCAGTTGGAAAAGTGGATCACACGCCCCCTTCACACCGCAAAACACCGCAGTGCCGCGGGCCGCGCTGATCCACCCCCGAACCCCCACAACAACCACGAAACATCGGAGCAGCTCATGCGCGTCGGCATTCCCACCGAGATCAAGAACAACGAAAACCGTGTCGCCATCACGCAGTCAGGCGTGTTTGAGCTCGCCCGTCGCGGTCACGAGGTGTTGGTGCAGGCGGGCGCCGGGCTCGGATCGGCGATCACCGACGCCGAGTACGAGGCGGCCGGCGCGAAGATCGTTGACGACGCAGCAACCGTGTGGGCCGAGAGCGACATGATCCTGAAAGTCAAGGAGCCCATCGCCTCCGAGTACGACAAGATGCGCAAGGGTCAGGTGCTCTTCACCTACCTCCACCTCGCAGCTGATCGCACGCTCACCGACGCGGTACTCAACTCTGGCACCACTGCGATTGCCTACGAAACCGTGCAGCTCGCGAACCGTGGCCTGCCGCTTCTCGCCCCCATGAGCGAGGTTGCCGGGCGTCTGTCGGTGCAGGTCGGCGCCTACTCCTTGATGAAAGCCAACGGTGGCCGCGGCATTCTGCTGGGCGGCGTCACTGCGACCCGTCGCGGCAAGGTCGTCGTCATCGGCGGCGGCGCTGCCGGCGAGCAGGCCGCGCGCATCGCCTTCGGTATGGGCGCCGAGGTCACCGTGATCGACATCGCCCTCCCCCGCCTAAAGCAGCTGGAGGACGAGTTCGGCGGACGCATCCAGACCCGCACGTCGAACGCGCACAACATCAGCGAGGCGCTGAAGGATGCGGACCTCGTCATCGGTTCCGTGTTGATCCCGGGCGAGAAGGCTCCGAAGCTCGTCACCGACGAGATGGTCGCGGAGATGAAGACCGGCTCGGTGCTCGTCGACATCGCCATCGATCAGGGCGGCTGCTTCGAGAACTCCGTGCCCACTACGCACGACAACCCCACCTTCCAGGTGCACAACTCGATCTACTACTGCGTTGCGAACATGCCGGGCGCGGTGCCCGAGACCTCGACCGCGGCGCTGACCAATGCGACGCTGCCCTACGTTGTTGCCCTGGCCGACAAGGGCTGGTCGGCGGCACTCGCAGCCGACGAGGCGCTCGCGAAGGGCCTCAACGCGCACGATGGCATCTTGGCAAACGCCGGTGTCGCCGAGGCGTTCCCGGAGCTCGCCTACACTCCCTACGGAGAGATCGTCGCGAACGCGTAGGGTTTAAGGCTTTCGGGTTCGGGCTTCAGGCAACTCGCGTAGCCTGGGCACCATGGATCTGAAATTCTCTTTCGGCGGGGCGTCACCTGATCAGCACGATCACGGTGACGCCCCGTCTGTCATTCCCCTGCCCTTTGCTGGTGCGGCCACATCGCTCACCCCGAGCTCCACGGTGCTCGAGGTACGCGTGGCACTCGCGGGCGATGCGGTGGTTGCCGAGGCACTGTCGGGCGACGGGGTTTCGTATGCGAAGGCTTCGCGATCGATAGTGGATCTGAGCCCCGCCAGCATCGCCGCGGCCACCCGTTCCGCCGTCGCGCGGGCGGGCGCCGAGCTGGGCGATCCCCTCGTGACCTCGGTGTCGGCGATTGTGCTGACGTTCGGGGCGCAGAGTGACGGTGTGCTGCGTGAGCTGGAGCTGGACAGCGCGAACCCCGCCGTCAGCACATCGCTGCAGGCGCGCACCGGAATCATGGCCGGCACCCCGATACGCCTCGAACGCGCTGGCGCATAGCAGCACCGGCCGTCACCCAGGCAAGACGACACTCGGAGGCATCAGAGCATGACGATACATGGCGAGCCCCGGCTCATGCAGGCTTCGAAACGTTCGGCGGTTCCAGCGTTCGAAGTCATGCGCATCACTGACCAGATCGCGACGCGGAGAGCTGAGGGGCACGACGTTGTCTCGCTGTGCGCTGGCGAGCCGAGTGCCCGGCCCACACCGGGCACGCTGAAGCCCGCTGGCTACACCGGCCCGCTCGGCACTACCCCGCTCCGTGATGGCATCGCGGGCCACTATCGCAATTGGTACGGCGTCGAGGTGGATCCCCAAAACGTCGCCGTGACCACCGGTTCGTCAGGGGCGTTCCAGCTGGTGTTCCTCGCGGCGTTCGACCCGGGCGACCGTGTGGCACTCGCGAGCCCCGGTTACCCCGCGTACCGAAACATTTTGACCGCGCTGGGGGTGCAGGTCATTGAGATCCCAACTTCGATCGAGACCCGCTACCAGCCCACACCGGCTCTGCTTGACGCGGCTGAGGCCGAGCACGGACGCCTTGCCGGTCTTGTGATTGCCTCCCCCGCGAACCCGACGGGAACGATGCTGAGTCGAGCCGACCTCACCGGCTTGGTCGAGTGGTGCCGAGCACACGGCACCCGCCTCATTAGCGATGAGATTTACCACGGAATCACATTCCCCGAGATCGGTGATCCCGATCCCCGTGGTGTGACCGCGGTGGAGCTCGATCCGAACGCGATCGTCATCAACTCGTTTTCCAAATATTGGGGCATGACCGGCTGGCGGCTCGGGTGGGCTCTCCTTCCCGAAGATCTCGTCGGCCCGCTCGAAGCCCTCGCTTCCAACTTCGCCCTCTCGCCGCCCGCGCCTGCCCAGGAACTCGCGATGACAGCGTTCAGCCCGGAGACTTATGCCGAACGTGACCGCGTGGTGCAGGGTTTCGCCCGTGCACGCCAGCTGATACTGGATGCCGCGCCCGCCCTGAACTGGGGCGTCGCTGCGCCCTCGGACGGCGCGTTCTACTACTACTCTGAACTCGGGCCGCAGCTCGAGCGGTTCGGCTCCGCGACCGCTTACGCGCAGGAGTTACTCGAACGGGCTAATGTGGCGCTCGTTCCCGGTGTCGACTTTGACCCGATCGCGGGCGACCGTGCCGTGCGAATCTCGTACGCGGCGGGTGAGGCTGCGGTGCAGGAGGCGCTCGTGCGCATCCTGGAGTTCCAGTCGGGCTCGGGAAGCGCCGCCCTCAGCCCTGTCCGCGCTCGGTGAGGCGCAGATAGCCGGAGAGTGCGGCGACACCCTCCGCGGTCCCGGGCAGGCCCGCACCAAGCCGCTCTGAGGAGACGAGATGCGCGGCCCACTGCGCGCGGCTGATCGCCACGTTCAGGCGGTTACGCATGAGGAGAAATTCGAGCCCTCGCGGCACGTCTTCCGCGCTGGATGCGGCCAGACTGACGATCGCGATCACTGCCTCCTGCCCTTGAAACCTATCGACCGTGCCGACGCGGATCCCGCCGAGGCCTGCCACCGCGAGCGCGTTCGCGATGCACTCAACCTGCGCGTTGTAGGCGGCAACCACGATGATGTCTGCCTCAGCGAGCCTTCGGTCTGGCGCGCCCGGTTCGACAAGCATGCCGCGCAGGGAGGCCGTCGCGATGCGCACCACCTCCGCAGCCTCCTCCGGCGAACGCGTGGAGTTGCCCAGGTGAGGCACGGGGTGCCAGTGTAGGCCGGCCGGCCCCACCCCGCGCACCTCGCGCAGTGCAGCCGTCGCGTGCGCGCTCAACCGCCCCTCGTAGGCGAGCTCGGAAACCACCTCGGTGAGCTCGGGACGCATGCGTCGTGTCTGAGCAAGGAAGTAGCCGTGACCCTCTGGGATGGTTTCGTGAGCGCCGAGCAGCCAGCCCAACGCTGAGGTATCCACCGGCTCGGGATGCGACCCCTGCGATACCTGCGGCAGTTGCTGCGGATCGCCCAGCAGCAGCAACCGCTCAGCCGAAACCGACGCGGCGATAGTCGGAGCGAGCGAGAACTGCCCGGCCTCGTCAATCACCAACAGATCGAGGCTGCGTCGCTCGAACCGGTTCGAATTGCTGAAGTCCCACGCCGTGCCCCCCACGACGCAGCCGAGTTCGGCGTCTCGGTGCCGAGCGACGAAACTCAGTTGGCCGTTGTACGGAAGTACGGAGAATGGTCTCACCTGATCTTTCGGCGCTCCGCGCTGCGCCACCTTCCCCACTTGCGACCGGTCGAGGCCCGCCGCGACGACCCCTTCCAACACATTCTCGACGACCTTGTGCGACTGCGCCACCACGCCCACCCGCCAACCGTTCTGCTCAACCAGGGAGCGGATCACCCGCGCAGCCAGGTACGTCTTTCCCGTGCCCGGCGGGCCTTGCACCGCGAGTGCGGATCGATCGAGCTGGCGCAGGGTCGCAACAACCGCGCCGATGGTGCGGGCCTCTTCGAACCCACCCGCGGCGGCGAGCGCCTCAGGCGAGCGAGGATCAACCAGTGGCTGGCCCCCCAGCAACCGTGGCGGCACCCGACGGATGATGTCGACCACCGGATCGGCCAGGAAGTAGCCCTCGTCGAGCGACTTTGAGAGGACGGCACCCCATTCCTCAATCGCGCCCGGCTGACTGCCTGGACGTGGCGGCGGACCGGGCGCGATGACCGAGGGCAGCACGTCGTAGCTTGGGGCTCCCGCTGGAAGCGACTCAGAAACCGTCACCCCGTCGTCATCTACGTCGACGAAGGCAACCTGCCTGGTGCCCCTCGCCCCGGGAGCCGCCCCGCTCTCTGAGAACGGCGGCGGATACTCGTAGAGCAGAAACGCGTCAGACCCGGCCTTTGGTGTGCTGCCAGGCGCGAGCTCCCCGCGCAACCGCACGGTGCGGCGTTGAACGCGGCCTCGGGGCGGGATGTGCCAATCGTCGACGACCTCGCTCCGAGCTGCGTCGACCACGAGCACGTCGCGCGTGTCAGCCCAATCCTCGATGGGTTCGACGAGTCGGGCAAAGTGCGCCCACCAAAATGATTTGTTCTCGCGGGCATGGTAATCAATAGCACTCGCCGCGAGCGCAGCCGCCCTTCGGTCGCGCTCGTCGTCGGCCACGCTTGCGTGCATCGCGAGCGCCAAGGCGGTAGAGCTCTGCACCCCCGTCTCGCGACCCTCGTCTCGTGGATCTGCGGGGCCGAGGGGCACCACCCCGTGCTCACGTGCGATCCGCAGCAGCCAGTCGCGTAGGCGCAGAGTCGAGACGCAGTCGTAGCGGTTGTACTCGGCGATGGCGGCAAGTCGCCGCTCCCCTTCCGCCTGATCCACTGCCGAATGGGACGCGCGCAACGCGCTTGCTTCCGCGTACTCGACTACAGAGTCACCTGCGTTCGTCACTCCGGACTCGTCTCGCAGTTCATCGCCCATGTACAGCGGCTCAAGCTTCTTGATGGAATAGGAGCGGGAACCAACACGCAGCGCCTGTCGCACGATCGGGTACAGGTCGACGAGCACGTGCTCGCGCAGCAACTGGTCGACCTCCTGCTCACCGACGCCGTGCCGGGCGGCGATGCTCGACAGGTGGGTGCGTTCGTACGATGCATAGTGGTAAATCTTCAGCTCAGGAAAGCGCGCGCGCCGCTCGGCAACAAAGCTGAGGAATTCCTCGAGCGCCCGCCGTTCGGCGTCAAGATCGTGCGCCCAGATCGTAGTGAACTGCTCGTGCGCATCCACCATGCCAAAAAGGTAGTCAATGCCCCAGCGCGCGGTGCCTTCCGCCCCTGGCTCGCGGTACATCGGGTCGCCCTCAAAGTCGAAGAACAGGTCGCCCGGGTTCGGTGCAGGAATCGCGGCGAGCGCCGCAGGGTCGATCACCCGCACCGGGGGTGCCTCCCCCGCCACCGCCGCCACCTGCGCGGCTGCTTGCGCGGCGATGCGCGCAAGTGCGGCCTGGCTGATGCCAGAGACGGTGAGGGTACCGGAGGCAATCCCGGGGAGCGCTGCGGCGACTGCATCGAGGGTCGTCAGCCCAGCAGCAATCAGGCGGTCGCGTTGCCCGGCACGCAACCCCGCAATGAGCAATGGATCACGCACCCGTTCAACCTCCGGCGCGCACACCTCGCAGCGGCCACACGCCATCACGCCTGTAGCACCCCAGGCCACCGCTTCGGCGCTCTCGCGCCGGCCGTCCGCTCCGACCGCGGCCGCCCGCTCGAGCAGGATCTGGTGCAGTCGGTCGCGGCGGGAGCGAAACACGGGGGCGATGTCAGCGAGTCTGTGCTGGCTGCGCGCCCCGTCACCCAGCACGAGCACGGCCCAGGGCGCGACTGGCACGCCGATCCGCTCGAGCTGCTCAGCATAGGCCGCGAGTTGCAAGAGCGCCGTCACCTTGGCGCGGCGTGCGAGTTTCGAATCTTGCACCTCATATGCGCCGTCCGGGGTGCGTGCGAGAAAATCGGCGAAACCCACGAAGCCGATGGCCGGGTCGCCGGTGTGTGGATCGGCCGGGCGCACCTCGGGGTCGAAAAAGGTGGCCTGAAACACGATGTCGGCACCTCCCAGGAGTGCGTGTCGGCTCAGCTCGGCGAGCTCGGTCAGCGCGGTGGCGGTCATGGCTCCGCGGGGCGGCAACTCGACGACCCCGCCAGCCTCGCCCGCCGATCCGCGACCAAACTCGGTGACATAGCTCGCGAGCACCCGCGCCTCGTGTGCGTCTCCAAGCCTGGCAGCCCGGGCGAGCATTGCGTCGGTGTTGTCGGGCACCACGATGTCCCGGCCAAACTTGCGATCGACGCGGCGCAGAAATGCAAACTCACAGCTGCTCGCCGCGGTCAAGTCGCTCGCGCTCGTGACCAGCCGGATCTCATCGTCCGTGAGGTGCTGCACAAACATGCGTCTTCCCTTCGCTGGCCCGAGCCGTTGTCACCGCCGGGGATCATTTCGAAGCTACCCCAGCCCTCCGACATGTTGCATGAGCTATGCTGGAGACCAGTGGTGCCTTCCTCGGCGTCACGCGTCGCTTTCACCGTACCGCCCGCTCCACGAGCCTGGGCGCCGTTCGGCCGGATCTGCGGCGAACGGAAGCGCGATCCCGCGCCTTCGAAATATCGGCAGCGACGCGCAGACACTCACGATCACTCGATCGAATTGAGCTGCGCGCGGCATGCCACCAGCATGAAAGGTCCCAGTGACCACTCCTACCTTCGCCGATCTCGGCGTGCCCACCGCCCTCGTACACGCCCTGGAAAAGACCGGCAAGACCGAGGCCTTCCCCATCCAGCGTGACACCCTGCCCGACACGCTCAAGGGCCGCGACGTACTCGGCCGCGGCCGCACCGGCTCGGGCAAGACGATCGCATTCGCGATCCCGCTCGTTGCGAACATCGCTCAGGATGTCGACAAGAAGCGTCAACCGAACCGCCCCCGTGGCATCGTGCTCGCGCCGACCCGCGAGCTCGTCACCCAGATCGCCGAGGTCATCAAGATGCTCGGTGACCCGGTGGGCGTGCGCGTCTCCACCATTTTCGGCGGCGTACCGCAGCGTCGACAGGAAATCGTGCTCGAGCGCGGAGTCGACATCATCGTCGCAGCGCCCGGCCGTCTCGATGACCTGATGAAGCAGGGCCTGGTCAACCTCGACAAGGTCGAGATCACGGTGCTCGACGAGGCGGATCATATGGCCGACATGGGCTTCCTGCCCGTCGTGACCCGCATCATGAACAAGACCCCCCAGCAGGGGCAGCGTCTACTCTTCAGCGCGACCCTCGATAACGGGGTCGACAACATCGTGAAGAAGTACCTGCACGATCCGATCATGCACTCGGTCGACAGCGCCGAATCTCCCGTGCCGCAGCTCACCCACCACGTCTTCGAGGTGCAGAGCAAGGCTGGCAAGGAGGCTCTCATTGAGGCCCTTGCTTCAGGCACCGGCCGTCGGATTTTCTTCACCCGTATGAAGCATCAGGCGAAGAAGCTCGCGAAGCAACTCACCACCGCCGGCATTCCGGCAGTTGAATTGCAGGGCAACCTTTCGCAGAACGCGCGTGATCGCAACCTCGCTGAGTTTGTCAGTGGCGAGTCACGCGTGCTCGTCGCGACCGACGTTGCGGCCCGCGGCGTGCACGTCGATGGAGTCGAGTTGGTCGTGCACATTGATCCGCCGGTTGAGCACAAAGCGTACCTGCACCGCTCAGGCCGCACCGCGCGTGCCGGAAACGAGGGCGACGTCGTGACCGTGGTGCTGCCCGAGCAGCGCTCCGAGATGCGTCAGCTGCTGAGGGCCGCAAAGATTCAGGTCACCCCGCGCCCTGTCACGGCCGCGGATGCCGAGGTGGTATCGCTGATTGGCGAGGTCGCCCCGCGCGTGGACCCGCGTGAAATCGAGCGCAAGCGCAACGAAGCTCACGTGGCGCAACAGCGTGCAGCCGGCCATAACCCGTCAGGTGCCGGGCAGTCGCAGGGGGCAAACGCGAAGCGCAAGCGTTCGCGTGGCGGTCGCGGCGGTCAGGGCGGGCAAGGCGGCGGCCAGGGTGGTACTGCGGGTCGTTCGGGCGCGTCGGGACAGTCAAGTCAGGCTCGTTCGCAAGGACAGCCGCAAGGCGGTCAGCGTCGTGGTGCAACCAGTGGATCCGCGCCGCGCCGCGCGGGCAGCACGGGCGGGGCGATGTACTCGACGAGCTCTCGGACTTCCGCACCGCGCAGCCAGGGATCGCGCCGCGCACAGGGCTGATCCACCGAGAAAGGCGTGCTGTCGCCGTCTGCCTGAGCCATGACACGAGCCTAGAGCAGCGGGAGTTCGCGCGAAGCGCTAGAGCACGGCAGAATAGACTGAGCACTAGACGCGTGCGGCGACGTGCCGCGCCTGACATCGCATCACCGCGAGGAGAACCGAAGTGAAGACTCTCACCCGTATCACCACCGCCATCTTCGCGGTCATCGTTTCGCTCTTCGTGGCGGCACCCGCGTTCGCTGCCGTAGGCGAGGGTGAGAAGTTTGACCCTCGCGAGCAGTTCTCTGCGGCGGGTGACCCGGTGAACGTGGTTGCCATTCTTATCGTGGGCGCGATCCTGCTGGTTGTCATACTGGGGTCTGCCCAGGTGGTTGGCAACCTGTTCGAGAAGAAAGACGGCTAACCTTGAATACCGCCGCGCGACTCGAGGCCCTCACCTACGAGACGATCGAGTTGCAGGTTCGCGATGCGATCCTCACGATCAAGATCAATCGCCCGAAGGTGCTCAACGCGCTCTCTCCTCAGGTGATCGCCGAGTTGCGCCAGGTCTTTGGTGAGTTGCGCGACTCGCTCGGTCGGCCCAGCCAGCCCGGCGGAGACGGAACTGAAGAATCCGTAAACGACTGGTCGATCCGCGGCGTCATCTTTACCGGTCAAGGCAGCAAGTCGTTTGTCGCCGGGGCCGATATTTCGGTCATGCGCGAAATGACCCCGGCACAGTCGGCACAGTACGCTGCGAGCGCGCAAGAGCTGACCAGCTGGATCGAGACCCTCCCAGTGCCCGTGATTGCCGCTGTCAACGGCTTTGCATTGGGTGGCGGCTGCGAACTTGCTATGGCATGCGACTTCATCTATGCGAGTGAGAACGCAAGTTTCGGTCAGCCCGAGGTCGGGCTCGGCCTGATTCCCGGGTTCGGCGGGTGCGTGCGGCTGCAACAGTACGTGGGTATCGCTGCGGCCCGTGATCTCATCTTCACCGGCCGCCGCATCGACGCATTTGAGGCAGAGAAGCTGGGATTGGTCGCACACGTCTTCCCCGACACCGGCGCGCTGCATGTCGGCGCCGAAGACGCAATGAAGCGCATCTCTCAACAGTCTCCGGTTGCCGTGGCGATGGCGAAACGCGCGGTCCGCGAGGTGCAGGCACTGCCAACAGACGCTGGGCTCATTCTTGAGCGCGAGGCGTTTGCCGCGTGCTTCGGCACCGGCGACATGATCGAGGGAACGGCCGCTTTCGTCGAGAAACGCAAGCCGAATTTCCCGGGCAACTAGGAGTTCTACGCCTGCAGACTCGCAGTCACCGGGTCTCGCACCACGCGAAACGTCTCGACCTGGGGGTCAGCAGCGCCCCGCACAAATCCCGTTGGCGAAGCCGCAACCGCCTGCAGAAAAGCCACGGTCTCTCGGGTAATCTCTTCGCCGGGCATGAGATTCGGTATTCCGGGAGGATACGCCGCGAGGGTATCCGCTGAAACCCGGCCAATGGCGCGCTCGGCCGGCACCAATACGCTCTCGGCAAAGTAGGCGGCGCGTGGCAACATGCGCAGCGTTCCGGCTGCGGGAAGCGGCGGGAAGGTCCCCTGTTCCCCGGCGCCCGAGGCCACCCCGGAGATTCCGTCACCGGCAGCACTCACAGTTTCGGACACACGCAAGTCATCTGCTTCATCGGCGACCGAGACCAGCGCCCGGTACAGCCTCTCGAGATCCAGCGTCGAGAGCGCCCCAATCACGGCGACCACACTCGTTGCGGTCGACATCTCGAGGTATGTTCCGTGCGCCGTGATCAATCGCTCGCGCACCCAGTGACCGCTCTGGCCCAGTCGTGACACGTCGATCGGCACCCGCAACGGGTCAATCGCGACGATGTCTGCGAACTTCCCGAAGTCATCAGAGATGACGCTGAACCTCGGGTCGGCCCGCAAGAACTGACGCAGTTGATTCGACTGGTGGATCGCGCGACCAATCTTTTCTGCGCCCTGCACCAGCGCGTGTCGGGCCGCATCAAGAGACCCCATGAGGATCGCGCTGGCGGAGGTTGAGGAGGTCATGGTGAAGGCGCGCGCGACGAGCGGCTCCAGCCGCTCGGCAAAGGGGGTATCTCCGAGCAACAGCATCGCCGACTGGGTGAGCGAACCCGCCAGTTTGTGAGTGCTGGAAATCACGAGATCCGCCCCGAGCCGGGCAGGAGACTCGGGAAGCTCGGGGTGAAACCCGAAGTGAGCACCCCAGGCACCGTCGACGACGAGTGCGGCGCCATACCGATGCGCTACCTCAGCGAGCCCGGCAACGTCGGCGGTCGAGCCGAAGTAGCTCGGTGACACCACGTACACGCTTGAGACGGGCCGCCCTGATTCGCTCTCATGAGCCAGAGCTTTCTCAAGGAACGCCGGGGTAAGACCGTGGGCGATCCCGTTGCGCACATCCACCGAGGGCGCGACGAATGCCGGAATCAGCCCTGCAAGCAGCACCCCATCGGTGAAGCTCGAGTGCGAACTGCGCTGCATGAGGACCCGCTCGCCAAGCCCGCGCACCGCGAGTGCGGCTGTGCGATTGCCCTGCGAGGCCCCGTTTGTCAGGAACCAAGCGCGGCGCGCGCCCCACGCCTCGGCGGCCAGCTGGAGCGCCTCGGCGAGTGGCGAGTCGTCACCGAGATCGATGCCGTCGAGCATCAGGGGCACGTCGAGCTCAGTGACCCGGGATCCAAATACCGCTGCCAGGTGTGCAGCGCCGCTGCTCGCGTCGTTGGAGTGGCCCGGCACCATGAAGTGCAGAGGGTGCGCGTCGGCGTGGCGTTGGAGCGCCTCGACATAGGGAGCGCGTTTCTGCGAATCGGTATGCGCCTCGGTGCCCGCCTCGACCTCAATATGGGCATAGGCCTGAGCCCTCGCACCTGTTTCTTGGCCGGGCAGCATCGAATCATTCAGTTGTTGCAGCATGCCTCCATACTGTCGCTCGTCAACGGTTCCCGGAACCCGTGAGATGACTCAAGACCTACATATACTGTATGTACCGATGGTCCGAATTTCGCCTTCTAACCACCGAGAAAGCTGGTGCATCCGTGCTCGATCCGCGGCAACTCCAAGCCCTCGCTGCGGTCGCCGCAGAGGGGTCGGTCTCACGCGCTGCGCGGCGTCTAGGCTGGAGCCAACCCAGCGTCGACTATCACCTGAAGGCACTTGAACGCCTGGTCGGAAGCGTGCTCGTCACTCGATCCACTCGGGGAAGCACGCTCAACGCGGCAGGTCTTCTCCTTCTGGATCGCGGCGGCGAGATCCTCGCGCTCTCCGACCGGGCGCTCACTGATGTGCGCGAATTTGCACAGGTTGGCCGCACCAAGCTGAGATTTGGCTCATTCCCGACGGCAGCGGCCCGGCTTCTTCCCGCGATTGCCGCGAGACTTCGTGAAGTCGGTATAGAGCTTGATGCTGTGCTCGAAGAGATCTCGCCACTCGTCTCACAGGTAAATCAGCGCACCCTCGATGCCGCGCTCGTCTACACCGCAAGCGGGTATGCGCTGCCGTTTCGTTCGGATGTACACACCACCCATTTGCTCACCGATCCGCTCCTCCTCGCCCTGCCCGCACAGCATCCCGCCGCGCGGCAAGCACGCGTGGACGCGGAAGGACTCATCTCACTCAGTGACTCTTCGTGGGTCTTTAGTGCGACCCCGGGCGACACACTCGACGATGTGGTGCGTGATGTGTTTGCTGATGCCGGGCTTCCGTTTCACGTCGCGGTGCGCACGGACGACTATTCTGTCGCCCTCGGAATGGTTGCGGCCGACCTTGGAGTCGGCCTCGTACCGCGCCTCGCGACCGAGCATGTGCCGGCAGGGGTCGTTCTCAGGCCCATAGATGACCCGCGATTCGCGCGGGAAATCCTTCTCGCTACTCCAGCTTCTCCGGCCGGGCCTTCGCCCGCCGTTCGCCAGTTGGCGGAGGCGGTTCGTCGGGCGATCGCCACCCTCGACTCACCTCTCTGACCGCATCCCCCAGTGCGATTGACGCATTCGAGGGCGGAGCCGTCTCATCCCGGATTCAGGAGACCTCGGTGGACTTCGTCACCTCGGTCACGAATGGCGCAATGAATGCTCCGATCGTCATAGCCAGGCCGCCGATCATAAAAGCCACCCGAGTTCCTGCAGCCAGCGCGTGCGCGTCGACCGCATCAGGGGATCCTGCGGCTGCCGTCGAGACCACCGTCATCACCGTCACGAAGAGCGCCGTGCCAGCCGCGCCACCGACCTGCTGCACGGTGGAGAGCGTCGCACTCCCGTGCGAGGCGAGGCGGCCGGGCAACGATCCGAGCGATACCGAGAACAGCGGGGTGAAGGTGCCCGCGAGTCCAATACTCAACCCGACGTGCGAGGCGAGAACCTGCCAAATGCTGCTCGAGTCGCTCAAGAGCGCCATGCTCCAGAGCGCCAGTGCGGCGATAATGACGCCAGGAACCAACACGAAGCGTGCGCCGCGCTGATCTACCAGTCGACCAACCACCGGCCCCAGAAAACCCATCAGCAGGCCTCCGGGCAGGAGCACCAGACCCGACTCGAGCACCGAGAAACCGAGCACGTTCTGACCGTATATGGGGAGAAGGATCAGGCTTCCGAAAAGAGCGATCGAGGAGAAGGTGAACAGGATCACCGAGAGCGCGAACGGTCGGGTGTGGAACGTGCGCAGGTCGAGCAGAGCACGGTCTTCCCTGTGGAGCCGCAATTGCCGCCAGACAAAGAGCGCAAGCCCGGCGATGCCCACCAGGATGAGAACGAGCGGCGGGATCGAGTGATCTGCGGCGGCACTCTCTCCAATAGCGCTTAGCCCCCACACGATGCCGCCGAAACCAAAGACGGACAACACAACCGAGAGCAGATCGACGCGCACCTTACGTTGTATGCCGACATTCGGGAGGCGGAGGACGCCGATGATGAGCGCGGCGAGTGCAATAGGAAGCACAAAGATAAAGAGCCAACGCCAGCTCAACCACTGCAGAATGAGCCCTGATACGGTCGGCCCGAGCGCCGGTGCCACGGATATAACAATCGCAATCCGCCCCATCAACCTGCCGCGCTGCTGGTCGGGTACGAGCAAGACCACCGTTGTCATCAGCAACGGCATCATGATCGCGGTGCCACCAGCCTGCACCACCCGGCCAAGCAAAAGCACGAAGAAACCCGGCGCGATCGCGGCAATAAGCGTTCCCAGAGAGAAGAGACCCATCGCGATCATAAAGAGCGTACGAGTTCGCATTCGCTGGATGAGCATGCCAGTGATCGGAATCACGACACTCATCGTCAGGAGGAACGCGGTTGTCAACCACTGGCCAGCCGCTGCGGTGATCTCGAGATCTGACATGAGCCGCGGGAGTGCGACACTCATGATGGTTTCGTTCAAGATCACCACGAATGCACTCGCCAAGAGCAGCCAGATGGCCAATCGTTCGCGCGGACCAAATACCTTCTCGGCCGGTGAGTCGTGGGATGCAGGTGACCGATCGGAGTTCTGAAGCATGAGGGGATAATGCTATCTCATTCAAGCATCTGGCCGCGTTCCGTGTCGACGGCGGCGGTGACCGCGAATGCGTCAGTCCCCCGCCGCGACCCTCCGGGCGAGGACGCCGCCCAGAGCGGTTGCGAGGCCGAAGACGGCAAAGAGGATCGCCGGACCCCACGATCCCCCACCAGACCAGCCGAGCGAGGCCTGCGCTGCGAACGGCAGGAAACCGCCCACGACCGCGGCAAGGTTGTACCCCAGGCTGACACCCGAGTATCGCAGCTCGGCCGGGAACAGCATGGCGAGGGTTGGGCCCGCTACTCCGTAGGCGAGGATCACTGTGGCGAGGCCCAGACTGACAGCAAGGATCGCGGCTGCGGGAGATCGGCTATCGATCAGCCAGAACACCGGGAACGCGACGAGCGCGGTCGCGAGCCCTCCCCAGGCGGTGACGCGACCCGGGCCGAAGCGTTCGGCTAGCCGACCGGAAAGCAGGGTGACGCCGACCTGCACGACCGCGGCGATGAGTGTGGCGTTCACCATCAGTTGTCGGTCGAGACCGCGTTCGTTGGCACCGAAGTTCACGAGGAAGGTGTTCATGAAGTAGAAGCCACCGACGCCGAGAAGCGAGACGAGGATCGCGATGGCGAGACGGCCGGGAGTGCGGCGGAACAACTCCACCACTGGCACCCGCACCCGCTCACCGGTGGCCACCAGCCGCGTGAACTCCGGGGATTCCTCGATGCCCACTCGAAGATACACCGCTACCAGCAGGAGTGGGAGAGCCGCAAGAAAGGGGAGACGCCAACCCCACGCATCGAACGATTCTGGCGGCAGGAGGAGAACCAGCGTGAACGCACCGCTCGAGAGGAGTGTGGCGATGGGCGAGGAGAGTTGCACGAGCGCAGCGAGCCGGTTGCGATAGGCAGGAGGCGCATGTTCGACCGCCATGGTCATGGCGCCGCTCCACTCGCCGCCGACTGCGACGCCCTGCAGGAGCCGCAGCACCACGAGCATGATCGGCGCAACGATTCCAATCGCATAGAAATCAGGCAGCATGCCAATCAACGCGGTCGCAACACCGATCAACACGACACTCAGAATCAGCGTTGGACGGCGGCCGATGCGATCGCCCAGGCTGCCAAAGAGCACTGCGCCCAGGGGCCGAGCGATAAAACCCACGCCAAAGGTCGCGAAGGCGGCGAGCGCGGCGGCCTGCGGATCTAGCTCAGTGAAGTACAGCCGACTGAACACCAACGCAGCGGCAAGTCCGAAAAGATAGTAGTCGAACCATTCCATCGCGGTGCCAACGAGCGCGGCGACGGCGACCTTACGCGCTGCCTGCAGTGACAATTCTGCGGGCGCTACAGGTTCTGCGGGTGCTGTGGATTCGGTCAATTCCACCTCCTTCGACGTGCCGAGTCTATGGGCTTCGCGCCCAGTCACCTCGGAGTTGGCGATGACTCGCCGGTACTCCTACGATCGAGAGAGACGGTCTGAGAATTCATCGACCGCGTGTGGACTGAGAGCCTCCCAACGCGATCCGCCCGTCCCAGGAGGAAGGATCCAGGTCATCACGCAATCACGACTGGGCTTCTGTACGCACTCATTCTGGGCGCGACCTACGCGGCGTTAATGGCATACATTTCCTCTTCCCCGTTCATCGCGATCGAACTCATGGGAGTGTCGCCCCAGGAGTTCTCCTGGTGGTTTGGGGCTTCCGCCACCGCCATGATCACCGGCAGCGTGCTCAACATGTGGGTTGCACCGCGATTTGGCGCCTTTCAGATGCTGCTGGTGGGCCAAGCCTTCCTCGGAGCCGCTGGGTTCGTTTTTGTCTTCCTTGCCCTGAGCGGCGCGCTCACTCCCCCACTTTTTTTCGGAAGCGGCTTCCTTCTTGTTTCGGGGTTTGCGATCACGATGGCGAATAGTACCGCCCTGGCGCTCTCTCAGGGTGGGGCCGCACGCGGGTCTGCCTCTGCCTTGCTGAGCACCGCGCAGTACCTGTCTGGAGCACTCATCATTCCACTGGTCGGCCTTTGGGGTACGCATTCAGCACTCCCGATGAGCGTAGGGGTCGCTGGCCTCGCAGTACTGACGGCCAGCATGCTCCTAATCGCGCGCCGCAACACTCCGGCGTAGGGTGGGGGCATGGCAAGATACCTCAGCGAAGAGGCCGCAACCGCAGACGGCTTCGAGATTATCCACCAGCCCGATCGGCAGCGGTTCGTCGTCATCAAAGACGCCGAGGTCGTGGGCGAGGCGCACTACAGCCTGCTCGGCGCCAGTGGAATTGACTTTGATCACACTGTCGTAGTGCCCCAATACCGCGGCACTGGGATCTCGGGGCTCCTCGCGCGCCGCGCAGTTACCGATGAGGTCGTTCGTGGGCGCCGGGTGGCGGCCTCGTGCTGGTTCATAGAGGGATATCTCGCGAAGCACCCAGAGCTCCTTGGCACGGCCGACGGGTAGCTAGTGGCCGAATCTCGCCTGCGGATTCACACGACCCATGAAACCTAGGACGCGCCCGCTTTCTTCCCCAGGCGACGCTTCTTCCCCTTGTCTGGGGCCGATCCGTGCTGTTGCATGAGCTCGGTCAGGTCGCGAGAAATCAGGAGCTCGATGCGCTCGTCACGCGCCGCCTGATACTCCTCGCTCGCCCCTCCCGAGTAGTACGGATGCGTCGCGCGCTCTTTCAGAGAGTTCCCTATCTCGTGCCAGGCAGCTTCCCGCGCGCGCGCTGTGGTAACCCGCAGGTACTCGGGATCCGTGGCTCGTGCACGCAGTTCGACCGCAACTCCCTCGTACACCTCCTGACGATGCCGAAGCGTCCTGTTGTCTCCGTCGCCGTATTCCGAGTCGCTCCACGAGCTGCGGCCCGTCCTCCGAATCTCCTTGCGCATCTGGTCAATGTGCTGGGCATCGCGTTCGCGCTCGCGCGCGAGTTCCGTGATCGAGTCGCGAACCATGTCGACGATCTCTTGCTCGTCGTAGTCGACCTTGCGTTTGAGCGCATTCATAATGATCGCGTTCTTCACGCTCATCCGCACGGCGACATCGGCGACGAGCAGGCCCTGCTCCACAATGTCGGCGATTGGCGCAAGCTGACGCTGGGGAAGCCTCCGTGGAAGCCTGCGCCCACGACGCTTGAACCAGCCGAACACCATACTTCTCCTGTCGCTCTCAATAGTCTTCCCAGTATCTCTCAGAACGAGGCCCGCGCGACACCGATTTCATGCGTCAGTTCGTGGCGCCGAGCTCATCAACAAGTATTTCGCGCAGGGAGCCGAGCGCACGAGCGAATTGAACTCCGTTCGGCCCACCCGTTCCGATCACCAGCCCGAATCTTTCGGTCGCATGTGTGTGCCGCTGCCAGTACCCACTGAGTGGCACCGCACCCAGCCCTTGTGCAGTGGATCGCGAGATCACCTTTGCTTCAATTCCGGAGGCCTGCCCGCCAGCTTCAAACTCGAGCACAGCATGCAGGCCGCCGCTCATCGGTCGCACCTGAACCCCGGGAAGGGCCGACAGCCGATCGAGCACCAGTTCTCGCCGCAGTGCGTAACGACGACGCATCCGCGCGGTGTGACGGCGCAATTCGCCACTGCCGAGATAGTCGGCGAGCGCCGACTGCACCACCGCAGATACCGCACCACCCAGGTCGTGACGCACTGGCTCGATGAGGTCGCGCAGCCTGGCCGGTGCAAGCAGGAATCCCGCAGCAAGTGACTGCGAGACGGTCTTCGAAAATGTGCCGAGGAGCACAACCGAACCTCCTGCGGGGTCGTCCAAGGCCGCGAGTGCCGGCAGCGGGCTACCCGTATGCCGCAGCTCCGAATCGTAATCGTCTTCAATGACGACGACGCCGGTGCGGGATGCCCAGGCCAACAGTTCGCGGCGCCGGGAGAGGGGCAGTGATCCACCGAGAGGGTACTGATGGCTGGGAGTCACGATGATCGCATCGAGCATGCCCACGGGGAGCGCCTGGGTGTCGAGCCCCTCTGCGTCTACGGGAAGCGCCACAATCTGCGCACCGTGCCGAGCGGCAACGCGCCTCAGCGAAGGGTAGCCGGGGTCTTCCACACCAACCACCAAGCTCCGACCGGTGGTAGTACCGAGCGCAGTCAGCAACAGCCCGAGACCCTCGCGCGCACCTGCTGTCACAATCACATCCTCAGCTAGCCGTGTCGTGCCCCGCATGCGACGCAGATGCTCAGCTATCTCTGCCCGTAGCCTCAGATCCCCCAGTTCGGGAGCCTCGACGTGCGCCCGCAAAGCGGCGTGTCGCCACGAGGTGCGCCACGCGGGGCGATCGACTTCGCTCGTGTCTGGCACCCCCGGCGCGAGTGGCGGTGGGCCAACCAGAGGTGTTGCGCCGATGCCTCCGGGGCGAGAATTGCGCGCGGGCGAGGGGGTGACCGTCATCCGCAGAACACTGTCCCTCGACGCCTGGGTATTCGCGCCGGCAGGTGAGCGCACTGATGTGAACGCGTTCGCGAGATCGGGGCTCACTCGTGTGCCCCGTCCATGTCCGGCCAGCAGATATCCCTCTGCGATGAGTTGTTCATACGCGGTGACGACAACGCCCCGGGCGACCCCCAGTCGCTCGGCCAACGTGCGGGTGGCCGGCACGACCTCGCCGGGGCGGAGCGTCTCTGCATCGATCGCGCCCCGCAATGCGGCCGTGAGTTGTGCCGGAAGGGAGGCTTCAGCGCTGCGGTCGAGAAAAATCGGCAGCTCGGATGCGGTGCGGGCGTCTGACATACGCACATTCTCGCATTTGAATCCTTTCTTGGTCTATTGCAATTCAGAGATTTTGGCACTTGTAAGGAACCACTCAGGCCGCAAAAGTAGATCGCATGACCCATCACATCGCTGCTCACACACCCACCACTGGCTCTCCCCTCGTCAAGCGCGGCCTCGCCGAGATGCTGAAGGGCGGGGTCATCATGGATGTCGTTACTCCCGAACAAGCGCGAATCGCTGAAGACTCCGGCGCCGTCGCGGTCATGGCCCTCGAGCGCGTCCCCGCCGACATCCGCGCGCAGGGCGGAGTCGCGCGCATGAGCGATCCTGACCTCATCGACGCGATCAAGGCAACGGTCTCGATACCTGTCATGGCCAAGGCCCGCATCGGCCACTTCGTCGAGGCACAGATCCTCGAGGCGCTCGAGGTCGACTACATCGACGAGTCCGAGGTGCTCTCCCCCGCCGACTACGTCAATCACATCGACAAGCAGGGATTTACCGTTCCCTTCGTGTGTGGCGCAACGAACCTGGGCGAGGCGCTGCGGCGCATCGCCGAGGGGGCAGCGATGATTCGTTCGAAAGGCGAAGCCGGCACCGGCGACGTCTCGGAGGCAACCAAACACATCCGCACGATCAAGGGTGAGATCGTGCGACTCACCTCGCTGAACCCGGACGAGCTGTACGTCGCGGCGAAAGAGCTCCAAGCCCCGTACGACCTCGTGGCGGAGGTTGCGTCCACCGGCAAGCTCCCTGTGGTGCTGTTTACCGCAGGTGGCGTGGCCACCCCCGCTGATGCAGCAATGATGATGCAGCTCGGCGCCGACGGCGTCTTCGTAGGGTCGGGCATATTCAAGTCAGGTGATCCGGCGAAGCGCGCCGCCGCGATTGTCAAGGCCGCCGCGCGCTTCGACGATCCGCGGGTGATCGCCCAGGTGTCTCGTGGGCTGGGCGAGGCCATGGTCGGCATTAACGTCGCAGATCTCCCGGCCCCCCACCGACTCGCGCAGCGCGGCTGGTAGGCCCGGTGGCCCAGCCGATCCGAGCCGGGGTACTCGCCCTACAGGGCGGGGTGGTCGAGCACGCTCAGATGCTTGAGCAACTGGGGGCGAACGTGATTCTGGTGCGGCGCGAGAGCGACTTCACAGGGCCTGATGGGCCAAGGCTCGACGCTCTCGTGCTGCCCGGAGGTGAATCGAGCACACAAGATCGACTCCTGCGTCTTTTCGACCTTGCGGATCCGCTGCGCAGGCTGATCTCGGGTGGTCTCCCTACCCTCGGCACGTGCGCGGGACTCATCTTGCTTGCACGAGACGTCCTGGATCCGGCACCGGGTCAGCGCACGCTCGGCGTTTTCGACGCGAGCGTGCGGCGCAACGCATTGGGGGCACAGCTTGCCTCCTGCGAGGCTGAGTTCACGATTCAGGCAGCCGGAGTCTTCGGGTCAGGCGCGTTTGGAGATGTGCGCGGCGCGCTGATCCGCGCACCCGAGATCGCCGCAGTCGGGCCCGGCGCCCGAGTGATCGCGGTCCGCGACGGACGGATTCTCGGGGCGACCTCATTCCCAGCGGGTCTCCCCTCGGACACCACCATTCCGGGATCCCAGCTGCCGCTCGGACCGATTACTGGTATCGCGTTCCACCCTGAGATTTCGGGCGATCCTGGCTTCCATCGCGCGCTTCTCGCGCAGGCACGGTAGCCACGATCGGGGGTAAACTCGGTGCGTGCACGACGACCGATACGACCACGACCCGGTGGCGGCAATGAAGTCCCGACGCGGGCCTACTCAGCGCAGGCAGGTTCCCCTCGCTCGTGGGCTGGTGGTCGAACACACCGAGACCGAATGGTGCGGTGCTGTGGTGGGGGCTCGAGACGGCCTCGTGCACCTGGAGGATTTTCGCGGGAAGGTGCGCGCATTCGCACTCTCCGATGGCTTTCTCGTAGACGGGCTGCCCGTGACACTGAGTATGCCGCAGCGCGCACCGCAGCGTCAGCGCACCGCGTCGGGTTCGTTCGCAGTAGGAGAACAACGCGCGAGGGTCGCCATGCCCAGCCGCATCTTCGTAGAGGGCAAGCACGATGCCGAACTCGTCGAACAGGTCTGGGGTGACGACTTGCGGGTGGAGGGCGTCGTGGTCGAACTGCTTGACGGCGCCGACAACTTGGAGCAGGTGCTCGCAGAGTTTAAGCCGAGTGCGGAGCGACGCGCGGGTGTGCTGCTCGACCATCTGATCCAGGGCAGCAAGGAGACGCGGATCGCACAGAACATCGAGCGCGGGCCGTTCGGCGCTCACGTACTCATCGTTGGCCACCCGTTCGTCGACATTTGGGCGTCCGTCAAGCCCGAACGGGTGGGGCTGGGTGCCTGGCCGGAGATTCCGCGGAGCGTTGAGTGGAAGGCCGGGATCTGCCGCGCACTCGGGTGGCCCTCGGACGAGCCCGCCGACCTCGCAGATGCCTGGTCGCGCATCAGGGGTCGGGTGCGTTCGTTTCGCGACCTGGAGCCGAGCCTCGTGGGCCGTGTTGAGCAGCTCATCGATTTCGTCACCGTGGGTACCTGACCGCAAACGAAGGAAAGACATGGCAAACCCCGCATACGTTCTGATGCCCGAGTGGCAGGGCTCCTCCTCGCGCGCGCTAGCGGCCCTCACCTCGGCCGGACAGGCGGGCGCATGAGTGAACGGGAGGGCACCTCGGCCACATCTCGCGGCGAGCGCGCGTGGCCGCTAGCCAGACTCGGATACCTCTACGCGACATCGGTCGGATTCGCTTGGGGGGCCCTGTGGAGCACGGGTCGGATCCAGCGCCGGGGTGGACTGTGGGTTTTCACCGGCATGCCGAAATGGACATTTGGCCGCGGCGGGAGCTGCGTCGGCGGGTGCTATCTCACCGCACAGAACGTGAGTGAAGCCGTGCTGCGTCACGAGCGGGTTCACCGGGAGCAGTGGCGGCATTACGGCATGGCCTTGCCTGTTCTGTATCTGTTCGCTGGGCGAGATCCGCTGCGAAATCGGTTCGAGATTGAGGCGGGCCTCGCAGACGGCGGGTACCTCGCGAAGCCCGGGAGCAGCGCGCGGGGCTGAGTCTAGGAGTGAAGGTCGCGCATCGACCCGAGAATCGCTTCGCGCAGGGTCGGTGGAGCCGCTCCCTCGCACGCGCGCCGCACCGCGACCGTCAGTTTTTCGAAGACCTGCTGCTCGTCACGGCACTCCGGGCACTCGTCCAGGTGCTCGCGGATGGTCTCAGAATCTGTCGCGCACAACTCGCCGCGAATAAGTTCCTCGAGGTTAGCCTGCGCGTATTCGCAGCCGCATCCGCTCATCGTGCACCTCCCGCATTCGTGTCGCTGTGTGCACCGAGGCCGACGCCCTGTTCCTTTGCATACTCAACGAGCACGCTGCGCAACTTCGCCCGACCGCGATGCAGCCGGCTCATCACCGTGCCGATCGGACGCTCGATAATGTCGGCAATTTCTTGGTAGCTAAACCCCTCGACGTCGGCGAGGTAGACCACCATACGAAATTCTTCGGCGAGGTCGTTCAGGGCGTCGGTAACCACCGTCGCGGGGGTGCGGTCGATCGCCTCTGCCTCGGCCGAGCGCGAGGCCATCGCGGTCGTCGATTCGGCGCCGCCCAACTGCCAATCTTCGAGATCTTCAACGACACCGAGGTACGGTTCGCGTTGTTTTTTGCGGTACGTATTGATGTACGCATTCGTCATGATCCGGTACAGCCAGGCTTTGAGATTCGTGCCCTCGGTGAAACTCTCGAATGCCGCGAAAGCCTTCATGAAGGTGTCTTGCACGAGGTCTTGCGCGTCTTGCGGATTGCGCGTCATCTTCATCGCCGCACCGTAGAGCTGATCAAGATACGGCATGGCATCGCGGGTGAACCGGCGCTCAATCTCGACGCGTTCAGAGGATGTGGGTTCGGTGCGGCTCACACTTCGACAGCTTACCGGGGGCCGGATCCGCGCTCGCTGCACGCGGTCTCTCTCTGCCCGGGCGAGCGTGTCTGCCCGTTCGAGCAGCGTCCGTCTAGCCATGCCGTCTCCCAGTTTCCCATCGTGTGCCGGTACACTTCACAACGACTGTCACCCGCGAAATATTCCCTGTTGGAGCTGCCTCAACCATGCTGATCGCCAAGCTAAACGCCGGACGTGATGACGAGGACCCGGCGGGCCAAGGCGATGCGACCACCAGCGCGACCGTGCCCTGGTCGGCACCCATGGCCTCGGGCCGGCTCGCCGCAACAGTTGCTCTCCCCGGGTCGAAGTCGCTGACCGGGCGAGAACTGATCCTGGCTGCGCTTGCCGACGGCCCGAGCATTCTTCGGGCACCTCTGCACTCGCGCGACTCTGCGCTGATGATCGAAGCTTTGCGCGCGCTCGGCACCACCATTGAAGAGTTTGGCGCCTCCGGCCCGTTTGGGCCAGACCTGCGCATTACACCCGCCGAGACGCTGACCGGGTCGACCACCATCGAGTGTGGCCTGGCGGGCACCGTGATGCGTTTCATGCCTCCGGTCGCGGCTCTCGCGCTCGGCCCGACCGCCTTCGACGGCGACCCCTACGCGCGCAAGCGTCCCATGCGTGCGATCCTCGAGGCCCTGCGTGCGCTCGGTGCCGACATCGCGGACGAGGGCCGTGGGGCACTCCCCTTTACTGTGCACGGCACGGGAACCCTGCGCGGCGGCCGTGTCGAACTCGACGCGTCGCTCTCAAGCCAGTTTGTGTCGGGACTGTTGCTGAGCGCAGCGCGTTTCGAGGAGGGTGTTCACGTAATCCACACGGGATCGCGACTGCCCAGCGTGCCGCACATCGAGATGACACTCGAAACGCTGCGTGCGCGCGGCGTCGAGGCCGACAGCCCCGCACCGGGCGAGTGGCGAGTAGCTCCTGGGTCGATCCGCGCACGCGACCTCACGATCGAGCCTGATTTGTCGAACGCGGCGCCGTTTCTCGCGGCCGCACTCGTCGTAGGCGGCCAGGTGACCGTGCCGAATTGGCCTGCCAAGACCACCCAGGTCGGCGACCAGCTGCGCGAGTTGCTGCCAGCGTTTGGCGCCGAGGTGACGTATGCTCCGGGCCTTTCGGGGAGCGGATCGCTCACCGTCACCGGCTCAGGCCGAGTCGGCGGTGTTCGGTTGCACGTGCCTGAAGCAGGCGAACTGGCACCGACGCTGGTGGGGCTCGCGGCGCTCGCCGATGGACCGAGCGAGATCACGGGCATCGGGCACATTCGACACCACGAAACCGATCGCATCGCCGCGCTTGTATCTGAGATTCGCGGCCTTGGCGGCGACGCGGAGGAACTTGAGGACGGCATCGCGATCCGCCCCGCGACCCTGCACGATGGGCTGTGGAAATCATACGCTGACCATCGGATGGCCACGACCGGTGCGCTCTTGGGATTGCGCACACCGGGGGTCGAAATCGAAGATGTGGAGAGCACCGCAAAAACCCTGCCGCAGTTCACCGCACTCTGGGAACGCATGCTAGGCGCTCCAGTGCCAACGGGCTCAACCGGCGGGGCTACGGGATACGCCCCGGGTTCCGGTCCGGGAATGGGAGCGAACCTCGATCTCAATCCAGGCCTCGGCGCGAATCAGCCGCCCGGTCGCCCAACGGCCACCGGCTTAGCCGGGGGCACCGGTGGCCTTACCGCGATCGGGATTCTCTTCGGCTCTGGCGAGAGCGGTTCGCTCGGCAGTGGCGAGGCCGGCGGGGTCGATCTCTCGGGCGGTGTGTCGGGCGCATGAGCTGGCTTCCCGTCGACGACGACGCAGATGCATACGAGCCCTACGGCGCCTACGCGGACCTTGAGGTGCGGCAGCGACCCAACCCGAAGGCCAATCGACCGCGCACGAAGCGGCGCCCCGAGCATTCCGACGCAGTGATCGGTATGGTCACTGGTGTGGACCGCGGGCGGTACCAGGTGCTCGTGGGCGGCTCTCGATCCGTCGAGAGAGATCTTGAGCGAACAGTCACCGCAGCTCGCGCACGCGAGCTCCACCGCACCCCCATCGTGATCGGAGACCTCGCTCAGTTGGTCGGCGACACGAGCGGGAACGAGGGATCACTCGCCCGAATTGTCGGAATCGAGGAGCGTCGCACTACGCTGCGACGGAGCGCCGACGACTCTGATCGCCTCGAACGCGTGATGGTCGCGAACGCTGACCAGATGCTCATTGTTATTGCGGCGGCCAACCCCGAGCCTCGGGTGCGGCTGGTGGATCGCTACCTCGTCGCCGCCTACGACGCGGGCATCGCGCCGCTGATTTGCATCACGAAAACCGATGTCGCAGACCCCGAACCGTTCCTCTCCCACTTCGCTGCGCTGGAGGTGCCGGTATTCCGTTCACGTCCGGGTGACGAACCACTCGAGGATATCCGTGACGCGCTCGCGGGCAAGACGACGGTGTTCGTGGGGCACTCGGGCGTCGGAAAGTCAACGCTGATCAACGCGCTCGTTCCCGATGCGCTCCGTGCCATCGGGCACGTCAACGAGGTCACCGGGCGCGGACGCCACACCTCCTCCTCCTCTGTGGCGCTGCGTGCGCTCACTCCCGGCTGCGTGGGCGGCGAGTACGGCTGGGTCATCGACACCCCCGGTGTCCGGTCGTTCGGGCTCGGGCATGTGACGAGCGACGGGGTACTTCGAGGATTTGTGGATCTAGCCTCCCTCATTGACATGTGCCCGCGCGGGTGCACACATTTCGGCGACGCGCCTGACTGTGAGCTCGACGCGGCAATCGCAGACGGGCGGCTGGATGCGGCAGGCACGGCCCGCGTGGAGTCGCTGCGGCGCCTGTTGCACTAGCTCTGTTTCGCTAGGCTGGGGTCATGAATGAACGCGTCGTACTTGAAGCCGGCCAGGCAGCCCCAGATTTCACCGCACTCGATCAGAATGGCGTATCGGTATCGCTCAGCGACTTCCGGGGCAAGCGGATCATCCTGTTCGTCTACCCAGCGGCCATGACCCCAGGCTGCACCACCGAGGCCTGCGATTTCCGTGACTCGCTCGCACCGTTGCAGGCAGCGGGATACGAGGTACTCGGCGTCTCCCCCGACGCCCCGGAAAAGCAACAGCGATTCGCAGAGCGAGACGAGTTGCCCTACCCGCTTCTCAGCGATCCGGATCATCACCTGCTGCAGGCTTATGGCGCCTATGGCGAGAAAAGCCTCTACGGCAAGATTTCAGTCGGCGTGATCCGCTCCACCTTTGTGATCGATGAGAACGGCACACTCGTTCACGCGCTTTACAACGTGAAGGCGACCGGGCACGTCGCCCGGGTGCGCAAGATGCTGGGCGTCTAGTCCGCGAGGCCCGATTCGGGGTCGGTAACCATGGGGCGGGCGAGCAAAGCCGCGAAGAAGCCCACGAGCGCAAGCAGCACCAGCCCCCACCCGAGCAAGGGCTCGCCGATCATCCCTCCCATCTGCAGCACGCCGGTGCCAGCCGCAAAAATGAGCACATGCAGAGTGATCGCGGACCCGCGAGCCCAGCTAGCACGCGTGCGCGCGGCGCCCCACAGCGTGAAGAGCACCCACGCCCATGAAATAAGTGCGGCGAGAAATATACTCAGTCGAGGTCCCAGGGGTTCATCGCTCGCGCCGAGGAAATCGGTCGTGATCGGCACGAGGGCAGCAATCCCACCGAAAGCTTCCACTGTCAACACCGCCAGCAGTGCGCCCCAGGCGGAACGTGCACGGCCGGTGGCCTCGTGTGAACTCCGCATTACGGGATCCTTTCCAACAGGTTGCAAATTGACTATTGATTTGCGCCTTCAACCATGAAACTATATATGCATCGAGTTTCGCGCACGTCGTGGTGGGCAACCTCAGCCCGCAATTTACATTTTGCGCGAGATCCCTAACCTACCCGGCCTTGGTTCTTCGCGCATGCACACAAGGAGGAACCACATGGACTGGCGCGAACAGGCAGCTTGCCTCACAGTAGACCCTGAGCTTTTCTTTCCGGTCGGCAACACCGGCCCGGCGGTCGATCAGATCGAGCGCGCCAAGTCGGTGTGCGCTCGCTGCAAGGTCACCGAAATGTGCTTGCAGTACGCGATGGACACGGGCCAGGATTCCGGCGTCTGGGGCGGGCTGAGCGAAGATGAGCGTCGCGCGCTGAAGCGCCGTGCCGCTCGCGCGCGCCGCGCCTCCTAATTCCTGAATGAGTGAACGCCCCGGGCCCATCGCGGCTCGGGGCGTTCATCTGTTTATCCGCAGGGCGTGTTGCCCGATCCAAGGCAACAACAAGTAAGCCCCGGCCTGCTGGCTCGGGGCTTACTTCTTGCGTGTGTCTAGTCGGTGCCGGAGTCGAAGGCTGCCGACAGGCCCAGTTCGTCGGCCTCAACGTCAATGCCCGAGACCGCGTCCGCGATCTCCTCGGCGCCGCCCCGCTCTAGCTCACCCACGAGCTCGGCGGTCGGGCCGCCGACGAGGCCCATCTGCGCGTACTGCTCCAGCCGCGCGCGCGAATCGGCAATGTCGAGGTTGCGCATGGTGAGCTGACCGATGCGATCCTCCGGGCCGAAGGCAGCGCCCACAGTACGCTCCATCGAGAGCTTCTCGGGGTGGTAGCTGAGGTTTGGACCGGTGGTGTTGAGGATCGTGTAATCGTCACCGCGACGCAGTCGCAGCGTAACCTCGCCTGAAATGGCGGTGCCTACCCAGCGCTGAATCGACTCGCGCAACATGAGCGACTGCGGGTCGAGCCACCGGCCCTCATACATCAGGCGACCCAAGCGACGCCCCTCGTTGTGGTACGACGCGACCGTATCCTCGTTGTGGATCGCGTTCAGCAGACGCTCGTAGGCGATATGGAGCAAGGCCATTCCGGGGGCCTCGTAGATGCCGCGCGATTTCGCTTCGATGATGCGGTTCTCAATCTGATCACTGACGCCGAGCCCGTGACGACCACCGATCGCATTGGCCTCGAGCACGAGGGCGACGGGATCCGCAAATTCAACGCCATTAATCGCGACCGGACGACCGGCCTCGAACGTGACCGACACCTCTTCCGTAGCGACCTCAACGTCATCACGCCACGCAGCAACGCCCATGATCGGCTCGATGATGTCGAGCCCGGTGTCGAGAAACTCAAGCCTTTTCGCCTCGTGCGTCGCGCCCCAGATGTTCGCGTCAGTCGAATAGGCCTTTTCGGTCGCGTCTCGGTAGGGGAAGCCGCGCGCGACGAGCCACTCACTCATCTCGTGGCGACCGCCGAGTTCTTCGACAAAGCTCGAGTCAAGCCAGGGCTTGTAAATTCGCAGACGCGGGTTCGCCATGAGACCGTAACGGTAGAACCGCTCGATGTCATTGCCCTTGTAGGTGGAGCCGTCGCCCCAGATGTCAACGCCGTCGTCTTTCATTGCACGTACCAGCAGGGTGCCGGTGACGGCACGGCCAAGCGGGGTGGTGTTGAAGTATGTCTTGCCGCCGGAGCGCACGTTGAAGGCGCCGCACTGCAGGGCAACAAACCCCTCTTCCACGAGCGGAAGCTTCGCGTCGACGAGTCGAGCGATCTCGGCACCGTATTCTTTGGCTCGGCCAGCGACACCGTCAATATCTGGCTCGTCGTACTGACCGATGTCAGCGGTGTAGGTGCAGGGAACCGCACCCTTTTCGCGCATCCACGCGACCGCGCAACTGGTGTCGAGACCTCCGGAAAAAGCGATGCCGACGCGCTCGCCAACGGGAAGGGAAGAAAGGACCTTAGACATGCTCTCTAGTCTAGAGGCCCGCCGCCCGGCCTACAGCACGTCGAAGGTGCGCGGGTCCGGCCCAAAGTTCTGGCCTGCGTCGAGCGAGCCAATCGCCGCCATCTGTGCCTCGGTGAGAGAGAAATCGAAAAGATCTGCGTTCTCAAGCATCCGCTTCTTGCGAGTGGTCTTGGGAATCACGATGGTTCCCTGCTGCACGTGCCAGCGCAGCACGACCTGTGCGGGCGACTTTGAGTGCGCGACGCCTGCGTTGGTCACTGCGGGGCGCCGAAGCAGGTCGCTCTTCCCCTGAGCCAGAGGGCCCCATGCCTCGACCGCGATGCCATTCGCCTGGCAGTAGGCACGCAAGTCGCGACGTTGATGAAACGGATGCAGTTCGACCTGGTTAATGGTTGGTACAACCCCGGTCTCCTCATGCAACTCGCGCAGGTGCTCAATTTCGAAGTTCGAAACACCGATGGATTCGGTGAGCCCTGCTCCAATGAGTTGCACCATCCCTCGCCAGGCATCCAACGCGGTGCCGAGCATCGGCATCGGCCAATGGATCAGGTACAGATCGAGTCGATCGAGCCCGAGTCGATCAAGGCTTTTCTCGAACGCGCTCCGCGGATCCTCGTGATCAGTGTTCCAGAGCTTTGTGGTGATGAACAGCTCCTCGCGCGGGATGCCGCTGTTCGCAATCGCGCGACCCACTCCCTTTTCGTTGTGGTAGATGTGCGCCGTGTCGATATGGCGATAGCCAACCTCGAGCGCCTCGCTGACGATGCGCTCGGTCTCACCGGGCTCAACCATGAAGACGCCCAGGCCCACTTGGGGGATCTGATTGCCATCATTCAACGCGATCGAGGGGATCGGTAGAGCAGTCATGCGTCACTCCTTGTGAACGAGCTATCAAACAGATAGTGGATCTACGTGCTGATCCAGCTTATCCACGACGCCGCGAGGTCAAGCGTCCCACCCCGCGACCGGGATAATGGAGAAATGAAGATCGAGTTTCCGCCAGAGCTGCCTGTCAGCCAAATGCGGAGCGAGATCGAGGCGGCGATCTCCGAGCACCAGGTCGTCATCGTCGCGGGCGAGACGGGATCGGGCAAAACCACCCAGCTCCCCAAGATTGCCCTTGCGCTCGGCCGTGAGCGCATCGCCCATACGCAGCCTCGCCGAATCGCGGCCCGCACCATCGCGGAGCGTATCGCGGAGGAACTGGGCACTGAGCTCGGCGACCTCGTCGGTTACCAGGTTCGCTTCACTGACAAGGTCAGCGCGAACACGCGGATTCGCCTCATGACCGACGGCATCCTGCTGAACGCGATCCACCGCGACAGGGATCTGCGCGCCTATGACACCATCATCATCGACGAGGCGCACGAGCGCAGCCTCAACATCGACTTCTTAATCGGGTACCTGCAGACCCTTCTCCCCCGCCGCCCCGACCTCAAGGTCATCATTACGTCGGCGACCATCGACCCAGCGTCGTTCGCTGCCCACTTCGCCGACCCTCGCACCGGTACACCCGCGCCGATCATCGAGGTGTCGGGGCGCACGTTCCCCGTCGAGATCCGCTATCGGCCGCTCGTCGAAGAGATTGAGGTGCCTGATCCAAAAGGCGGGCCTCCGAAGGTGCGGAAAGTCGAGCGTGACATGTTCGACGCAATCGGCGACGCGGTCGACGAGCTCGCGAAGGAACAACCCGGCGACGTGCTCGTCTTTCTCTCGGGCGAGGCGGAGATCCGCGACGCCGCCGACGTGCTGAACAGCCGCCTTCGCGCGAGCGGGCGTGGTGCGCGAACGGAGATCCTGCCGCTCTTTGGGCGACTCAGCGCTGCCGAGCAGCACCGTGTGTTCGAACGCCGAAGCGGCGCCAGCGCCGGGGTCCGTCGGATCGTGCTCGCGACCAACGTTGCGGAGACGAGCCTCACCGTTCCGGGCATCCGCTACGTCGTTGATGCCGGCACCGCGCGCATCTCCCGCTACAGCTCGCGCAGCAAGGTGCAGCGCCTCCCAATCGAGGCAATCGCCCAGGCGAGCGCGAACCAGCGCTCCGGTCGCTCGGGTCGCACAAGCCCCGGCATCGCGATACGCCTCTACAGCGAAGACGACTACCTGGCTCGGCCCGCGTTCACCGAGCCCGAGATCCTGCGCACGGGTCTCGCAAGCGTCATCTTGCAGATGCTCGCTCTCGACCTCGGCGAGATCGCTGACTACCCCTTCCTCACTCCTCCCGATAGTCGAGGTGTGAGTGACGGGCTCGGCCTGCTGCTCGAACTCGGAGCGGTAACGCGGCACGGTAAAACACACCGGATCACGAAGGTTGGGCGCGAGCTGTCTCGGCTCCCGATCGAGCCTCGCTTTGCTCGCATGGTCATCGAGGCGCGCCGACACGGGGTCATTGCTCAGGTGTTGGCGATTGTCGCAGGGCTCACGATTCAAGACGTGCGCGAACGCCCGCAGACCGAACGGGGAAAGGCCGACGAACTGCACGCACGATTCGTCGATCCACTGGGCGACCTCATGTCGCTGCTGAATCTCTGGAACTATCTACAAGAGCAGCAGCAGGCACTCTCGTCGAGCGCGTTTCGCCGTCTCTGCAAAGCGGAATTCTTGAACTTCTTACGTGTACGCGAGTGGATGGATCTGGTGCGCCAACTTGAGCGCATCGCAAAACCCGGGCGATCCACTGCTCGTGGGCAGGCGACCCCGAAGACAGACGCTCCTCAGAACGCGCATGAGGATCTCCGGATAGCTGGTGGCGGATCGGCCGAGGCAATCCATCGCTCTGTGCTCGCAGGGCTGCTCTCACACCTCGGCGTGCGCGACGACCGACAAGACCGGCGCGCATCGCAGGGCCGCCGCAAGCCCGCACAAGAGTACCTGGGCTCGCGTGGCACCCGCTTCGCGTTGTACCCAGGATCAAGCCTCGCGAAGCGGCCACCTGAGGTCGTGATGAGCGTCGAGCTCGTCGAAACCAGCAGGCTCTTCGCACGGGGCAACGCCGCGATCGACCCGGCCTGGGCCGAGGAACTCGCGGGTCCGCTCGCGAAGCGGCAACTTGGTGAGCCGCACTGGGAGCGCAAGCAGGGTGCTGCCGTTGCCTACGAGAGGGTCACCCTCTACGGGGTGCCCATTGTGGATCGCCGCCGCGTGTTGCTCTCGCGTTTCGACGCCGTGCCCGCCCGGGAACTCTTCATTCGGCACGCGCTCGTCGAGGGCGATTGGGACTCACCACAGGCCTTCGACCGGGCAAACCGTCAGTTGCGCCGCGAGCTCGAGCAGCTTGAGGAGCGCACTCGCCAGCGCGGGCTCGTGGGCGACGACGACCGCGTGTTTGAGTTCTACGACGCGCGAGTTCCCGCCGAAGTCACCAGCGTGCGGGACTTCGAGGGATGGTGGGGCAAGGCGCAGCGCGAGACACCCAAGCTCCTTTCCATGCGCCGCGAAGATCTCCTCGAGGAGGAAGCTCCCGAGGTCGACGAACGCGAGTTCCCGCGTGAGTGGCGGCACGGCGACCAGACGCTCAGATTGCGCTACCGGTTTGAACCGGGCTCCGACGATGACGGGGTCACCGTGACGGTCCCCCTGCCGCTCCTGCCGCGCATTGACGGGAAGGAGTTCGAAAAGCTGGTGCCCGGCCTGCGCGAAGAACTCGTCACTGCCCTAATCAAGACGCTGCCGAAGGCGATCCGTAAGCACGTGGTGCCGGCCGGTGACTGGGCGCGAACGCTGCTGGCGACCGTGGGGCCGCTGCTCGACCAGCGCGACGGGCAGGCATCCGGCACGTCCCTCCGTGGCGCCAAGCCGACAGACACCGCAGATACGCTCACCGCTCTGCTCGCGGCGGAGATCCGCCGACGCACGAGCGTACAGGTCACCGCAACTGATTTCGACGTCACCCGACTCCCGGCGCACCTCACCCCCACCTTTCGTGTCGTCGACGCGCGTGGCCGCAGCGTCGGCACCGGAAAGAACCTGAACGAGCTGCAGGCCGCGCATAAGGAGCAGTCGACCCGCGGTGTTGCTCGCGTGGCCGCGGCCGCGCAGGCACGCAACGACCTCGAGCAGAAGGGCGCAACGACCTGGGCGTTTGGCGACCTCCCGCAGCACGTCGATACCGCATTCGCTGGCGGGCGCGGGGGCGGCGGAGTCGTGCGCGCCTACCCGGCGATTGTGGATCGCCGCACCAGCGTCGACCTCATGCTGGTGGCAGATGCGGGCGAGCAGGCGCGCCTCTCGACCCGGGGTGTTCGACGCCTTGTCGCGCTGAGTTCACCGTCGCCCGCGAGCTACATTCGTGAACACCTCTCGAACACAGAGAAGCTGCTGCTCGCAGCCGGTCCCTACCGTTCACTCGACCAGGCGATCGCCGACGTTTCGCTCGCGGTCGCCGACAAGATGATCAGAACGCACGCTCCGAGTGGGCTCGTGTGGAGGGCCGCCGACTTTGACTTGATCGCGAACGACTACGCGGCGGCGCTCATCGACGAGATCTACGGCACAATCGCGCTCACCGCGCGCGTTCTCGAGAGTGCGCGCCAGGCACGCAAGGCTATCGACGCGGCAAAGTCTCTGCAGGTACTCAGCCAAGTCGCCGATGCGTCAACGCAGCTCGACCAGCTTGTGTGGGCCGCAGCCGGCGGCGACGGCTTTGTCTCGCGCACAGGCACCGTCCGGCTCGAACGCCTGCCCGTGTACCTCGAAGCGATCCGCCATCGCATGGGTCAGCTCACCGCGCAACCCGGTCGTGACCGAGCCTGGCAGAACGACGTGGACCATGCGCTGAGGCTGTTCGCCGAGGCCGGGGGCGTGATCCCGTTGCCGGCCGACGCAGCCCCTCACCTGGTGCGCACCAGATGGCTCATCGAGGAACTGCGCGTCAGCCTCTTCGCCCAACATTTGCGCACCTCGGAGCCTGCTTCGCTGGCCCGCATACAGAAATCACTGGCGGGGCACTAGAATCTCCCGGTGGGCATATATCGGGATCTGAGTCGCAGCCCGGGAGTCTTCCGCATTCTCGCAGCGCAGCTTCTTGCGCGTTTTCCGTTCGGGATGCTGTCGATCACCATGCTGCTGCACATTCAGCTGACCTACGGCAACTACACGTCGGCCGGGTTAATTCTTGCTGCCCAGAGCGTGGGCCAGGCCATCTCAGGTCCGCTCGCAAGTCGGCTCATGGGGCGCCTCGGCATGCGCCCGGTGCTCATCGCCACCACCGTCGTGTGCACGGCGCTGCTGGTCGCGATTGCCCTCACGCACTTTCCACTTGCGCTCCTGACCGTCATAGCGTTTGTGGTGGGACTGACCACACCACCGATTACGCCGGCCGTGCGCACCCTGTACCCCACCATGGTTCCCGGGAACCGGCTCACCGGGCTGTTCTCACTCGATGCCTCGGCGCAGGAAATCATCTGGGTCATCGGCCCCGTGGTCGCGGTCTTCATTTCAGGCCAGATCAGTACCGTCTGGGGTTTGCTCGTCGCAGCGGCATTCATGTTCGTCGGCGGCTTCTGGTTCATCCTCAGCCCCGAGGTGGGCCGGGTCGCAGTGCCCCCCTCGCGACGTCGCTTGGGCGCGGTACTCACGAGACCGACGGTCGTCGTCTCAACCTTGCTGACGTTCTTCTTCGTCGCTTCATTCGCTGCGGTCGAGGCGGGCATCGTTGCGGCATTCGGGCACGGGGGAATCGAAGCGGGGATCATCCTTGCGGTGTTTTCAGTTGGTTCGATCGTGGGCGGACTGATTCTCGGACATCGGGATGTACGCCCGTGGACGATGTTCTGGCGCGTCATCATCGTCTTAATCGGCACCGTGCTCTGCCTCGTCAGTCTGAATCCAGTCTGGCTGAGCATCGTGCTCTTTCTGGGGGGTATTGGGATCGCCCCGTTTTTTGCGGCGTCGCTGGCAATCGTGAGCGCCACCGTAAAGTTCTCGGAGACCGCTGAAGCATACGGATGGGTGGGTACCGGGATGCTCGTGGGAGTCGCGCTGGGTTCCGCAGCAGCGGGGGTCGCCATCGACTTGCAGGGCGCGAACGGAGCGATCCTCGTGTCGGCTGCGTTGTTGGTTGCAACCGCAATAACGGCGGCCATCGCCGTGCCCTGGGTTCCGGATCTTCGCGGCAAGGACATCAGCCCCCTCACCGACACCGAGCCGGTGCGACTCCCCCCGCTGTAGGAAAAACCGCAACGGATTCCGGAGCGCCAGGCGGCTACCACTGTCGAAAACGTTCGATTTTGTGAATCGCGAGTGGCACGCCCACCTGATGTAGAGTTGCCTGGCCGGGTGTGCCAAACTGGCTGCACCCGTCAACGATGAAGTGCACTGAGGAGTGAATGATTCATGGGCATATACGCCGTCATTAACCCGGCTACTGGCGAAGAACTCGCCTCCTACCCCGACGCGACCGCCGCTGATATTGAGCAGGCCATCGCATCGGCACAGCAGGCCTATACCGAGTGGGCGCGCACCACCACCGTCGCTGAGCGAGCCGCACTGGCACAGCGCGCGGCAGAGTTGTTTGAGGAGCGCAAAGAAGAGCTCGGCGCAATCATTAATCGCGAGATGGGGAAGCCTCTCGCTGACGCCATCGGTGAAGCCGAGTTCTCGGGCGCCATCGTGGGTGCCTTCGCGCAGAACGCCGAAAAGTGGCTCGCCGACGAGGTGATCGAGGTGGAAGACGGACTGAAGTCTTTCATCCGTCACCAGGGCATCGGCGTCATCCTCGGCATCATGCCGTGGAACTACCCCTACTACCAGGTCGCGCGCTTCGCGGCCCCGAACATGATCCTCGGCAACACTGTGGTGCTGAAGCACGCGAACCAGTGCCCCGAGTCGGCCCTTGCGCTCGAGAAGATCTTCCGTGATGCCGGCTTCCCCGAGGGCGCCTACGTCAACGTCTTCGCAACGCACGAGCAGATTTCTGACATCATTGCCGACGATCGCATCCAGGGCGTCTCCCTCACCGGCAGCGAGCGGGCTGGCGCCATCGTCGGTGAGCAGGCTGGCCGCGCTCTGAAGAAGTGCGTACTCGAGCTGGGGGGCTCCGACGTCTTCCTCGTGCTCGACACCGACAACCTCGACCACGCTGTTGAGCACGCGGTGATGGGTCGCATGGAGAACACCGGTCAGGCTTGCAATGGTTCAAAGCGCATTGTGGTGCTCGACAAGTATTACGACGAGTTCGCCGCGAAGTACAAGGCTGCCATCGGTGGCCTGAGTTATGGCGACGACTTCGGCCCGCTCTCAAGCGACGCCGCAACGAAGACCCTTGCAGCCCAGGTGCAGAGCGCTCTCGACCAGGGCGCCACGGTACTTGTCGGTAACAACGAGCCCGAGGGTAACGTCTACACCCCGACCGTGCTCACCGACATCACCCCGTCGATGGACGTGTACAGCGAAGAGCTGTTCGGACCGGTCGCGCAGCTCTACCGCGTGGCCAGCGATGAAGAGGCAATCGAACTTGCGAACTCTTCGCCCTACGGCCTGGGTTCCGTCATTATCTGCGACGACCTCGAGCGCGCGGAGCGTGTGGGCAATCAGCTCGACGTGGGCATGGTCTTCATCGGCGGCGCTGGCCTGGAGGGTGCCGACGTGCCGTTCGGTGGCGTGAAGAAGTCGGGATACGGCCGCGAGCTGGGCAAGGGTGGCATGCTGGAATTCGCGAACAAGAAGCTGTTCCGCTTCGCGGAGTAGCTGTTCGGCGATCCCATTCGCCATACGAGGCCCCCGGTATCGTCACCGATACCGGGGGCCTCGTGCATCTGGCGGTGTCACCACCGAGCCGCAACACCATGCAGAAGGGCCGGGCCGATCCACTGTGGATCAACCCGGCCCTTTGCGGTCAAACTACGCGCGCTGCGTCAGGAAACCGGCAAAGAAGTCAGCCAGCTCCTGCGTTGCGGTCAGCGGAAGAATCTGCGAGACATAATGGTCGGGACGAACGACCACCACCGCACCGTCACGGCTGATACCGCGACTCTCGAAGATATCCTCACCCGTGCCGTGCGAGGTGTCGCCCGAGCCTGCGGCATACACCTTCTCGTAATCGACGAGCTGGAAGGGCCCCACCTTCGGCAAGAAGAGCTGTGGCACTCCACCGAGTTCTGCCTCACGGTGTCCCTCCTGGTAGACGACCTTCACGTCAAAGACGCTGTCAATGTCTGCGCCGGGCGGGGTGAAGCGCTGCAGCGGCGACTCGGGGCTCGTGAGCATCCAGTCGGCCCAGGCATCAAGCGCAGTGCGCTCGGCGTCGGCGAACGCGTACAGGCGATAGCGGCCGTCTGCGCGGTGATGATGCCCAATCTGCACGGGAACCGCGTCACACACGCGCACAGTCTCTGCAGACCGAAAGCGCTTGCCGAGAGGATATCCCGTGGCCAACTCCTGCTGCGCATTTTCTGCGATGAGGGCTCCGGGCTCGTACTGCGTCATGAAACCAGCGGGGAACTCGGCGGTGGCCACGTAGAAGTCCTCGAGTTCAGATGGGGAAGCGAATTCCTCGGGACGCTTCGCCATCATCGAAGACCACTCGCGGTCGAAGTCAATCAGGTTCTTTGCAATGACCTGACGTTCGTCGCTGTAGGTCTCCAACAAGCTTTCCGGGCTCCGCCCCTCGAGCACGTAGCCGAGCTTCCAGGCAAGGTTCCAGCCGTCCTGCATCGACACATTCATGCCCTGGCCGGCCTTCGCGCTGTGCGTGTGGCAGGCATCACCGAGGAGGAAGACGCGAGGTTTGCCATCGGGCGAGGTCGCCGCGTCGTCGAAGCGATCAGTCAAGCGGTGCGCCACCTCGTAGACGCTACTCCAGGCCACGTCGCGCACCTCGAGCTTGTAGGGGTGAATAATGGCCTGTGCGCGCTCGACGATCTTCTCGAGCGGGGTTTCCCGCACCTTTCCGTTGTCGTTCTCGTCGACCTCACCAAGGTCGACATACATGCGGAACAGGTGGTTGCCCTCGCGAGGAATATGCAGAATGTTTCCACCGTCTTCAGACTGAATCGCGCACTTCTTGCGAATGTCTGGGAAGTCGGTCTCGGCAAGCACATCCATGACGCCCCAGGCGTGAAAGGACTGGTCACCCTTCAAGCTGCCGCCAATAGCATGACGGACACCCGATCTGGCACCGTCAGCCCCGACGACATACTTCGCACGGACGATCTTCTCCTGCCCCTCCATGGGGCCGGAGGTGTGTTTCAGCGTCACAGTCACCGGGTAGTCGCCTTCGCCAGTCACGGTGAGGCCAACGAAATCGTACCCGTAATCGACCTTACTTCGAGCGGGTGCCTTCGCGGCATACTCTGCAAAGTAATCAATGACTCGTGCCTGATTCACAATCAGATGCGGGAACTCACTAATGCCGTTGGGGTCATCCGACGTGATGGCCGTGCGAGTAATCGAACCGGGATTTTTCGTGTCTGGCTTCCAGAACGCCATCTCAGTGATCTGGTATGCCTCCTGCACGATCTGCGGAGCAAAGCCAAAAGCCTGGAAGGTCTCCACGCTGCGTGCCTGAATGCCATCGGCCTGACCGATCACGAGACGGCCAGGGCGACGCTCAATGATGCGTGTCACCACGTGGGGGAACTGCGCCAGCTGCGCCGCGGCAATGATGCCAGCTGGGCCCGAACCCACGATGAGCACGTCGATTTCCTCAGGCAGCTCCTCGGGCCGATCCAGACCGACACCCGAGGCGGGCAGAAGTCTCGGGTCTTCGGATACATACCCATGGTGGTGAAATTGCACGCTGTCTCCTCACTGCACTGTGAGCGGCGTCAGGCGCTGATCACCGCTACATGTTCGCTATTTGAACACACTTTCTAAATACTGCAATCATCAGTGTAAGCCTCGAATTCGCATATGCAAAGCGCACCCTATTCACCCAGGTGCTTACGGGAGGAAATTGCTCGCTCTGCCTCACGCCGATCCTGCCGCTCACGGAGGGTCTGCCGCTTGTCATACTCCTTCTTGCCCTTCGCGAGCGCAATCTCGACCTTCGCACGCCCGTTCAGAAAGTAGAGTTGTAGCGGCACGATCGTCATACCGCCCTCCCGCGTCTTGCTATACAGCTTGTCGATCTGTTGACGGTGCAGCAGAAGCTTGCGCTTGCGCCTCGGCGCGTGGTTAGTCCAGGACCCGTTGAGGTACTCGGGAATATAGACGGCATCAAGCCAGGCCTCGCCGTTTTCAAAGAACACGTATCCGTCGAGCAGCGACGCGCGCCCCATGCGCAGCGACTTCACCTCGCTGCCGGAGAGCACCATGCCCGCCTCGAAGGTGTCTAGAATGTGGTAATCGTGCCGCGCCTTCTTGTTCGACGCGATCAGCTTCTGACCGGCCTCTTTCGGCATCGGACACCCCAGTTTCTTTGCACAGTGGATCGCTAAACGAACCCCCAGCTTACCGCCGAGCGCGTGAAAGGATCTGGCTCGCTATACGCGGAGGTATCTACTTATCGCAATTTTCGCAGCTATCGCAGAGAGCACGACCCCGATGCCCACCAGGATCGGCGGAACGATGAGCGACTGCTCGACCGTGACGTAACTCGTGAATGGCAGATTGATCACCAGGAAATCTTGCACAAAGAACTTCACGACGGCGACGGATGCCACCCCCGCAAGCACTGCTCCAAAGAGCGCAGAAATGATGCCCTCAAGAATGAACGGCGTCTGTATGAATCGGTTGGAAGCGCCCACGAGCCGCATGATGCCAATCTCTCTGCGACGCGAGAAGGCAGACAACCTGATGGTGGTCGAGATCAAGAGCATCGCAGCAACCAACATCAGACCGGCGATGGCGATCGCAGTGTAGCTTGCTACCCCCAGGAACAGGAAGATCCGGTCAAGCAGACTGCGTTGATCCGTGACGCTCTGCACCCCGGGAATACCACTGAAGGTTTCTTGAATGATCGCAGACCGTGAGGGATCCTCGAGCTTCAACCAGAACGTCTGGTTGAGTTGCTCGGGGGTCGTGATGTCAACAATCGGGTTGCCAGCGAACTGCTCGGTGAATTCCTCGTAAGCCTCGTCGTGATCCACGAAGAAGTACTCCGAAATGTACGGCTGCAGAGTGGGTGAGTTCAGCGCGTCCTCGACTGCCGCGATCTGCTCAGGCGTGACATCTTCGCCTGAGCATGTCGCGCTTTGGTCGTAATCCGTGCAGAGATAGACAGCCACCTGCGCGCGGTCGTACCAGAAGGCCTTCATCTGCTGTACCTGCAGTTGCATCAGGATCGCAGCACCCACGAAGGTCAGCGACACAAAGGTCACGAGCACTACCGATATCACCACGGAAAGGTTGCGACGAAGTCCGCTCCAGACCTCGCCAAGCACTAGCCCCACCCTCATCGCACGGGCCCCACATCTGTTTGATCGTCGTCATCTCGGGCGTTCAGCCCCAGTCGTTCGGCGAGCCCGCCGCGCTCGGCGAGACGCACCGGGTCAATTTCATCTCCGGGTTCCAGGAAGGCCGGGATTCGGGATCCAGGAGTCCGTGAGGCGCGAACTGTGCGATCGAGGTCATCGTCAGCCTCGGGCAGAGTCAACGCCTCCCCGGGCTGCACCCGGGCCGTGAATTCTGGCCTCACCAACGCGGGGTTGCTCGAGGCTGGCTCTGCCGGAGTCGGCGTCGAAGGCTCTGTGACCACAGGCACAGCAGCAACGGGAGGGGCGGCCTGTAAGTCGCTCTCCGCCTCGGGCGCAAGCGTCTGGCGAACGACCTCTTCGCTGGCGCGCAGCACCTGCGCGCCAGCCGCGGTCAGGTCCGCAAGCGGGATCGACGCAGTTTCGCCGTACCCGCCGCTCTGCTCGTCGCGCACAACGACACCCTGTGAAAGTTCAACCACCCGCTGCCGCATGATGTCGACGAAGGTGGCCTCGTGTGTGGCCATGACGACCGTGGTGCCCGCCGCGTTAATCGCGCGAAGCAACTGCATGATCCCGAGGCTCGTTGCGGGGTCAAGGTTGCCGGTCGGCTCGTCCGCGAGCAATATCGCAGGCTTGTTAACGATTGCACGAGCGATCGCAACACGCTGTTGCTCACCACCCGACAGCTCGTGCGGGAAACGCTTGAATTTGCCCTCGAGGCCCACCATCTTCAGCGTGTCCGGCACGGCCTCCTGAATGAAGCCTCGAGATTTCCCGATGACCTGCAGAGAAAAGGCGACGTTGTCGTACACGGTCTTGTTGGCGAGCAGCCGGAAGTCTTGGAAGACCACGCCGAGGTTGCGCCTGAAGTAGGGCACCTTGCGGCTCGAAATCTTGCTGAGGTCGTGGCCCAGTACGTGGATGCTGCCGCCTGACGGCTGCTCCTCGCGCAGGATGAGCCTCAGGCAGCTCGATTTGCCGGAGCCGGAGGCCCCCACAATAAAGACGAATTCCCCGCGGTCGACGCGAAGATTGACACTGTCGAGCGCCGGGCGCTGAATGCCCCGGTACTTCTTACTGACGTTCTCAAAGAGGATCATGACGGATCGACCCTACGCCGAGCGCGGGCCTCCTCACCTGCGACTCGCGGAGAAGCGGGCAGGTATCAGGAAGCTTTGCTCAGAGAGCGCCACCGAATGCCCGCGGCGATGAAACCATCAATGTCGCCGTCGAACACTGCCTGCGGGTTATTCACCTCGTGCTCGGTGCGCAGATCCTTGACCATTTGATAAGGAGCGAGCACGTAGCTGCGCATCTGGTCTCCCCAGCTCGCTGTGATGGTGCCCGCAAGTTCTTTCTTCTTCGCCGCTTCTTCCTCGCGCTGCAGCAGCAGCAGCCGGGACTGCAGCACCCGCATGCCCGCTGCCCTGTTCTGTATCTGGCTCTTCTCGTTCTGCATCGACACAACGGTGCCGGTCGGAATGTGGGTGATACGCACCGCGGAGTCGGTAGTGTTTACCGACTGACCGCCAGGACCGCTCGATCGATAGACATCAATGCGGAGGTCTCCCTCGGGAATCTCAACCTCAACCGCCTCGGGCATCAACGGAATCACCTCGACGGCGGCAAAGCTCGTTTGCCTCTTGCCTGCGGCACCAAACGGACTCATCCGCACGAGGCGGTGCGTGCCGGCTTCCACCGAGAGAGTGCCAAACGCATAGGGGGCATCGACCTCGAAGGTGGTCGACTTGATACCGGCCTCCTCCGCGTAGCTCGTCTCCATGACCTGCACGCGATACCCATGTTTTTCCGCCCAGCGCAGGTACATGCGCTGCAGCATCTCGGCGAAGTCAGCGGCGTCGACGCCTCCGGCGCCCGAGCGAATCGTGACGACTGCAGGGTTGTCGTCGTACTCGCCCGAAAGCATCGTCTGGACCTCAAGCTCACCAACGAGCGCCTCGATGGCGGCTAACTCGCTCTTCGCCTCACTGGCCGAGTCTTCATCATCAACCTCTTGGGCGAGCTCAATGAGCACCTCAAGATCGTCGAGCCGGTCTTGCACCCCGCGGAGCTTCGCGACGCGCGCCTTGCTATGGCTGAGTCCGCTGGTGACGCGTTGCGCCTCCTCCTGGTCATTCCACAGACCGGGCTCGGCGGCTTGCGCCTCAAGTTCGCCGATTTCGCGTTCCAGTTTCGGCAGGTCCATGACAGCGGCAATGTCAGCGTAGGTAGAGCGCACCGCGCGGATACGGCTACCGAGATCGAGATCAAACATGATCTTGCAAGCCTACCTTCCCGCGTCGCCGCGAGGCGCGTGTCGGCCACAGTGGATCGGCCCCAGCTCCAGCGCCGCCAGGGCAGAGGGCCGATCCACTGTGGAGGCGCTACGCGGCCTTCGCGAGTCGCTTAGCTCGGTTGATGCGCGACATCTGCACCGCGATAACCAGGATGATCGCGGTGATGAACACCATTGCGGCGAGCACGTTCGCCTGCGCGGGCACACCGCGAAGCGCCGACGTGTAGATGAACTTCGGGAAAGTGCTCACTGTGCCCGAGTTGAAGTTCGTGATGATGAAATCATCGAACGACAATGCGAAACTCAAGAGCGCCGCACCGATAATGCCGGGCATGAGCATCGGGAGGGTGATGCGCCAGAACACCTGGCCAGGCGACCCGTAGAGGTCGCGGCCCGCCTCTTCGATCGCCGGGTCAAGACCCGCGACGCGCGCCTTGACGGCCACGACGACATAGGAGACGCAGAACATCGTGTGGGCAAGAATAATCGTGCCAATGCCCTTCTCGACACCCGCAAGAAGGAACTGCGCCGCGAGACCAGCACCCAGGACGACCTCGGGGGTGGCCATAGGAGTGAAGAGCAGCAAGCTGACCGTCGAGCGACCTTTGAACTTGTAACGCACGAGCGCGATCGCGATCATGGTCCCCAGCACGGTCGCGGCGATCGTCGCAACGACGCCCACCAGCACGCTGTTGCCGAACGCTTGGCAGACGTTGGGCGCGCCACACGGGTTCATCCAGTTGTCGAGAGTGAACCCCCGCCACGTGATGTTGTTGCGGCCTGCGTCGTTGAACGAGAACACGATGACCCAGAAAATGGGCAACAGTAGGTAGATGAGGGCGATGATACCCACCGTCGGAACGAACGCTTTGCCCAGGCTGAAGTTTCTCACAGCAGGTCCTCCGTTCCGCTCTTGCGAACGTAAGTCGCGACGATGACCAAGATGATCGCCATCAGGATCACCGAGAGGGTCGCGGCCATCGGATAGTTCTGGGACGACAGGAAGTTCGATTCGATGACGTTACCGATCATCGCCGTTCCAGTGCCACCGAGGAACTCACGCGAGGCGTTAATGTAATCGCCCGACATGGGGATGAAGCTGAGCAGCGTTCCCGCCACGACCCCTGTCATTGACAGCGGCAGTGTGACCTTGAAAAACGTGGTCACAGGCGATGCATATAGGTCGGAACCCGCTTCCAGCATCCGCAAGTCGAGCGATTGCAGTGACGCGAAAATTGGGAGCGTCATAAACGGTATGAAGTTATAGGTCAGGCCAAAGATAACCGAGAAATCGGTACCTATGAGCTCGGAGGGCAGAATTTGCTTCCACGCGAGAGTGCGCAGCAAGAAGCTGATGAAGAAGGGTGCAATCACGAGGATGAGTGCGAGCCCTTGCAGCATCGGAAATGGACGTAGTTTCACACCGATCAGATAGGCCAGCGGATAGCTGATAAGTAATCCGGCAACAGTGGCGACGAGTGCGTAGACAAACGACCGCATGATATGCGGCCAGTACTCGGCAATCGCCACAGCGTAATTGGAGATCTGGAAGGCGGTGACGTACTCGCCGATCCCCGCATTCTCTGGCGCCATTTGCAGCGATGTAAAAATCAGTTGAATGAAGGGCGCGACGAAGAACAATGCCATGTAGGCGATGCCTGGTGCGAGCAACACAAGCGCCGTCCACGAGCGCTTGCGCGGCGCCTGCTCGATAGCCGACGCGTTCCCGGCAAAAGCGGTAAAAGCCATGGCTTCCCCCTACTCCGCGAGACTTGCCCGGGTGGCGATGGCCCGCGTCGAGAAGTCGCCGTTCAGGGCTCCAGTATCAAGTCGGTCATCCGCGAGTCCGAACGTATGTTCCGCCAACCAGCTGAGCCATACCGTCTCGCCCAGGTGAGCAGCCGGGCCCGCCTCAACGTTCTGCGCGAAGACCTGCACCTCACCAAATTCAGGTGCCTGCACCGAATACTGCGTGCTGACGCCGGTAAAGGAGACATCAGTGATGCGCCCAGGGCCGATCACATTGACTGCGGCATCCTCGATAGGCGCCTGCGTATGCAACCGCATCTTCTCCGGGCGCACGCCCACCGTGATCGATCCGCTGTCTCGAGCGCTGCGGTCGCGAGGCACCGTGATGCGGTGACCGTTCAGATCGGTGTGGAGCACCTGATCAGTCCCACCCACCACCTGTACCTCGAAAAGATTTGACTGACCAAGGAAGTTTGCGACGAAGACGGTTCGGGGAAGCTCATAGAGCTCTGCGGGAGCCCCCATCTGCTCGATGCGCCCCTTGTTCATCACGGCCACGGTGTCGGCCATTGTCATGGCCTCCTCCTGATCGTGGGTCACATGCAGGAACGTGAGTCCGACCTCCTGTTGAATCTGCTTGAGCTCCTGCTGCATCTGCCGACGCAGCTTCAGGTCGAGCGCTCCGAGCGGCTCGTCGAGCAGAAGAAGGGCGGGCCGGTTGACCACAGCTCGGGCCAGCGCGACGCGCTGCTGCTGCCCGCCAGACAGCTGCGCCGGCTTGCGATCCGATACATGATCGAGCTCGACCAGCGCGAGCGCTTCATGCGCCTTCTCAAGCGGATCAGCAACTTTACGGCGGCGCAGGCCGAACGCTACGTTCTCGAGAATTGACATGTGAGGGAACAGTGCGTAGGACTGAAACACCGTGTTGACCTGTCGCTTGTGGGGCTTCAGATCTGTCACATCATTCCCACCGATCAGGATCTTGCCAGCGCTCGGATCCTCCAAGCCTGCCACGAGGCGCAATGTCGTCGTCTTCCCGCAGCCCGACGGTCCCAACAGGGCGAAGAACGAGCCCGCAGGGATTTTCAGATCGAGGCGTTCGATGGCGGTGAACCCCGGAAATCGCTTCTGAATTCCGACCAACTCAAGGTCAGCCCCCGCCTCGGCGAAGGCCTGTACGTCTGCCATATCTAGAGCCCCAGTACCTTGTTAAAATCGCTGGTGAATTTCTTGTCTTCCTGTGGGGTGAGCGTGCGGAAACCCTTCAGTCGGGCGTTCATCTCGTCGTCCGGGAAGATCAGCGGATTATTCACCTGCTCAGGGTTCACCTGCTCCATCGCCTCCTGAGCACCCACCACCGGGGTCACGAACCACACGTAGTCGGCGACTTCCGCTGCGACTTCAGGCTCGTAGTAATAATTGATGAGTTCCTCGACGAGGGCCTTGTTCTCGGCGCTAGTACCGTTCGGAACGGTGAACGAATCGGCCGTGATCATGCCACCCGACTCGGGCACCTCCAGCGTCCACCGTTCACCCTGCTCCGCGTTCAGGATCGCGATGTCACCCGTCCACGCGATTGCCGCAAGCGTCACGTCCTGCTCGAGGTCTTGCGTATAAGAGTTGCCCTTGATCTGCGCAATCTGGCCGCTCTGAATCGCGGTGTCGAGCCACTCCAGCGCGGCATCGAATTCCGCGTCACCCCAGGTACCGGCCACATCCACACCCTGGGCCGCCATGATGATGCCCATCGTGTCGCGCATCTCCGTGAGCACGCCGACTTTACCCTTGAGCTCCGGGCGCAGGAAATCGTCGAGCGTCTTAATGCCGTTCGGCACCGCTTCGGTGTTCCACACGAATCCCGAAGCAGGAGCCTGCCAGGGCATCGTGAACTTTCGGCCAGGATCGAGGTCGAGACTATTGAGCAGAGACGGCAGCAGGTTCTTCGTGTTCGGCATGTTCGCCGCGTCGAGCTCCTGGATCTGCCCATCCTGAATCAATCGACCGTTCATCCAGTCGGTGAGAGTGATGGTGTCATACCCGGTGAACTGGTCGAGCGCGAGTTGATCCTTGATCTTGCCGTAGAAAGTGTTGTTGTCGTCGATGTCTTCGATGTACTCAACTTCGACGTTTGACTGGGCCATAAACGCGTCGAGTGTCGGCCACGTGCCAGTCTCTTCGTTGTAGTCGAGATAGTAGGTCCAGTTGCCCCAGACAATTGAGCCCGCGGAGCCGTCACCCTGCTCTACGCCTGCACCGCCCCCGCCGGCACAGGCGCTGAGGGCCAATGCTCCGGCACCCGCGGCACCAACAGCACCGCCGCGCAGCAGTGCGCGACGGTTGAACTGGGACTGGCGAACCATGTTGACCAGATCTCGGACGATTGGGTCTTGGGGAATTCGACGTACCACGAGGGGACTCCTTGACTCGTTTACAGCTAGTGCATCCCGATCAAGGCGCCAATGGCATCCTCGCCGGGATCGGTAATCAGAGAATGTCACAGGTAAGCCCTATGAGACAACCTCACCGCACCCAAATCTGAAGATTCTTCACGGAACAGTTACACAGTTGAAACTCGCGCTACGAATTCAGTTGCGGATCGGGGCTTTGGAGGTGAAATTCGTCGCAGCTCGAGGCAGGTGCACCCTGGCCAGGAACACGACGGCAGGAGCCCTCCGGGCCGGTTCAGAGCGTGCTTCATGTCATCGAGCGCCGAGTGGGCGACAGTCGCTCCAGGGCGAACCAGACCCCCGATAGCGCCGAGCGCATCTGCGGTTGACACTGTCACACAAACCTAGATGAAATCGTCCGCAAAACCATCGGTTAACTTCGAAAATCAGCTGGGTAGGCGCGTCAACTCTTCGAATTCCTTTGCATTTTTGTGATGAAGGTGTCAAGATCAGTGGTGTGGGCACCAAACGAACTAACGTCGCGCTCGACGCGACCTCGAAAGCGATCATCGAGCAGCTGCAGCTCGATGGCCGTCGTTCGTACGCTGAGATTGGCAAGGCTGTGGGCCTGAGCGAGGCTGCCGTGCGTCAGCGAGTACAGAAACTTACTGAAGCCGGAGTTATGCAGATCGTTGCGGTCACTGACCCGATGCGGCTCGGTTTTAGTCGTCAGGCAATGCTGGGAATCCGAGTCTCGGGTGACACTCGAGCCGTGGCTGACATGCTTTCCGAGATGCCCGAGGTTGACTACGTAGTGCTCAGCGCAGGCTCGTTTGACATCCTTGCCGAAGTCGTCTGTGAAGACGATGACGCGCTCATTGAACTCCTGAATCACAAGATCCGGGCCCTGGACGGAGTCTCAACAACCGAGACGTTCGTCTACCTCCAACTGAAGAAACAGAAATACGACTGGGGAACACGATAGTCATGTCATACGATCCAACAGCCCAGGCCGATTCCTCGGCCCTTCAGGCGAGCGCCAAACAACACCTCTGGCCTCACTTCACGAACCGCAAGGTGATGAACGACGGTATTCCCGTCGTGACGCGCGCCGAAGGTCACCATATCTACGACGCTGCGGGCAAGAAGTACTTCGATGGCCTTTCAGGCTTGTTCGTGGTGAATGCAGGCCACGGCCGCGACCGCATCGTTGAGGCCGCAGCCAAGCAGATGAAGCAGCTTGATTTCATGCCGCTGTGGTCCTACGCTCACCCGGCCGCCGTTGAGCTAGCCGAGCGTCTCTCGGGTTACGCTCCCGGTCAAATGAACAAGGTGTTCTTCACCACGGGCGGCGGCGAAGCCGTCGAGTCAGCATTTAAGCTGGCCAAGCACTTCTGGAAGATCCAGGGCAAGCCGATGAAGCACAAGGTGATCTCGCGTGCCGTCGCTTATCACGGCACCCCACAGGGCGCGTTGGCGATCACCGGCATCCCCGACATGAAGAAGTTCTACGAGCCTCTTACCCCCGGCGGTCACCGGGTACCCAACACCAACTTCTACCGTGCAGCCGAGATGGGTGCGCCTTCTGACGACATCGAGGCGTTTGGCCTGTGGGCGGCAAACCGCATCGAAGAGGCGATCCTTTTTGAGGGCGAAGACACCGTTGCGGCCGTCTTCCTTGAGCCCGTGCAGAACTCGGGTGGATGTTTCCCGCCTCCCCCCGGCTACTTCAAGCGCGTGCGCGAAATCTGCGATCAGTACGATGTGCTTCTGGTCAGCGATGAAGTGATCTGCGCTTATGGTCGTATCGGCGACTTCTTCGCATCGAAGGCGCTCGGGTACGAGCCAGACATCATCACTTCCGCCAAGGGCATCACCTCGGGCTACGTGCCACTGGGCGCGATGATCGTTAGCGACAAGGTGTCCGAGCCATTCAACTCGGTGGAGAATACCTTCTACCACGGCTTCACCTTTGCGGGCCATCCCGCGGCGGCTGCTGCGGCGCTGGCAAACTTCGACATCTTTGAGGAAGAAGACCTCAATGGTCGCGTGCGCGAGAACAGCCCGCTGTTCCGCTCCGAGCTCGAGAAGCTGCTCGATATCGATATCGTCGGTGACGTGCGCGGTGAGGGCTACTTCTTCGGAATTGAACTCGTCAAAGACAAGGCCACGAAGGAGACCTTCAATGCGGAGGAGTCGGATCGCCTCCTCCGCGACTACCTCTCCCCCGCACTGTGGGAGGCTGGCCTGTACTGCCGCGCTGACGACCGGGGAGACCCTGTGATCCAGCTCGCTCCGCCGCTGACGATCGGTCCGGCAGAGTTTGCGGAAATCGGCGGCATTCTCCGCAGCGTACTGAAAGACGCATCTTCGAAGATCTAGTCTGATCTGCGGTGCCACAGGGGCTCGTCTCGCTCACGCGAGGCGGGCCCCTTCGCCTTTTCCTGAGTTGAAGTTCCCGAGCGCTGCGAACCTCAATTTGAGGCAACACGCCCCGATGCTTCAGGTTCCTGCCTCGCCGCGCTTTCCCCAAATTGATGCCCGGGGGTGTCCAGAACCTCAATTTGGGGAAAGCGCAGCGAGTGGGCACCGAGAAAAGTGGAGATGAAGCAGGGAGAAAGCCGCGACTCCACACCGAGTGCGCAGCGAGTGCACAGCAATTACGCCCCGAGCGCGTAACCCCCGCGTACGCAGCGCGTGCGCAGCAAGTACGACCCGAGTACGCCCCGACGCTGGCACCTGTCCGCACGCAACAGCGCCCCCCTCCCGAAGGAGAGGGGCGCTGAAAGTAAACGCTGGAGCGCGACTAGCGGCGCAGACCCAGACGCTCGATGAGCGTACGGTAGCGGGTGATGTCGACCTGCGACAGGTATCCGAGCAGGCGACGACGCTGACCCACGAGGAGCAGCAGGCCACGACGCGAGTGGTGGTCGTGCTTGTGCTCTTTCAGGTGCTCGGTCAGATCTTTGATGCGCTGGGTGAGCATGGCCACCTGCACCTCGGGAGATCCGGTGTCACCGGGCTTGGTTGCGTACTCATCGATGATGGCCTTCTTGACCTCTGCGTTCAATGACATAGGTACTCCCATTCGTTTGTTGCGCGGCGCCAACAACCGACTGTTGTGGCTCTCTCAATCCGCGGCCGTTCTGACGGCAACCTGTACAGCCTACCAGCACTTGCACCGTCGATGCGCGGTGGATCGGCACGACGTCCGCGCGATCCGCCCCTGCCGCCTCCAAATGTCACGCGCAAAGCTGTTCGAAAACGGTTACGCCGGGGCAACTGGCTCGAAACGCTGTCGAAACACCCGGCGCGCAAACTGACTGCACAGGAACTCTCAACCCCGGCAGCTTGTCGGAGAAAGGCGGCAGAAATGACTCCAGATGCCGTTTGGATGGTTACCAGTACCGCACTGGTGCTGCTGATGACGCCGGGCTTGGCCCTGTTCTATGGTGGGCTGGTTCGAGTACGATCCGTTGTCAACATGATGCTGTTCAGCCTCAGCGCAATGGGCGTGGTCGGGATCCTCTGGATCATCTTCGGGTACAGCATGACCTACTTCGCCGAGGGAGAGGCGCCGATCTGGGCAGGCGATCCGCTGAAGGATTTCGGCCTGATCTCGACTGACCCGGCCGGCTTCGTGGGCGCAGGCTTCGGAGTCACCTTCGCGATGATCAGCACCGCGCTCATCTCGGGGGCGATCGCCGACCGCGTCGGCCTGGGCTCGTGGGTTCTCTTCGCTGGCTTCTGGGCCGCACTCGTCTACTTCCCGGTCGCCGCGTGGGTCTGGGGCGGCGGGTGGATCCAAACCCTCGGCACCACGCTCGGCACCGCGGAGGTCATCGACTGGGCGGGTGGCACGGCCGTGCACATCAACGCGGGCGCCGCCGCACTGGCACTGGCGTTGGTCGCAGGCAAGCGTGTGGGGTTCGCCCGCGGCTCACACCGCCCCCACAGTGTGCCACTGGTGACCATCGGCGCAGCGCTTCTGTGGTTTGGGTGGATCGGGTTTAACGCCGGCACTGCTGGCGACGACGTGCAGGTCGGGCTCATCGTGGTGAACACGATCGCCGCCCCGGCAGCGGGCATCATCGGCTGGCTCCTCACAGACGCGGCCCGCGGTCGCAAACCGGGCGTCGTCGGCGCAGCTTCGGGCGCTGTAGCCGGTCTCGTGGCCATTACCCCGGCCTGCGCGAACGTGTCGCCGATCTGGGGTCTGCTCCTCGGCCTAATCGCTGGCGCCGCCAGCGCCATCGCGATCGACTGGAAGTACCGTCTTGGGTTTGACGATTCGCTCGACGTGGTCGGCCTGCACCTAGTCGCCGGTATCATCGGCACCCTGTACCTCGGCTTCTTCGCAATCGACACCGGCCTCTTCACCGGCGGCGACGGCGGGCAGCTGCTCGTTCAGACCATCTCGGTCGTCGCGGTCGCAGCTTACAGCTTCCTGGTTTCGCTGCTCATCGCCCTCGGGGTAAAGCTCGCGACGGGGCTGCGGGTACCAGTGGAGGTTGAGGAGGGCGGGATCGATTTGATCCACGGCGAGGAGGCTTACGCGCTCGATGAGACCGAGGTCGTCGTCGCCAAATAGGCGAGCGCACCTCAACAAGCGGGTCGGGTCCAGGCAGCGTCGTCTGGGCCCGTCCCTATGTTGTGCGGGGGTGGTTCGGCGCGAGTAGGCTCGGAGTCATGCCTGGCGTCCCCTCCCCCGCACTGCCCGTTGATCCCTCCGAATTGGCTCGTCTCGCGGGTGAGCTCGCGAGACGCGTCGGAGTGCGGATCCGGACGATGCGCGAGCAGGGCGTCGATGTAGCAGCCACGAAATCTAGCCTCACCGATGTCGTCACCGCTGCAGATCGCGAGGCCGAAGAGCTCCTAGTCGCCGGGATCCTGGCGGCGCGTCCCGATGATGGGATCCTTGGGGAAGAAGGTGCCGAATTAGCTGGCACCTCCGGTGTCACCTGGGTTATCGACCCAATCGACGGCACTACCAACTACCTGTACGGCCTGCCCGCCTACGGGGTGAGCGTGGCGGCCACCGTGGCCGACGGTGCGGCGGCAAGCTCACAGTCAGGGAATACCCATGACGGACGGCGCGCAATCGCAGGGGCGGTCTACATTCCGGTCACTGACGAACTGTTCACCGCGTTCGAAGGCGGCGGAGCCATGCTGGATGGCGTAGCGGTGACTGTCTCAACTGAAGCGGATCTCAGCCTCGCCCTCGTGGGCACCGGCTTTGGGTACACACGGGAACGTCGAACCGAGCAGGCCGACGTCGCGCGTCACATCATCCCCCAGATTCGGGATCTGCGCCGCATGGGATCGGCATCGGTCGATCTGTGTATGATCGCCTCGGCACGGCTCGACGCCTACTACGAGCGAGGCCTGCAACCGTGGGACTACGCCGCTGGAGTGCTCATCGCCCGCGAGGCCGGGGCCGAAGTCCTTGGTCGCGATGAAGAGACGCTTCCCGGGGAGCCCCTGCTCATCACCGGCCCTCCCGCGCTCGCGCGCAAGCTCCAAAGCGCTGTCGCTGCCGCCTACGCAATCGGTTGAATAGGGCCTTGCGTGGTCGCCGCGTTCACGCAGAGAATTGCCGGGCTGGAGCCGAAATTAGTCATGCGTTGCGTGTGACCCTGATCCGATCTTCCGATAGCTGAGATCGCGGATCGCCCGCCCTGCCCGCGCGCCCTTCTCCTCAAACGCGGTGAGTACTCTTCCCTCGAAGCGCGGGGCCCAGTCGCCCTCGAATGCGCGCTCGAATCCATCTGCAGCGTCCATCACTTCCCGCATTTGCCGGGCATAGTCTTCCCAATCGGTAGCGAGCCGCAAAATGCCGCCCGGCCTCAGCGCTCGACAGGCCGTGGGCACAAAGTCCTCCGACACCAGGCGACGCTTCGTGTGTCTCGATTTCTTCCACGGGTCGGGAAAAAAGACCCAGAGCTCATCTACTGACCCCGCGGGCAACGCCTGATCCAGCACCTCAGGAGCGTTTGCCTCGACGAGCCTGAGATTCTCGGTCTCGGCCCAATCCGCGCGAATAATTGTGCGGGCAAGCCCCGCACGAAATACCTCAATCGCGAGGAAGTTGTGCTCGGGGCGCTCCTTCGCCGCGTGCACGATCGCGTGGCCCTGACCTGAACCGATTTCGACAATCAGCGGGGCATCGCGACCGAAGGCCTCTGCGGGGTGCAGACGCGCGTCGTCAGAGATACTGGTCACCGCGTGGCCCCGGGGTAATTCGAGCAGAAAACGCGGCCCCAGTTCTTCCCAGGCACGTTCCTGGGAAGGCGTCATCCGGCCGCTGCGACGGACGAATGAGACTGGCTTGTCGCGGAAAGTACGCGGGTCGAAGCTCTTCGCGGGCAACTGTTGCTGGGTCTCTGTCACCTCACGAGGGTAACGCACTCATCCAGGGTGGACCCTGGCCGCGCTGTTCTTCACCGCCCCGAGATTCTCGTCGGTTCGCCCCAATTGGTGGGCTCGTGAGGATTCGGTGAATCGGGTGGCGCGGACGGATGAGGTGTGAATCTCCGCGATCGGTAGCATGGGGTCATGACGCGGAAGATCTTGCTCGTGAACGGGCCAAACCTCAACCTCCTCGGCGTGCGCGAACCCGGCGTGTACGGCACCGACACTCTTGCAGACATTGTCGACTTGGTCACGGCCACTGCCGACGGACTCGGCTTTGATGTGCGCGCCGTACACAGTAACCACGAGGGTGTGCTTCTCGACGCGATCCACGAGGCCCGCACCGACTGCGACGCCATTGTGATTAACCCTGGCGCTCTCACCCACACCTCGATCGCCCTTCGGGACGCGCTCTCGGGCGTGGCTCTCCCGGTTGCCGAAGTGCACCTCAGTAACGTGCACGCCCGCGAAGAATTCCGGCATCACTCGTTTGTGTCCCCGATCGCCGAGTTCGTTATCGCGGGCGCAGGCATCCAGGGATACGACTTCGCGGTACGCAGACTTGCGCACCTGCTGAGCTAGATCACTTCCCCAGTCGCTCGAACGCGGCTACGGCACCGTCACGAACACATTGAACAGATCCGGATTGTGCGCGTGCACGAGCACGGCGAACACGACTGCGTCAAACAGCAGGTGCACGGTCACCACGTAGGCCAGCGACTGCGTGCGCAGGAAGATCCAACCCTGTATGAGCGCAAACGGAATCGTGAGCGCCGGGCCCCATTCACGGTAGCCCAGTTCCCACAGGAACGAGACGAATACGATCGCCTGCAGCCCGTTCGCGAGCCAATCGGGAAAATGACGACGCAGCAGAGCGAACACCGTGCAGATGAAGAAAAGTTCGTCCCAGATGCCCACGGCGCCCACTCCTACGAAGAGACGCGCAATGAGGTCTGGAGAGTCGACCACCGGCCAGTTCTGGTACACCCCCGATCCGATGAAATAGAACGGCAAAATCAGCCAGCCGAGCACGAGCACCCCGACGAGCCACCCCCAGTGCACGACGCCCCAGGGCCCGCCTCCTCGCCACGGAAAACCGGTGGCTCGATCACGATAGATAAAGCGCGAAATGACGTACGGAACCAGCACTGCCCCCCCGAGCGCGAGCGTGAATCGCACGAATGCCCAGTTGTCAAGCTCGGCGGCAAGAGGAATCGACCGCACGATGGCGAGCCCAATCGCAATGAGCGACAGGTCACGCAGAAGCGATGGCGGCCTCGGCATGAGCTCGCTGGAGTGGGTCTTCGATGTGCTGGCCCCGGTCCTTCCGGACTCGAATCGCTCCGCGATCCACGCACCGACGAGACCCGCCGAAAGCAGAACCCAACCTAGCCACGCGATTTCAACGACAAAAAAGGCGGGAGCAGCCAAGCATGTAAGCAGAGCTGCGGCAAGGTAGCCGAGGCGAACGGGGCGGTGCCAGGTCGAGACGTGAGGCGCTGGTCGCATACTTACCAGCGTAGCGAGTGCGACGGGCGCGCCGGTGAGCGCGACTTCAAGTGCCGCGCAGGATCAAAGAAGATCGAGCTCTAGTCGTCGAGAGGATCTTGTGGCAGGCCAGGCTCTGCAAGATCGTCGGGGTCGCTCCGCTGCAACTCGTCGCCGGGGAAGGCCTCGGTTTTGGGGGCCGACTCGAATGCGTTCAGCGCACGCACAAGACGATGCAGTTCGCCAACGGCGCGCTGCTGAGGCACGAGCACCACTCGCGCGAGGTGGAGCCGGTCGTTGTCTCTGACCTCCGCAGGCAGTGGATCGGCGCGTTCGATGCGTCCGGATTCGAGAATTCCCATGAACTGCTGGTTTAGCGCGTCAAGCTCATGGTCGCTCGGGCGCTCCCGGAGCCGCATGACCAGGCGCTCCCCGTCCCAACGCAGCGAATCGTAGTTACGCCAGAAGCCCGTCACCTCAGCGACGGCTTCCTCCACCGAGTCGGTGATGAGTACTCGATCAAGGTCTCCTGGCGAGATCACACCGCTGCCCTCAAGCTGCTCAAGCGCAAACCGCTCGAAACCGCTCCAGAACGTCCCTCCTGGCCGATCGAGCAACACGATCGGCACCGGCACCATCTTGCCGGTCTGCTGCAGGGTCAACAGTTCGAACGTCTCATCCATGGTGCCGTAGCCACCGGGCAGACATACGAACCCGCGAGACTCCTTCACGAGCATCAGCTTGCGCGTGAAAAAGTACTTCATCGACACGTGTCGCCCGTCGTGGGCGGCTACCGTGTTGGGCTTCTCTTCGAAGGGCAAGCGGATGGATACTCCGAGCGAACGCTCGGGTCCGGCGCCGATGGTAGCGGCCTCCATGATGCCTGGCCCCGCGCCTGTGACCACCATCCAGCCACGATCAGCCAGTCCCCGTGCCGCGGCCTCAGCTTGTTCGAAGAGCGGATCGTGCCTTTGCGTGCGCGCGGAGCCGAATATTGTGACCTTCGGTACACCACGATGCGCCGCAAAGAGCTGGAACGCGTCACGCATTTCCTCGAGCGCGGCTGCGGAAATCTTGAGGTCAAGCCGCTCGGTGTCGTCAAGCCCCAGCCCGACTCCGGTCGTGAGGATCCTCTTCACCAGCGTTCTATGAGCAGTCACGCCAGCCTCGTCGAGCAAAGTGGCGAGCGCCGCACTCAACTCGGGATCTGGCGCGCCCTTCGGCGCGTGCACGCCGACATCACTCACGAGACGGTGACCACCTCGGGGGTGCCGGTTTCGCTCGCAGGCATTGATGCCGCAATACGGTTGGCCTCTTCAATGAGTGTTTGCACGATCTCGCTCTCAGGCACGGTCTTGATGACCTCGCCCTTCACGAAGATCTGGCCTTTGCCGTTGCCTGATGCGACTCCGAGATCGGCTTCACGGGCCTCACCCGGACCATTCACAACGCAGCCCATAACAGCCACGCGCAACGGCACGCTCATGCCCTCGAGACCCTTCGTGACATTCTCGGCCAGCGTGTACACGTCAACCTGCGCGCGCCCACACGAGGGGCACGACACGATTTCCAGCTTGCGTTCGCGAAGATTCAGGGACTGCAAGATCTGCAAGCCAACCTTGACTTCCTCGACCGGGGGCGCGGAGAGCGAGACTCGAATAGTGTCGCCGATGCCCTCGGACAGCAGGATTCCAAAAGCGGTCGCACTCTTGATGGTGCCCTGGAACGCCGGCCCCGCCTCGGTCACTCCGAGGTGCAGCGGCCAGTCTCCGCGTTCGGCGAGCTGCCGGTAGGCCTTGACCATCACGATCGGGTCGTTATGCTTCACCGAAATCTTGAAATCGTGAAAGTCGTGCTCTTCGAAAAGCGATGCTTCCCACACGGCGCTCTCTACGAGCGCCTCCGGGGTTGCCTTCCCATACTTCTCAAGCAGGCGAGGGTCGAGCGAACCCGCGTTTACTCCGATGCGGATCGACACACCCGCGGCCTTTGCCCGGCGCGCGATCTCGCCGATCTGATCATCAAATTTGCGGATGTTGCCCGGGTTCACGCGAACGGCGGCGCAGCCCGCATCGATCGCAGCGAAAACGTAATTCGGTTGGAAATGTATGTCTGCGATGACCGGAATCTGGCTCTTCATGGCGATGATCGGCAGCGCTTCGGCATCGTCGCGGCTCGGGCACGCGACGCGCACGATGTCACAGCCCGAGGCTGTGAGCTCAGCGATCTGCTGCAGAGTCGCGTTGATATCGGTCGTCGGAGTCGTAGTCATCGACTGCACCGACACCGGCGCATTTCCGCCCACCATCACCGAGCCGACCTTGATCTCTCGCGTCTTTCGTCGCGGAGCTAGGACCTCAGGTACTTTCGGCATTCCCAAATTGATTGCAGCCACGGGACCGAGTCTAGCGTCGCCACATCATCACGACCTTGGAATCAGCCTCCTGACATAGGATCAAACTGACACCAGACGCCTCACGGAGAACGGGATATGACGGCACCTCCCCCCGAAGACCTGTCAGAACTGGCACGCATGCAGCACACCGCTTCCCCCGCACCCACGCCCGATGATCTGCCGGAGGATACCCTCCGTCGTCGCCCCGCGCGCCGGCTCGCAAGAAGGCGACGCGCACTCATCGCAGCTGCGTTGGCTCTGACGGCCGCGCTCGCGGGCGGCGCGGCCGCGTGGGCCGTGGCCGCGAATGAACAGCGCGCGGAGGAGGCAACCGAGACGCCTGATCCACCCGTGAGATCAGCACCCGCCCCGATGCCCGAGCCCACCACCGAGCCAACGTCAGCGCCCGAGCCGACGCCCGAGCCCGCGCCCGCACCAGCTCCCGCACCCCAGCCCAACCTCGACGACCCGAACTCCATCACGGTCGTAGTGAATAAGCAGCGTCCGCTTCAGCCCGCCGAGTGGGGCCCTGCCGACCTCGTCATGCCGCAAGGCATCCCCAACACGAACGGTCAGCCGCTGCGCGCTGAGGCGGCGAGCGCTCTGCAGCAGATGTATCAGTCTGCGACGGCTGCTGGAGTGCCGTTCATCATCACCAGCGCGTACCGCGACTACTGGCTGCAAACCAGCCTGTTCAACAATTATGCTGCCCGCGACGGGGTCGCCGCGGCGGAAACCTATTCGGCGAGGCCAGGCCATTCCGAGCATCAGACGGGGCTCGCCGCAGACCTGGACGATGGCTCAGGCTGCGCTTTCATGTCGTGTTTCGGGGAGACGGCAACGGGCCTGTGGCTGCGCGAAAACGCGTACCAGTTCGGGTTCATTCTGCGCTACGACAACGGCCAACAGCCGGTGGTGGGCTACATCTACGAGCCCTGGCATTTCCGCTACGTCGGTGTTGAAATTGCGACCGACATGCGCGCCAAAGGCATCATCAACCTCGAAGAGTATTTCGGGCTGCCGGCGGCACCGGGATACTAATACCAGGGTTCGCGCCTATCACCCTGTGGAACGGTCATCCGAACAGTGAGATCGGCTTGACTAGGTCGGCGTATATCAGCAGCAGGCTCATTGCCCCGAGCACGATGACAACGGCGAACGTGACGGGCGCCATTTTCGCGGTGTCGACCGGGCCAGGGTCAGGCCTACGGAACAGCTGTGCGAGCCCTCGCTTTGCGCCCTCGTACAGCGCCCCGGCAATGTGTCCGCCGTCGAGCGGCATGAGCGGCACCAGGTTGAACACGAAGAGGGCGACATTGAGTGAGCCAAGCAACCCAAACATCGTCTGTGCGCGAGCGGCGACCGGCGCCTCGTCCATGCTCACGACCTCGCCGGCAAGCCTGCCGACGCCCACAACGCTGATCGGGCCGTTCGGGTCGCGCTCCTCGGTGCCGAATGCCGCGTTCCAGACGTCGACCATGCGCTGCGGCAGCCCAATGATGATCTGGGCGACGCTCGCGATGTTCTCGCCAACAAAGACGGGGACCTCGGTGACCGGTTGCCGCACTAACTCCGCCGTTGGGGAGACACCGACCATGCCGACGGTCTCCACCACGGGCTCGCCGCTTGCATCCTCCAGAATCTGACCGCGCTCGTCAGTCGCCAGCCGCTCGTTTGGGGCGGGGGTCAGTGTCACGGTTTGCTCGGCGCCACCCCGCTCGACCGTGACGCGGAGGGACTGACCGGGGGCCTCGCTCACGATGTCGCGAAACTGCTCCCAGCTTGCGATTTCGGTGTTGCCGATGGCAATCACCCGGTCGCCAGGCTTGAGGCCCGCAGCCGCGGCGGGAGCCGCGGGATCCGCCGGTGTGCACTCGACCGCGGTGCTTGAGGCTGGAATCAGGCACTGACTCACCGCACCGAGCGTCGTCGTGTTTTGCGCAACACCGAACCCCATGAGCACGATGCCGAAGAACAAGAATGCCAGCAGAAGGTTCATGACCGGCCCGCCCAGCATGATCACGATCTTTTTCCACACGGCAAGCCGATAAAACGTGCGATGATCCTCGCCCTCGGCAATGCTCTCGGCGCTGGCCTCCCGGCCTTCCTGCACCATGGTGTCGAAGAACCCAGTGCTTGAGGCGCGCGCGTCGCCGCCGGCTTTCTCGGGCGGGTACATGCCGGTCATGGCGACGTAACCCCCGAGCGGGAGAGCTTTCACGCCGTATTCGGTCTCGCCGCGGCGACGCGACCACAGGGTCCTGCCGAAACCGATCATGTACTGGGTGACTTTGACGCCAAACAGCTTCGCGGGCACCAGATGCCCGATTTCATGCAGGCCAATTGACACGGCGAGCCCGATCACGATGATGAGGATGCCCAGGAGGTACAGCAGCACGTCTTGCACCCGATCAGGCTAGCGCTCGCAGCTTGAGGAGCGCTGCGGGGTAGAGCTCCGCCTCGTTCGCGGCGGCGTGCCCAGCATTTCTTCGCCGGGTGGTCACGTGCGCGGGCTTTGGGCGACCCGAAGCCTGCGTGAGTGACCACCCCAGAGAAATTCACGGATCATCGCGCAGCCGAGTGGACGTGCTCGCGGGGTTCACGGCCTGCGCACCCTGCGCGATGGTCCACTCAAGCCGATGCGGGCGCGCCCGCGTCAAGCTCAGGCCGACAGCTCCGCGTCGTTTGCAGCGGCGTATTCCTCAGGTGAGAGCAACAGACCCTCTTCGGTGACAGCGACGCGAAACAGCCATCCCTCACCGTAGGGATCCGAGTTGATCACCGCGGGATCCGCGACCGCCGCCTCGTTGACCTCGACCACTTCGCCTGACACCGGCGCGAAGAGTTCGGAGACCGATTTGGTCGATTCCACCTCGCCGCACACGGAACCTGCGGTGAGTTGCGCGCCCACCTCGGGGAGCTCAACGTAGACGACCTCTCCGAGCGCGTCGGCGGCGACGGCGCTGATGCCAATCGTCACCGGGCTGCCGTCCGTGATCCACTCGTGTTCGGTTGAATACTTCAGGCCTGACTGAACTTTACTCATGTCGTTCTTCTTTCGTTACGGGGCAAACGGGGCTGAACATCGGGAATACAACGGTGGCTTCGTTCCGAGCCAAAGATCGGGGGTGGATCGCGAGCCTATGCGGGACGTCGGTAGAACGGCAGTGGGACGACCTCGAATGGTTCGAGCTTGCCACGCAGGTCAACGTTCACGGGAGTGCCCACCTCGGCGAACTCGGGCTCAACGTAGGCGAGCGCGATGGGGGTGCCAAGCGTGGGGCTCGGCTGCCCACTGGTGATGCGGCCGATCGCTGATGGCGCGGTCGCCCCTGCAGAGGCTGCGCCATTCGGGTGACCTGAAGCTTGCACGCTAGCCCGCTTTTCGGTTCCCGGGCCTCCCGCAGCCAACGCGGCTCCCGTGTCTCGCGCGGCTCCCGTGCCTCGCGGGTACACTAGGTACCCGCCGCGGCCCGCGCGGCGGCCGAGGCCGCGCAGGCCCACGAGTACGAGTCTGGAACCTTGCTGCTCGACCCGACCGAGCGCTTCGCGCCCAACGAAGGCTTCCTCCTTCGCGAACGATACGACCGCTCCGAGACCGGCCTCGAACGGGGTTACCTCGAGGCTGAGCTCGTTGCCATAGAGCGGCATTCCTGCCTCGAGCCGCAGCGAATCGCGCGCGGCGAGCCCGGCCGGGATGAGTCCGTGCGGTTCCCCGGCGGCGAGCAGCGCCGTCCACAATTCGGCGGCCTGCTCATTCGGCACGTACAATTCGAAGCCGTCTTCGCCTGTGTAGCCGGTGCGCGCGATGATTACAGGAATGTCGTTAATTGCCGCCTCGGTGCAGCCGTAGTAACGCAGCGACAACATGCGTTCCGCAATATCTGTGCGGTCAGAGTTCCCCGCTTCGCCGGAAGGAGCATCGGAAGCAAGAACGCCCGACTGCGCAGCGCCGCCTGCACCAGCAGCCAAGGCGATCAACTCACTCAGAATCTTCGCCGAAGCTGGCCCCTGCACCGCGATCAGGCCCGTGTTCAGCGACGCGTCGGTCACACTGACATCGAAGCCCTTCGCGCGCACGGCAAACGCCGCGGCAACCACCGGCGTGTTGCCGGCATTCGGCACCACCAAAAACCGCTGGTCGCCAAGCCTGTAGGTGATGAGATCATCGATGATGCCGCCGCGCTCGTCGCAGATGAGCGAGTACTTGGCCCGACCCACCGCGACTTTCCCGAGGTCACCGACAAGGGCGGTGTTCAGAAACGCCACAGCATCCGGACCCTCGATCCAGATTTCCCCCATATGCGAGAGGTCGAAGAGTCCCGCAGCCTCGCGTACGGCTCGGTGCTCAGCGAGCTCAGAGCCGTACTTCAGCGGCATGTCCCAGCCACCGAAATCAGTAAAGGTCGAGCCAAGTTTCGCGTGCTCGGCGTGAAGTGGGGTGCGCTGCGCGGCCTGCTGGGGGGCCTGCTGCGGGGTGTGCTGCGCCTCGGTCATCGGGTCGCCTTTCGTTCATCGCGATCCACTGCCATGTGGATCGCGCGGTGTCAGATTTCGAAGGCCTCGGGCGCGGGGCACGCGCAGACGAGGTTGCGGTCGCCAAATGCACCGTCAATGCGCCCGACGGGCGGGAAGTACTTGTCTTGCCGAAGGCGCTCGACCGGGAAGGCTGCCTGCTCGCGCGAATACGGACGCGCCCACTCGTCTTGCACCACCGCAGTGGCCGTGTGCGGGGCGTTTCGAAGCGGCGACGCTTCAAGCGAGTATTCCCCCGCGACGACGCGGTCGATCTCCCCGCGAATGGCGATCATGGCCTCGATGAAGCGTTCGATCTCGGCGAGATCCTCCGACTCGGTCGGCTCGACCATCAGCGTGCCGGCGACGGGAAACGCGAGGGTCGGAGCATGGAACCCAAAGTCGATGAGTCGCTTCGCCACGTCTTCGGCGGTCACACCAGACTTCGCAGTGAGTTCGCGCAGATCAAGGATGCACTCGTGCGCCACGAGGCCTTGGTTGCCAGTAAAGAGCACTGGGAAGTGGTCGGCGAGGCGCGACGCAATGTAGTTCGCCGACAGCAATGCCGCCTGGGTCGCGAGCGTAAGCCCGTCGCCACCCATCATGGCGATGTACGCGTACGAGATCGGCAGCACTCCGGCCGAGCCGAACAGAGTGGCCACCACGGGCACACCGCCGTCTGCGGTCGCGAAATCGCCGGTCGGGTCGCCCGGCAGGAACGGCAGCAAGTGCTCGGCCACCGCGACCGGGCCGACGCCCGGACCTCCCCCGCCGTGCGGAATGGCGAACGTCTTGTGCAGGTTCAGGTGCGACACATCGCCGCCGAACTTACCGGGCTGCGCGAGCCCGACGAGCGCGTTCATATTCGCACCGTCGATGTAGACCTGCCCACCTGCGGCGTGCACCTTGTCGCAGACCTCGCGCACATCCGCGTCGTAGACCCCGTAGGTCGAGGGGTAGGTGAGCATGATCGCCGAGAGTTCCTCGCCGTGCGCAGCGAGCTTCGCATCGAGATCGACCATGTCGATGTGGCCGTCATCGGTGTTCTTCACCACCACGACGCGCATGCCCGCGAGCACGGCTGATGCCGCGTTCGTGCCGTGCGCAGAGGCAGGGATCAGGCAGATATCACGCGCCGCGCGACCGTTCTCGAGGTGGTATCGGCGAATCGCGAGGAGGCCCGCGTACTCACCCTGCGAGCCAGCGTTCGGTTGCAGTGAGATGCCCGCATACCCGGTGATTTCGATGAGACGTGCTTCGAGGTCAGCGATGAGATCACGCCAGCCGACACTTTGCTCCGCGGGCACATACGGGTGGATCCCGGCAAACTCCGGCCAGGAAATCGATTCCATCTCGGCAGTTGAGTTGAGCTTCATCGTGCACGATCCCAGCGGAATCATGGTGCGGTCGAGCGCCAGATCGCGGTCGGCGAGGCGCCGCAGGTAGCGCAGCATCTGCGTTTCGCTGCGCACCGAGTGAAAGATCGGGTGCGTGAGGTAGTCACTCGCGCGCACGAGGGCAGGGTCGAACCCGAGATCACCCGGGTGGATCACGGTCGTCTCCGCGACCGTCGCACCAAATGCCTGAGCAACCGCCTCGATGGTTTTGGCGGTCGTGGTCTCGTCGGCCGAAACCCCGACGGTGTTCGCGTCGATACGACGCAGGTTGATGCCTGCGTCGGCCGCCGCCGCCACGACGGCATTCGCCCGTCCGGGCACCCGCGCAACAACCGTGTCGAAAAACGAATCGCTCGCGAGGGCGATGCCGGCGGTCTCGAGCGCAGCGGCCAGGGTGCGGGCGTGCGCGTGGGTGCGCTCGGCGATCGCACGCAGCCCCTGCGGCCCGTGGTAAACCGCATACATCGACGCGGTGATCGCCAGCAACGCCTGCGCGGTGCAGATGTTGCTAGTGGCCTTCTCGCGGCGAATATGCTGCTCGCGGGTCTGCAAGGCGAGCCGGTAAGCGGGGGCCCCCGCGGCATCCTTCGAGACCCCGACGAGGCGCCCGGGCAGCGTGCGCTCAAGCCCCTGCCTCACCGCGAGATATGCCGCGTGCGGCCCGCCAAAGAACAGCGGTACGCCGAAGCGTTGGGTGTTGCCGACCGCAACATCGGCGCCCTGTTCACCCGGCGGCACGATAAGTGTGAGAGCGAGCAGGTCGGCCACCACGGTGACCATCGCGCCACGCGCTTTGGCCTCGGCGATGACGGCCGCGTGATCCACCACCGCTCCGTCGTTGCCGGGCTGCTGCAATACGATGCCCGAGATCGTGCCGGTGGGAAGGCCCTGTGTGAGATCGGCGACCTCAACTTCAAAGCCGAGCGCCTCGGCGCGGCCCTGCACCACCGCGATGGTCTGCGGGAAGAGGTTCTGGTCGAGCACCGTCTTGGCGTCTGGGGCGGATTTGGCGGCGCGACGCATGAGCAATACGGCCTCGGCCGTCGCCGACGACTCGTCGAGCATCGACGCGTTCGCAATTGGGAGCCCGGTGAGGTCTGCCACCATCGTCTGGAAGTTCAGCAGCGCCTCGAGTCGGCCCTGCGAGATTTCGGGCTGGTATGGGGTATACGCCGTGTACCAAGCCGGGCTCTCGAGCAGGTTGCGCAGAATCACCGGCGGCGTGTGCGTGTCGTAAAAGCCCTGCCCGATCATCTGAGTCTTCAGCACGTTCCGGCTTGCGAATCCGCGAAGATCGGCCAGAATCTCCTGCTCGCTGCGGGCGGCTGGGAGGTGAAGCGGCTCGTGCGAGCGAATGCTCTCTGGCACCGCAGTGTCGACGAGGGCGTCGAGGCTCGGGTAGCCGAGCTCCGCCAGCATAGCGGCCTGGTCCGACGGGTGGGTGATGCCGATGTGGCGATCAGCGAAGGTGGCGGCGTGTACGCGAGTGCTCAAGAGGTTCTCCGGATCGGGCGGGACCCTCGGGCCTCGCGACTGTGATCCTCCCCGCTCTGTACGGAACCTGAGAGATTCGGGTGCCTGTGGGCTCCCTTGCACCGTCGGTGAGCGGACTCGAGCCCGCTGCTTTCCAGAGTTGCCTATCCATCGCGGTACGTGGGCCTGAGAGATTCCCGGGGAGGGATTGCTCCTACGGCGCCGGCCTAGGGCCGGGCTCTCCCGCGACGGGTGAGCGGCGTATGAAATTGTGCCTGCGCTGATGATTCTACCCCTGAATCACGCTCGTTTTCCCCAAGTTGATGCATGGAGGCACCTCGAGCATCAATTTCGGGAAAGCCGGGCTGCAACCAGGTGGATCAGGCCGCCCGTGCAGCGATCACGTGCTGCGCCCGCTCGCGCGCCCAGCGTTCGGCTTCCGCCAACGCTTCGAGAGTCAGGCCCTCTGGTGCGGTGTGGGAGTGGAGCACCTCCTGCACGGTATCGACGATGTCCGTAAACCCAATACGGCCCTCGTGAAAGGCGTCGACGGCTTCCTCATTCGCCGCGTTGTACACGGCCGGGAAGGTTTTACGAGCGCGCCCGACCTCCTTGGCAAGCTCGACCGCAGGGAATGCCTCGTGATCGAGGGGTTCGAAGTCCCACGACGTCGCACGCGTCCAGTCAATTGGTGCGCCGACGTTCGGAATGCGCTTGGGCCAGTCGAGGCCGAGCGAGATTGGCAGCTTCATGTCTGGCGGCGATGCTTGGGCAATGGTCGAGCCGTCAAAGAACTCGACCATCGAGTGCACGATTGACTGCGGGTGCACCACCACATCGATGGCACCGTATGAGATGCCGAAGAGGAGGTGCGCCTCAATCACTTCGAGCCCCTTGTTGATCAGGGTCGCCGAGTTTGTAGTGACTACCCGACCCATGTTCCAGGTGGGGTGCGAAAGAGCCTCGGCCGGGGTCACATCGCGCAATTGCTCGCGACTGCGACCGCGAAACGGGCCACCGGATGCGGTGAGCACGAGGCGGCGGATCTCAGAGGTCTCCCCCGAACGCAGCGCCTGTGCGATGGCCGAATGCTCAGAATCGACGGGAACGATCTGGCCGGGTGCCGCGAGCCCGGTCACGAGATCGCCGCCGACGATCAGTGACTCCTTGTTCGCGAGTGCCAGCGTGCGCCCCGACTCGAGCGCGGCGATCGTCGGACCGAGCCCGATCGACCCGGTGATGCCGTTGAGCACCACGTCCGCGGGCACCTCTCGCACGAGGGTCGCGGCCTCCTCTGCCCCCATCGCTATGTGTTCGACATTAAACTCGTCGGCCTGCGCGCGCACTCGCTCATGCTGGGTGCCTGCGGCGAGGCCCACAATCTGAAATCTGCCGGGATTCGCTCGGATGACGTCAAGCGCCTGCTCACCGATCGAACCTGTGGACCCCAAAATGACGACGCGTCTCATGCCCCCATTGTGCCCGACTCAGACGCCGGAGACGGAAGTGGGGCGCGCAGCCTCGGCTGCGCGCCCCACGATCCTCCCAGGAAAACTGGGCCTAGCCCGCGTGCGCGGTGCCAAGGATGTCAAGCACAAATACCATCACATCTTCGGCCTCGTAGCCCTGCGAGACCAGCCAGTCGCTTCCGTAGCCGCCGTCGTTCGCTGGCACAAGGGCGATGACCTGCGAGCCGACAGTCTGGCCCTCGAGGGCGACCTTGAAGCCCTCGATGACCTCGGTGGTGAGGAAACTCGTGGCTTCGCCGCGACTCCAGCTCGAGTCAAATTCTTCGCCCGTGCGCCAGATGACGCCGCGGTAGTTCACGTAGACGCGATCACCCGGCTGAACCTCTTCGCCGCTGCCCTCGATGAGGGTTGCGACCGAGAGTTCAGTCGGAGCCGCCGCACCCTCTGGCATGGTGATGAGCGGCGAGCCGTCAGTGTCGGTCTCGACCGTCGGGAAGCCCGCGGGCGCATCCTGCGCCTTCCCCTCGGGGCCCTCAAGCAGGTCACCAGGCTCAAGGGTGGCGGGCGGGTTGGGCGCCTTCTCCATCAGGTCGAGCACCAAAACGATGGTGCTGTTCGCTTCCATACCGAAGCTCGCTTCGTTGCCTTCGCCCACGATATCGACTACGGGTGACACCGCGACCACGCGATCACCAATCACCGAACAGTTCAGCGAGTCGGCCACCCAGGGGGCCATAGTCTCGGCAGAGTTCTGCATCTGCGCGGATTCGGTCGAAATCACTTCACCGGTATCTCCATTGATCGCCGTGAGGTTGGTGACGACGAGTTCGTCGGCCTCGATCTTCTCACCGTCGCCCTTCTCCAGCACTGACCGCTCGAACTCGGTCGCTTCGATCGGCGAGTCTGAGGTGAGCGTCACCTCGCCGCCAAACTCGCCCTCGACGGTGATCGCCTTACTGATGCTGCCCTCGGGGGCGCAGTTCTCGTCGGCGCCTGCGCTGCAGCCGGTGACAAGCAGGGTGCCCACAAGCGTTGCGGGCAGGATGGCAGTGGTCAAGAGGCGGGTGCGCTTCACAGATTCCTCATTCGCTTCCGGGCCCCGTTCGGGCCCTCGGTTCCCTCGATTGTGTCGCACTGAGATTACCGGCTCCTGAGGGTGGGCCGTGAGGCGACCGCTTCCCGGGCGATGCGGCGCACGGACTTCCCCGCCTGGAGTGCGATCACGAGCAGGAGCACCAGCGTCACCACATCGCAGGCTATATAGACGTAGTGCCAGAGCGACTGCCCGGGGTCCGCGCCCGCGAGCACCAGGTCGGTGCGGGCGTTGAGCGGCGGTCGCACGACGACAACCTTGAACAGGAATACCAGAGTCAGAGCGAGCCACCACCACATCCGGTCGCGGGAGACACGGGCGACCCGGGGCCAGAAGGTCACGATGGTGAGCATCACCAGTAGCACTGCCTCGGTGATGTTGAGTGCGGCAAAGACGAGCCTGCCGATACCCAGACCGAGTGGAATCGTGATGCCCTCTGCCTGAAATTTGAGCGGGGCCTCAATGAAGGAGATCGCGACGATCAGGCCGATCCAGAGCACCGGCAGCGCATGTCGCCACATTTCGAGCCGCAACTTCGTCTCCATCGGGTCTCCCGCTCTCACTCTCACCGGCGTGGTGGCAAGCCTGTAAATTCGGCCTGCTGTCTTACATTCTGAGGTGTGGATCGCGCGGCGAGCGCCGCGGCATAGAGTTCGCGCGCGGAAAGACCCGTAGCCTCTGCAACATCTCGCGTAGCATCTTTCAACCGGTCGCCAGCTTCCACCCGCTGCTGCACCTCCGCGAGGGCGTTCTCAGGAGAGGTGGCCACCTCGGGGGCCCCAGCCACAACAAGCACAATCTCTCCGCGAACCCCCGCGGAAGCCCATTCTGCGAGTTCGCCGAGACCGCCCCGGCGCACTTCCTCGTACAGTTTCGTGAGTTCGCGACACACCGCTGCCGGGCGCTCAGCCCCGAACGCCGAGGCCGCCGCCGCGAGGGTCTCGGCGATGCGGCTGGGGGCTTCGAAGAACACCAGCGTGCGGCGCTCAGCGGCGAGCGCCCGCAGCGCGCGCGAACGATCGCCTGATTTTCGCGGCAGGAAACCCTCGAATGCAAACCGATCGGTCGGCAACCCGGACACTGCGAGTGCGGTGATCACGGCACTCGGACCAGGTATCGCACTCACCTGCACACCTCGTTCTGCGGCGAGCTGAACAACCCGAAACCCCGGGTCGGAGACGGTGGGCATGCCCGCATCGCTCACGAGCAGCACTTCCTCGGTGGACGCGCGATCCACGAGTGATGCCGCGCGATCTCGCTCGTTATGGTCGTGCAGAGCGATGAGTTCCGGTTTGGCGTCGATGCCGAGCAGCCGCAAGAGCTGAGCCGTGTGCCGTGTGTCCTCCGCGGCGATGACGTCGGCCGTGGCGAACGCCTCCCGCAGCCGGGTCGACGCGTCGCCGAGATTACCGATGGGTGTCGCGGCGAGCCAGAGCATGCTCCCATGCTACGCCCGCGACGCCCTGCCAGAATGAGAGGCATGAGCGACGCGCAGCCTCCCACACAGCAACAGCACCCCCAGCAGCCGCAGCAGCCGATAGGACAGCCCTCTCCACCACAGTGGATCCCGGTGCCGCCCCCGAACCCGCACGCTCAGTCGGGAACGGGAAGAGCGGGCAAGGGTCTCGGGATCGCGTCGATGGCGCTCGGACTCGTCGCGCTCCTCACCGCCATCATTGCGACTGCGTATTTTGCTCCCGCCGCGTTCTTCGGCGGCTTCGTCGGCCTCGTTGCCGTGGGGCTTGGCATCTTTGCCCTGGTGAAGAAGCAGCGGCCGGCAGGAACGTGGATCACGGGTCTGGTGGCTGGTGGCATCGCGATGCTGCTCGGGCTCGTAGTCGGCACGCTCGGCATCGGCACGCTGGCCTTGCAGGCATTTTCTGCTTCACCCGGATCCGCCGCGGAAGATCAGGAGGGGCCGGGCAGCGGTTCCGAGTCTGGAGAGGCTGAGGGGCAGAGCTCGCTGATTGAGTGGCCGGCGAATATGGCGACCGGCGGCATCATTTTTGGCGAGAGGTTGGAGCCAGTGGCTTCTGCCCCACTCGAGCCGGGTGAGGCGCCCGTTGCCAGCGAGGTGGACCGCAGTAATGGGGTTCTCGATATTCGGGTATATGTCGACTATCGCTGCCCGTATTGCGGCATCTTCGAGCAGACGAACGGGCCGGTGCTGTCTGAACTCGTTGACAGCGGGGCCGCAACCCTCGAACTTGTCCCACTCACGTTCCTCGACAAGGCGTCGCAGGGCAGCTACTACTCCTCACGAGCTTCGGCTGCGCTGACATGCGTGGTAGACGGCCAACCCGAGTCGGCGTGGGCGGCACACTCCACGCTGTTGGCACCCGAGGTACAGCCCACTGAGGGCGGTTCGGGGCACACGAACGAAGAACTCTTCCAGATCCTTGACAGGAGCTCCGGTGGTCTGAATTCGTCAGTCGAAGACTGCATTGCAACGGAGCGCTTCGTGCCGTTCGCGCAGGCGCTCAATAACTGGGTGTTCTCGTCTTCGGTACCGAATGCGGCTGATCCTGGTTTGCGGGTAACCGCAACCCCCTTTGTCGTTGTTAATGGGATCCCCTTTGACGGGAATCCAAACGATGCGGCAGCATTTACCGGGTTCCTGTCGGAGATTGCAGGGTATTGATCCGTCTCGCCTCGCGCACCGGGGCCGTTTTCTTTCCCCTCACCATCATCGCGCGGGTTCCCTTCGCGATGATGGTGGTGGGGGTGCTCACGCTGGTTGTCGCGGCGCGCGGCTCGGTTGAGCTGGGAGGAATCACCTCCGCAATGGTCGGGCTCGGTGTCGCCTTCTTCGGCCCGCTCCTGGGCTCGGCCGCAGACAGGTTTGGGCAGCGCCCGGTGTTGCTCCTCACTGCCGCAGTCAATAGCGTCGCGCTCGGCAGCCTGGCGTGGGTGGCATTCAGCTCGCTGCCCGACTGGGTTATGCTTCTCGGCTCCTTCCTGGCAGGTGCGTCTGCGCCGCAGACCTCACCCATGTCGCGTTCCCGCCTCGTCACCATCATTCAGAGCGAATACCCGGCGCCCCGGAGACCGCGCGCGATCAGTTCGGTGCTCGCGTTTGAGTCGGCTGCCGACGAAGTCGTCTTTGTCTTTGGCCCCGTGGTCGTGGGGCTTCTGGCTACGGCTTTCGACGCCTGGGTGCCGATTGCAGCGGCCGCGATCCTCACCCTGTTGTTTGTTACAGCGTTTGCTGTGCACCGCACGAGCGTGCCCCCAAAATCGGCGGCTGAGCGTGCGGCAACGGTCGGTCCGGTCGCCGAGCTGCGCAGGGCGTCACTGCTCGTCACTGTCTTTGGCATCTTCGCGGTCGGGCTCTTCTTCGGCTCGATGCTGACCTCGCTCACCGCGTTCATGCAGGATCGCGGCGCGGCTGAGCAGGCCGGCCTGTTTTACGGCGTCATGGGGGTGGGATCCGCCGCTCTCGCGATTGCAGCCGCCTGGTTCTCGCCAAAGTTCACCCTGCGCTATCGCTGGCTCCTCTTCGGTGCGGCCCTCGCGACCGGAACTGCGATTCTGCAAACCGTGAACGATGTGCCAGGGATGTTGCTCAGTCTCACCGTCATGGGACTCGGTATCGGGCCGCTCCTCGTCACCCTGTACAGCTTCGGGGCTGCACGAACCCCTGCCGGGCGTTCTGCAACCGTGATGACGATGCTCGGCTCGGGTGTCATCGTCGGGCAGTCGTTGGCTTCAGCGGTGACCGGGATCGTCGCGGAGCAGCTGGGTACGGGGGCTGCCACCTTGCTGCCTTTGGCCGCCGCAATTCTCGTTCTTCTCGCCGGTCTTATCAACTTCGCGCTCACTCCGGCCGGCCGGCTCGTGCGCGCCACCGGGCCTGTTCAGATTCCGTAGGCGCTGGGGTCGGCGCGGCGAGCGCCGCCCCCGTTCTTCGCTGTGGGCGCAACCGTAGTGGAGCCCACAGTGAGGCGAGGTGGGAGAATAGAGAGCATGCAGCACTCACTCACTCCCGATGAAGTGGATCAGCTGCGCGCAGCGTTCCCGTACTTCGCGAATCCGCCCCTAGTGGACGGCCGACCCGTCGCCTACCTCGATTCGGGCGCAACCTCGCAGCGCCCCCGGTCAGTGCTCGACGCAGAACGTCGATTCCTTGAGTCTGCCAACGCACCGGTACACCGCGGCACTTACCAGGCCGTGGGCACGGCAACCGAGCTCTTCGAAGGGGCCCGCGCGAAGGTCGCCGCCTTTGTGGGTGCGGGCTCGGCCGAGCAGATCGTGTGGGCCGAAAACGCCACCGATGCGCTGAACATTGTGGCCCTCGGAATCGGTGAAGTGCACGCGGGTCTCGGTGTCGCTGGCTCCGAACGTTTCCTGCTCGGCCCGGGCGACGAGATTCTCGTCACCGAGGCTGAGCATCACGCTAACCTTATTCCGTGGCAGAGGCTTGCCCTGAAGACTGGCGCCACCCTTCGCTACATTCCGGTCGATGAATATGGCACTTGGTCGCTCGACGCTGCACGCGCGGCCATCAATTCCCGTACGCGCATATTCGCATTCGCTCACGTCTCCAACGTCACTGGCTACCTCGCCCCGGTAGCGGAGCTCGTGGAGCTCGCTCGCGCTGTGGGCGCGATAACGGTCCTAGATGCCTGCCAGTCGGTGCCACATATCCCAGTCAACCTGGGCGACTTGGGAGTCGACTTTGCGGCGTTTTCCGGCCACAAGATGCTCGGCCCCAACGGCATTGGTGTGCTGTACGGCAGCCCAGAGATGCTTGCCGCATTGCCTCCTGCCAGAACTGGTGGATCGATCATCACGAAGGTCACCATGGAGAGCGCCGAATTTATGCCGCCGCCGCTCAGGTTCGAGGCTGGCACTCAGCCCGTTTCTCAGGTGGTGGGTCTGGGTGCGGCCGTCGATTTCCTGCAGCAGGCCGACATGCACCGATCCGCTGCCCGTGAGCACGAGCTTGTCCAGCGCCTGGTCGCTGGCATTCTCGAGTTGCCCGGTGTGCGCCTGCTCGGACCTCAGGGCATGGCAGACAGGGTCGCACTGGCCGCAGTATCGATCGAGGGATTGCACGCGCACGATGTCGGTCAGTTCCTCGATGAACAGGGCGTGCTGGTGCGCGTCGGACACCACTGCGCGCAACCGCTTCACCGTGCACTTGGACTCGCGTCGAGCACGCGCGCGAGTGTGCACCTGACCACCACCGAGGATGAGGTTGACCGGTTCCTCGACGCGATCCGCGGCGCGCAGCGGTACTTTGGCTTGGAGGTACCGGCATGAGCGCGCTCGACGGACTGTATCAAGAAGTGATTCTCGACCATTCGAAGCGCCCGATCGGCAAGGGTGAGCTTGAGGCCCCACCAGGCACCCTGACCGCCGCCCACCACGAGTTCAACCCGAGTTGTGGCGACGAACTGACACTGAGCATCGCTGTCGACCCCGCAACGGGAAAGATTGAGAAGCTCGCTTGGGAGGGCACGGGGTGCAGCATCTCGATGGCCTCAGTGTCGATCCTGGCCCAGCTGATGCGCGATGAGGAACTCACGATGAGCGAGGCGCAAACCCGCGTCGATGCATTCCGAGAGATGATCCAATCACGCGGGGATGTCGAACCCGACGAAGATTTGCTGGGTGACGCGGTAGCGCTCCAGGGTGTGTCTAAGTTCGTCATGCGGGTGAAGTGCGCGATGCTCGGTTGGGTCGCGCTCGAAGCCGACATGCGCCAGATTGAGGCGGCTGGATAGTTTTCTCGAACCACGGCGAGACTTCGGTCAGCGGTTCTCGCTCGTGCGATTCGACGCTCACAGCCCTAGCTTCTCTGTGAATTTCCAGGCGAAGTAACATTTCTGGGGAGCGCCGATCGCGCCTCGGAATTCCGGGCGAGCATCGAAGCATGACGCATCGACATCGCACCGAAGTCTCCCCCGCCCCTGACCTCGCGCTCGCCCCCGTTTCCGATTACGCCGCAGGCACAACCCCGAGCGAGACTCGCGAAAACGGCAGCCAGTCGGAAGCCGCGCTCAAGGTGCTGCGCTGTTCCGATACCGCAGACTTCCTCGCCGCGCTGCCGTTTCTCACTGGCTTCACCGCTCACAACAGCCTCTTCCTGGTGCTGTTTGAGGGGCGGCGCGCTGGGCGCGCTATTCGTCTTGATCTGCCGTCCAGCGACCGCCCCAGCGATACCGGGCAACTGCTCGACGTTATCTGTGCCCTCATGCGAGAGACCGGTGCTGGAGCCGAAGGGCCGGCTCTCGTCATCACCTGTGAGCGCACTTTTGCCGAGGCCGGCGATGCCCCGTGGCGTCGGTTCGCGAAGCGGCTCGAGCGACGCTTCGAGCGAGAAGGCTGGTGGCTGCGCGAGCTTGCATGTATTGCCCCCGACGGCTGGGCGGCGTACCGTGATCCGGCGTGCCCGAGAGGGGGGCGTTCGCTCAGCGAGATCGAGTCGAGCACGGTCACCCGGGAGGGTCGTGCTTTCGGCGGCCCACACGAGACCCTCGACGCGATCGGCGCGCTGCCTGAGCCCGACCCCGTTCTCGTCTCTGAGGTCACGGGCGAGCTGGCTGGTGCAGGTGCTCTGGCAGAATTCGACTGGGTACACCGGGCGATGGAGTGCGCCCGAGTCATCTTGCAGGGGCAGGGTGCTCAGATAGATCCGGCTGCGTTGGCTCAGTTCATCGGGAGCGCCCAGCGCCCAGCGTCGTGGTTGCTTCTCGCATTCTCGGGAATCACTCGCCCCGAGTTTGTGCTCGAGCTTGCGACGACGGTCGGCGCCGAGCGGTTTGAAGAGCTTGCCGTCGATTTCGAGCCTGCCCTATCCGAGACAAACCGACGGGGCTGGTCGATTCGTGGGCTGCTCGCCTCGACCGCCGAGGAAGCGCCCGACCAACACAAGCTGCGCCAAGCCATTGCTGCGATATCGCACTGCACCGCACACGCTCCAGTGGATCAGCAGCCCGCGCTACTCGCCCTCCTCGCCTGGGCCTGGTGGATGCTCGGAATGCAAACGGTCGCGGAGCGCCTCGTCATTCAAGCTCTCGAGATCTCTCCGGGCCACGAACTCGCTTCGATGGTGCAGCGACTGAATCGGTCGGTTCCTGCGTGGCACCTGAACCGTGGAGCGGCGCGCTAACGAGGCGGCAGAGCTACCCGCGTCGCATTCCCTTGGCAGCCGTAACCTCCTGCACGAGCACCCGCACAATTCGCTCGAGCAATGCATCGGCGGCGACACGGTCGTCACCGTTGTCACCGATGTCACCGATGTCACCGATGTCACCGATGAAGGGTTCGGGCAGGGTAAAACGAATCGCGGTCTGCGCTATTTCGGGAGTGCATCCCATCGCAAGAAGCGTGGGCGAGGGCTCGTCCTTTCCCGCAGCACAGGCAGATCCGGAGGAGGCGGCAATCCCTGCCGCGTCAAGTGCGACGAGCAGAGATTCTCCACTGACCCCGTGCACCACGAACGACGCGTGGCCAGGCAGCCGCTCACTGGGATGCCCGGTCAGTTCCGCTCCCGGCACCTCTGCGAGCACCCGAGCGATCAGCGCATCACGGCTGCGCGTCAACCCGAGTGCACGCGTGCCCACCTCCCGAGCGGTCGCGGTCACCGCGGCCGCGAAGCCCGCGATTGCTGCCACGTTCTCGGTACCCGAACGCGCCCCGCCCTCCTGCCCACCGCCGTGCAGCACGGGTTCCAGTGCAAGGTGTCGGCGCACAAGCAGCGCACCTGCCCCCTGCGGTCCACCGAACTTATGTGCAGCCACGGTCAGCGCGTCGACGCTCAGACCGGGCCACCCGCCTTTGGCGAACGAGACCGGCAGCGTCGCGGCCGCCTGCACCGCATCAGTGTGCATGATCGCGCCGCGACTACGCACCACTTCACCGATTTCCATGACCTGCTGCACCGTACCGATTTCGCCGTTGGCGAGGCCCACACTCACCAGAGTGGTGTCGTCGCACAGCACCGACGCCACTTCGGCGGGATGCACCACACCCTCCGAGTCAACCGGAACCAGGCTCAGCTCAAAGCCGTGCACGCGTTCAAGGAACCGGCAGCTCTCGATGACCGAGGGGTGTTCGACCGTGGTCGTCACCAGGTGGCGACCACGGGGGTTCGCAAGGGCGAGCCCGATGATCGCGAGATTATTAGCCTCGGTCCCTCCCGAGGTGAAGATCACCTCTGCGGGCTTCGCACCCAGTGCGCTGGCGATCCGCTCACGGCACCGTTCCACGATCTCTCGCGCCCGAAACCCGAACTGGTGCACGCTCGAGGGATTCGCCTGCGCACCAGCGAGCACCGCGATCATCGCGTCACGCGCCTCCGCACGCATCGGAGCGGTGGCTGCGGCGTCAAGATACCCAGAGGTCTCGCCGAGGCCTTTGGGGTCGTGAGAACCCGCGGAGGTTTCGGAGCTCCCGTCCCACAGAGCACCTGTGCCTGCGTCGCTCTTCACGAGATCGCGTCAAGTCCGAGGTCGAGCGAGATCGCCCCGTGCGTGAGCTTCCCCACCGAGATCACGTCGACTCCGGTGCGGGCGATCGCGCCGACGGATTCAAGCGTCACGCCGCCGCTCGCCTCGCAGATGGCACGCCCCGAGACGATCCGCACTCCCTCAACAAGCTCATCCACCGAGAAGTTATCGAGCAGCACGCCCGTCACGCCCGCGGCAAGCACCGGTTCGAGCTGCTCGATGCGATCCACCTCAACGATGATCGAGGCGGTATGCCCGGCCCGCCGGCGCAACCCTTGCAACGCTGCGGTGATGGCCGCCCCGTCCGTCGCACCGAGCGCCGCCAGGTGATTGTCTTTCACCATGATGGCATCGGAGAGCCCGAATCGGTGGTTAGTGCCGCCCCCCGCGCGCACCGCGTGTTTTTCCAAGGCTCGAAGCCCAGGGGTGGTCTTTCTCGTATCCGCGATGCGCGCCTGGGTTCCCGTTACCTCGGCAACGAACTGCGATGTGAGCGTCGCGATCCCGCTCATGCGCTGGCTGAAGTTCAGAGCCACCCGCTCGGCGGTCAACACGCCCCGCGCCGGACCCGAGATGCGGGCGAGCGCCTCCCCCGCGCCAAATACATGCCCCTCCGCGACCAACTCGCTGACGGTTATCTCGGCGTCAACCTGCCGGAACGCCTCGTCGACGAGGGGTCCACCGGCGAATACCCCGGGCTCTCGCGCCGCGAGCACTACGTCGAGCCAGGCCTCCTGCGGGATCGTGAGTTCCACGGTTAGGTCACCCCACGGTGCGTCTTCGGCGAGCGCCCGACGCACCGAATCGGAAACAATTTGCGGGGTCAACATGCGGCGAGGCTCCTCAGCGGTGTGGCAAACTGCGCGGGGTGCTCGGCCGCCGCGCTTCGGTTCGGTGTGGATCGTGCCACCCATCCACGGCGAACTGCCTGAGCAGGGTCGGTGGCTGGATGATCTGCCCGCTGATGCGCGCCGCGCGATTCGGTGCGCGCCGCGGCAGACTGGGCGATCATCGTGGCCAACTGGGCGGCCGGCCCGGGCAATGAGGTACACGTGCGACGCACCTGGTCGATACCCGCCGCATCCCGCTCGATGCCCAGCCCTGCGGCGACCGCGGCCGAGACCGCCGACTCGACTGAGGCGGCTGCGCTCTCGGCGCTCGAGTCATTCGCAGGCACCTCTCCCGAAGCCAAAACTGACGAAGAGTCTCCGGGGAGGTTAGGTAGCCCCGCGAACACTGCTGCACCCGCAGCAAGCTCGGCGAGCATGCCCGTGTCGTTCGGCCAGGGGCCCACACCCGACTCCCCGGTGCCGAGGTAGGCGGCCGCCGCGTGCCCCGCACGAGCGCCAAAGACGAGCCCCTCCAAAAGGGAGTTAGACGCGAGGCGATTCGCCCCGTGCACTCCGGTCGCAGCGACTTCCCCCGCGGCAAACAGCCCGGGCACCGTCGTACGAGCCTCGAGATCGGTCGCGATCCCACCCATCGTGTAGTGAGCCGCCGGAGTCACAGGCACCGGCTCGCGGGTCCAGTCAAAACCCTGCGCGCGCGTTGCCGCGGTGATACTGGGAAACCGCCGGGCCAAGGTGCCAGTGCCGCCCGCGTCTTCGATGCCTGTCGCGTCGAGCCACACGGCTTCTTCCCCTCGCTGTCGCAGCACGCGGTGCATGGTGCGGGCCACCACGTCGCGCGGGGCTAATTCCGCTGCCGCATGCACTCCGGTCATGAACCGCTCACCATTGCCGTCGCGCAGCACCGCGCCGGCGCCCCGGACCGCCTCCGAGATCAGGAATCCGGTATCCGCAAGCACGGTCGGGTGAAACTGAACGAACTCCAGGTCAGCGACGACAGCGCCGGCCTTGGCGGCCTGCACGATGCCCTCACCGCGGGCCCCCGCATGATTACTCGTGCGCGGGTAGAGTGCCGCGTACCCGCCGGTCGCGAGCACCACCGCGCCCGCACGCACGGTCACCAGGTGCCCCGCCGCGTCGCGCAGCACCGCCCCGCTCACCGTGCCCGAGTCCGTAAGGAGTGATATCAGAGAGGTGCGCTCGGTGAGGCGGATCAGGCCGCGCCGAACGAATTTCAGTGCTTCTCGGGTGAGGTACGCATGCAACGCCGCCCCCGTGCGGTCCTCGCCAGCATGCACGATCCGGGCTCGCCGATGCGCGGCCTCGAGTCCGAGCGCCAGCCGACCGCTCGCATCCCGATCTGCGGGAAAGCCGCCCATAATCAGTGCACGCATCGCTTTGGCGCCCTCTGCGGTGAGCACGTGGGCGGCGCGCGGATCTACCAAGCCAGCGCCGGCGACCACCGTGTCGGCGGCGTGATCCGCAGCCGCATCGTCATTTCCCAGGGCCGCCGCAATGCCGCCCTGCGCCATCGCAGTGTTTCCTCCGGCGAACGCGGCCAGACCAGCATCTTCGGACGGCCACAGCACCCCGGGTGTCACCAGCTCGGCTTCGGCCCCGGCGCGGGCCGCCGCAATCGCGCAGCTGAGCCCCGCGACGCCCGCTCCCACGATGAGTATCACGGCCGGGCCGCAAGCATCCGCTCGAGTGCGACCCGCGAATCCGCGGCGACCCCTTCAGCGACCCGAATCTGATTGGGTACTTCTCCCGCAACGAGTGATTCGAGAGTCCACGCTAGATAGGCGGGGTGGATCCGATACATCGTGGAGCACGGACACACGACCGGGTCAAGGCAGAAGATCGTCAGCTCGGGATGCTGCTGCTGCAGTCGATTCACCAGATTGATCTCGGTACCGACAGCGAATACGGTGCCCGGAGGAGCAGATTCGATCTCACGCCTGATGTATTCGGTGGATCCGCTCCCGTCGGCCGCCTCCACGACCGCCGCCGGGCACTCGGGGTGCACGATCACTCGCACGCCGGGGTAGTCAGCCCGCGCTTGCTCAATCTGGTTCACGGTGAAGCGCTTGTGCACAGAGCAGAAACCGTTCCAGAGGATCACCCGCGCATCGCGCAGCTCATCGGCAGTGTTGCCGCCGAGCGGAAGGTGGGGTCGCCACAGCGGCATTTCGGCTTCGGCGATGCCCATCGCCTTCGCGGTGTTGCGCCCGAGATGCTGATCGGGGAAGAATACGACGCGCTGACCGCGCGCGAAGGCCCACTCCAGCACGGTGCGGGCGTTGGACGATGTGCACACGATGCCGCCGTTGCGACCACAGAAGGCTTTGATCGCGGCCGATGAATTCATGTACGTCACGGGGATCACGGGAGCAAGCCCGTCTTCGATCGCCTCGGACCCCAGCACCGACATCATCTGCTCCCAGCAGCTTTCGACCTGATCAATAGTGGCCATGTCGGCCATCGAGCAGCCGGCCGCAAGGTTTGGGAGCACCACGGCCTGATCGGGGCCGGAGAGAATGTCGGCGGTCTCGGCCATGAAGTGCACACCACAGAACACGAACGCGTCCGCCTCGGGGTGATCCTTTGCTGCCTGCGCCAGCATGTAGGAGTCGCCCACAAAATCGGCGTACTTGACGATTTCATCCCGCTGGTAAAAGTGGCCGAGAATCTGCACACGTTCACCGAGCTGCGACTTCGCATCGCGGATCCACTGGTCGAGTTCGGCATCACTCGCCTGGGTGTATCTGGCTGGCAGCGGGCCCTGCCTGGGTGCGTCGCCGGGAACCGGGTCGGCGGTCGATGCCCCGGGGCCATACCCGGGCGCGCGGTCGATTGCCCACGGGTCACGGACGAGGTCGGTGTCGCAGCTCGAGAGCCCCGTCGACTGCAGGGCAATGGGGCGCCGGTGCGCGGGGGCGGGAACGGCAACGGGAACGGCACGCTCAGCCTGCGCCGCTTCGGTCTCTGCCGCCTGGCGAATGAGTTCAGCAACGCTGGTCATGCGGATTTCCTTTGTTCGGAGGTGAGTGCGAGCGGCCCGGCCTCGGTGTCTGGAGCCTCGGGATCGCTGCGGAAGCGGTACAGCCGCGCGGGCCGATGCCCGGTGCCGGTGGTAGTTTCGCCGGTATCGATGAGGTTGCCCTGCGCGAGGGCTTGCCTGCGAAAATTCGCCGGGTCAACCGGTTCGCCCAGAATTGCCTCGTGCACCACGCGCAACTGGGCAAGCGTGAAGGTCGACCCAAGAAACCGGTGCGCAACCGCCGAGTACTCGGTCTTACTGCGCAGGCGCCACAGCGCGGTGGCGACGATATCGGCGTGATCGAAGGCAAGCTCGGGCAACCGGTCAGCCGAGAACCAGGCGACGTTTCGGTCGGCACCTACCGCGTCCGAAGACCTCATCGCGTCCTGCGTGGCGCGTGCCGGCAACAGCTGTGCGCTCGTTTGGGGTGGTTGTGGCGGTTCCGGGTCATCCCAGCGCCGAGTGGATCCGTGCCCCGGCTTCGCCGTGGCACGCTCCGGAAGACTGGGCGGTTGAGCAAGTTCCTGCTCACCGTACAACGCCCAGTAGGCAATGGTCACCAGCCGCTGCGCCTGCGCAGACCGCTCAATCGAGCCAAAGGAATACAGCTGTTCAAGGTACCCCGGGGGTCTCAGCACGGCGGCGTGCAGGGTGCGCAGCGCAGTGTCGACGAGGGCCTCATCCCACGGGATCGGACCGCCCGGAAGCGCCCAGATACCCTCAAACGGCGGGCGCGTTCTCCGCACGAGCGGGATCCAGAGCGTCACCGCCGTATCCACAGGCTCGCGGGAATCCCTCCGCGCCTCAGCGGGCGGACTCAGCGCGAAGGCCACGCTCGAGACCGCAACGGCCGGAGGCAGGAAGCGGCGCTCATTCGCACTCGCACGTGAAAATTCCACGTCCACTCCTGTGTCTCTCGGCTCTGATCACCGGCGATGATCTGCACGCAGGCACCGCAAGTCTCGACTTATGGTCAATTTGACTATAAGTAAGCCTACGCCGTTTTTTGCGGATGTCAAAAACCCCTGCCGCTCCCCCTCAGCGCATCCCAAGGCAAGTTCACGGAAACTGGGCAGTGACATGAGGGCATTCATGGGCTACAGTTGTGTGCATCGTGAAATCGCGTATCTGTCGCGAACTTGCGCCAAGCTCCACGTCGGCGCCGTCGCCGTGGCACCCGGGTCAGAAAATCGGCCCACAAATGAAATAAGGAAATACAGCATGGCCACTGGCACTGTGAAATGGTTCAACTCCGAAAAGGGCTTCGGCTTCATCGCTCCCGATGACGGGTCCGCCGACGTGTTCGCGCACTTCAGCGCGATCTCCGGCAACGGCCGCCGCGATCTCTTCGAAGAGCAGCGCGTCGAATTCGACACCGAGCAGGGCCAAAAGGGTCTGCAGGCAACCAACATCCGCGCGCTCTAAATCGCACGCTTTGTAACACCGCGAACGCCCGATCCACTCAGTGGATCGGGCGTTCGCCATGTGTGCGGTCAGTGATGAATTCGCACCCAGACTTTCAGCGTCTGATTCGGGCCCCGACTCAGACGCTCTGGAACACAAACGCCCCGATCCACCAGCCGAGCGCAGCCGCAACCGTTGCCGCGAGCAACTGACCAAATCCAGTCACCAGCGCAGCTTTCCACTGGCCGCGCTGGAGCAGCGTGACCGTCTCGAAGCTGGCCGTGCTCAAAGTGGTGAATCCGCCCAAGAACCCGATGCCCAGCGCCCAGGTCCACGCTTCGGGAAGCGCGCCTCTGATGGCAAAGCCCGCCACAATACCAATGGCGAGTGAACCCCCAACGTTAACCACGAGCGTGCCCCACGGCAGCCGCGGGCTACGCGCGGACCGGACCGCGCGAGACATCATGGACGCGTCAAGCACGAAGCGGCAGACCGCACCTACTCCGCCCAGTAATGCGGTGATCGTCACCAGCCAGAACGGGTCAGGCATTCGATGCCCCCTCGGAAATATCGGGATCAGTGGCAGGGTCGCTCGGTCCGCGACGAGCTGCGCCAATGGAGATCCCCAACCAGGTTGCTGCGGCACTCACGATCACTGTACCGAGACCGTACAGTAATGCACCCAGCACATCGCCCGCATGGATCAGTGCGAGGATGCCCTCACTGAGTGCGCTGTACGTCGTGAACGCACCGAGTGCTCCGGTTCCCAGGAGGAGTCGAAGCTTCAGCCAGCCTCCCACTGAAAGCCCCCGGCTGATGAGCGCCTGGAGAAGCACGCCCAGAAGGAAGGCTCCCAGCACATTGATACCCATTACGACCCAGGGGAAACCGTGAGTGGCCGGGAACCAGTGGAGGATCAGCGCGCGGGCTCCAGTGCCTGCAGCGCCCCCCAGGAACACCCACAGCAGACTGCTCGGTCGCAGGGTTGTGGGCATGGTGTGAGTATATATTCTCCCCGGCTTTTTAGAGGTTACTGACAAGCTGAGCGATGATTTGCTGTGCGTAGCGCAGCGAGAACGCAAAGCGAATTCCCAGCTGGGTCGCATGCCCAACAATCAGAGCCACGTCTGCGTCCGCAGGGCGTGCGCTCCCAATGGAGGGGGCACACGCGACCCAAGCAATGGAGTTCTCAATGTCGAGCACTGACACACCTGTCCACACTCACGGAGTGGGAATGCGCATCACCGTCGTGGTGCTCAGCCTGCTCCTGATCGCGATGACCGCGCTCTTCTTCGTCACCCATTCGACGGTCTCCGGCGGTGCGAGCCATCTGGCCAGCGGAACCGGGCAGGCGAACGATGGAGCAGCCAGTGTCGCTGCCGGCGCAGAACGCCTTGAGGCCGGTGCCTCCGATCTCGCGGATGGCGCTGAACGCCTCAACACAGGCGCACAGACGGCGAACGCTGGTGCGACACGCGTCGCTGCGGGCGCGACCTCGGCTGCCGATGGTGCCGCACGGCTTCTCACCGGCGCCGGCACACTGAACACTGGTGCCGCGACGGCTGCGAGCGGCGCGGCAACGCTCTCGAACGGCGCGAATTCGGCCGCTGCGGGCGCGGGCGCCCTCAGCGCCGGAGCAGCAAGCGCTGCGGCGGGCGCGACCCGGGTTTCAGTCGGCGCACACCAGGTCACAGACGGCGCCCAGAGTCTCCGGGTTGGACTCACGACCGCACTCGTTGGCAGTCATCAGATCGCCGCAGGCCTCAAGAGCGAGGGAACTGTGCCTGTCTCTCAGGGCGCGACGAATCTGAAGAACGGCCTAACGACAGCACTCACCGGGAATAATGCTGTCGCGCAGGGCATCTCCGTCGGTGCGAGCGATCTGCAGGGAGGCATCGCAGGTGCGGCGGCGACGGCAGCGAACGGCGCGGCACTTTCTTCGGGCCTCGTGGGCGCGAGTGGCGCGCTCACGCAGGTCGTCAATGCAGTGGCCGGCAGCGCACCCGCCACCGACGCTGAGAAGGCTGCCATTTACGACGCTCTTCGGGCGAGCATCGGAGACGGTGTAGCCCTGAAAACGCAAATGGGCCAACTCGACGCGATTGCGCAGGGCCTGAACGGTGCACTCCACGTAGAAGGTCCCATCGGGGCAGGCGCGATGGGCCTGAAGAGCTCGACCTCCGTGTTCGTTACCGGTGGAGAGTTGAACGGCACGGTTTGGCCTGGTACGACCACCCTCGCGAGCGCAACTCCCGCCGGAAACGCGACCGACTTAGCAAAGCCGCTCCTTGGTGCAGCTCAGCTTGAAGCGGGAGCGCAATCGCTCGATACTCAACTCGGCAACTACATCGGTGGGGGCACATTCGGCTCGAGCGTCTGGCCCGGCACAAACGTGCTTGCCGGCAACGTTCCAGGAACAGCTTCTCCCCTCCTCGGTGGCACCGCGACACTCCTCGCTGGAGCGAATGACCTTTCCGCCGGAGCGTCCAGCCTCGCAGCGGGCACGAATCAGCTCTCCTCGGGGGCATCGAGCCTCTCGACTGGCACCGGAACGCTGGCTGCAGGCGCCGCGAATCTCGCTGCTGGCAACTCACGTCTCGCTGCAGGCGCATCTGAGTTGAACACCGGCGCGACCACGCTGGCCGAAGGAACCGGAACGCTCCGCGACGGTGCCGCGACCCTGGCCGACGGCACCGGCACCCTGAGCAACGGTACGAGCGACCTCAAGGAGGGTGCAACCACGCTCGCAGTCGGAACCAGCGAACTTTCCACAGGCGCAGCAAGCCTGGCCGACGGCAACACGCAGGTCAACGAAGGCGCGAGCACCCTCGCCGAAGCAACTGCCGGAATCGGGCCGACAATGCTGCCGTGGATGGCGGGGATCGTATTCGCGGGCCTCATCGCCGCCGGATTCTGGATCGGGCACAGAGTGTCGCACCGCAACGAAATGGCAAGCCGCAGGGTCGCCATGTAACACGAATGCTATGGATGTGGAAGGGGGTGCCGACAATGTCGGCACCCCCTTCCACATCGATCCACCATCGAAAAGCTAGCCGAGCAGATCGCCCATCTGCTTGGCGATTGTTTCAGCGGCCTTCTTCGGGCTGAGCCGAGCAAGCTTGTCCATGATCGCCGCATCCTTGCCAATGGTGGCGCGGAACTTTCCCTTCTCAATCGCGTCTTCAACGATGACTCGGCCCGCCTCAGACGGAGCCGTCGTCTTGTGCGTGGATTCTGCGCTCGATTCAGCACCGCCCTCAATGCGCACTCCCGAGTTCTGCGCGATGTTCGTTCCGATTGCACCCGGGAACACGACTGAGACCGCCACGTTCGTATCCATAAGCTCCGAGTACAAAGCCTCAGAGAGCAATCGCACGGCTGCCTTGGATGCCCCGTACACGGCCTGACCGGGCACCGGCGCGTACGCCCCCATGCTCGAAATATTCACCAGGGATGCCTCAGGCCTCTCGATCAGCGCGGGCAGGAACGCCTTCACCATATTCATGACGCCCCAGAAGTTCACGTTCATGACCTTTTCCATCTCGCTGAACGGGAGGTCAATGATCCGCACGAACTGCTGGATCACCCCCGCAACGTTGACGAGGCCGTCGACCTGACCGTGCGCCTGCTGCACCTGCGCGGGAAGCGCTGCGGCGGCATCACGGTCAGTGATGTTGACCGCGTGTGCGGTGAAGTGCCCTCCCGCGTTTGCCAGCTTCGCAGTCTCGGCGAGCCCCTGCTCGTTAAGATCCACCCCGGCGACTCGAGCGCCCTTAGCGAGCAGTTGCAGCGTAACCTCGCGACCGATCCCGTTGCCGGCTCCCGTCACGACGAAGACTTTGCCTTGTACATTCACTGGTGAGCTCCCTGCTTCTCTCGGCACCGTCAATGTCGGGTGCACCTGAGTTCGATTCTCCTGCATAGGCTCCCATCCACAAACAAGCTCATCAGCGCGGCTAGGTTGGTGTGCATGAGTGTTATACAGGTCAGCGCGGTGGTGATGCGGGATCTCCGCGGAAATGTGCTCAACGTGCGCAAGCGCGGCACCTCAATGCTGATGCTTCCTGGAGGCAAGCCCGAGAATGCCGAAAGCCCAGCGGAAACCGCACTGCGGGAGTTCCGAGAGGAGCTCGGGGTCGGCCTAGATCCCGAGCTCCTCGTATCGCTCGGGGAGTTTCGGGCAGCCGCTGCAAATGAGCCAGGCCACACCGTACTCGCGCACGTGTTTGAGCACCCCTTTGTCACCGGTGTTCGCGCGAGTTCCGAGATCGATCGTCTCGAGTGGATCCATCCGCGATCACCACGCGAGGATCTCGCGCCGCTCACGGTCCAGCACGTGTTCCCCGCCCTCTGGGAATAATCGGCGCGTTTCACAGTGTCGCACCACGGGTTCATGCTGCGAAGGTACTGAATTGCTCGGTACATACAGCCCTGCGTATGCTTCCCCCTCTAGCCTGGGGGTAAGCGATCGGCAACTGCCTTTGGCTGTACCACATGTGAATCGGCACACGGTTCGCCGATTGTTGAGGATGCCACTATCTCTTCTGCTCAGGTCACTTCGCTTTCAAATCTCGGACCACTGCGCCAGACCTATTCCCGCACCGAGGACTTCCCCAAAATGGCCCGCGCATATTCTCAGGTCTCACAGACGGTCAAGGAAAGCGGCCTGCTGCGCCGCGCACCATGGTTCTACGCTATGGTCGGCGCCCTGATCGCGCTCGGCTTCGGCGGGGCGATTACCGGATTCATTCTGCTCGGTGACAGCTGGTTCCAGCTTCTCATTGCGGCAGCGTTCGGCCTGCTCTTCACTCAGGTCGCGTTCATCACACACGAGGCGGCGCACCGTCAGGTTCTCGCAAAGGTGACGTCGAATGACCGCCTGGCACGCATTCTTGCCGGGTTTGTTGGATTGAGTTACTCATGGTGGGATTCCAAGCACTCCCGCCACCACTCGAACCCGAATGTGGTCGGCAAGGATCCCGACATCGACATCGATACGATCTCATTCGTTCAGGAAGACGCGGCCAAGTCTCGCGGTCTGGTACGCATGATCACCCGCAAGCAAGGCTGGTTGTTTTTCCCTCTCCTCACCCTTGAGGGCGCGAACCTGCACTTTCAGAGCATCAAGTACCTGGTTTCCAAAGAGCCAGTGAAGCGCCGTTGGACTGAAATCGGACTCATCACGCTTCGCTTCGCGCTGTACTTGACCCCGCTGTTCCTCTTTCTCCCGGTTGGCATGGCTTTCGCGTTTCTCGGCGTCCAGCTTGCGGTCTTTGGCGTGTACATGGGTGCCTCCTTTGCGCCGAACCACAAAGGCATGCCGATCCTTGATCGCGACATTCGCATCGACTTCTTCACGAAGCAGGTGCGCACCTCGCGCAACATCTCCGGCGGCTGGTGGGCGACCTGGCTGATGGGTGGCCTGAACTACCAGATCGAGCACCACCTGTTCCCCAATATGCCCCGCCCGCACCTGGCGAAGGCACGTGAAATCGTGCGTGAATACTGCGCAACGATGGACGTTCCCTACACCGAGACCACGCTGTTGCGTTCCTACGGGATCGTCATTGAATACCTGAACCGTGTTGGGCTCGCCGCGCGCGATCCGTTTGATTGCCCGATCACCGCAGAGTACCGCCGCGGCTAGATCGCGATACGAGTAGCCAGACTGGGCCTGAGAGCCGTTCGGCTACTCGACCGGTTCAGCGGAGCCTGTGGCCTCGACCCGCTGCGCCTGCTCTCCGTGACCGGGGTGGGACGTGTGCCGCTTCCGCCCGAGTCGCACGAGCCACAGGACGAGAACGACGACGACCGCGATCAATACTGTCCACGGCAGCAGCACTCCGAAGAACACAAGTGCCGCTGCAGCGGCCTTGAGTATCGAGTCAAGGCCAGCGATGAGACCCTCCCAGAAATTCGCTGGCCCACCCGGCAACACGCTTTCGGTCTCGAGTGAGACCCAGATGCTCGAATAGCTGACCTGGCTCTCGAGCGACTTCAGTTGAGCGCGCAACGAGTCGAGCTCCTGCTGCCGCTGCGATAATGCCGTTTCAGCCTCGATGAGCTCACCCGTGGACGCGGCGCCCGACATGAGCTCGGTGAGTCGATCAACCGAGCCCTGCAAGGCCTCGACTCGAGCTTCAAGGTCAACGTACTGGAGCGTGACATCGAGAGCAGATCGGCTCTGATTCACCACCTCACCGACCTCGTGCAACGCTTCGAACGCTGCATCGAATTCGTCAGCCGGTACTCGAATTGCGAGCGTCGCGCGGGCGCGCGAGTCTTCGCTTGCTTCGCTGACAGTCTGCGAGTCGACGTATCCGCCGAGATTCTCGGCAAGGTCGCGCACGTCGTCGGCTGCGGCCGCGGGATCACCGACAAAGATCGTCGCATCCCCCGAGTGGATCACCTGCTGCCCCACCTGCTGAGCCTCAGTGGTCTGATCCACCATCTCGGCGCTGTCGGGCGAGACCAAGACACCATCGACGCCCCGGGCCGACTGGTCGGGACTCGCCATGGATTCGAGCCCGTTCAGCCCACTGGCACACGCAGAAAGCGGCGCAACGAGAAGCGCAGCAGCAAGCAGGGCAACGAGTGAGCGACGTGGGTGCATACTCGAAGAGTAATGCCCCGGCTCCGAATACGCAGCAGTGTTGACCAACCGTTATCTTGGCTTAGCTCCAACGCGCAACGAGCCCCGCGAGTGCGGCGAGCAGTGCAGCGACCAAGGCCATCTGGGAATATGAGCCCGTCAAATCAGCCGCGAGTGGCCCTAGCGCGGGGGCCAACGCGATCACGACAGTCAGCGGCGCGGCAAAAACGCCATTGATGCTGCCATAGCTTGCTGAACCCCACCGATCGATCACTGCAGAAGCCTGAATCAGGGTTTGTGCGCCACGAATTGCGCCAGCGAGAACACCGATGGTTATCAGCGCCCATGGGGGCCCAGGAACAACCGAGAGCAGCGCGAGTGAGACTGCAGCGAGGCTCGCGGTGGTGGAAAGTGGCACCCACGAGGGCACACTTCGCGGCATCACAAAGAAGATGAGCCTCCCCACAACCTGCCCTGCGCCCAGAAGGCCTAGCCCCCATGCCGCCTGCTGGAACGACAGGCCTTTTTCTGTGAGAAGTGGAATGAGCGCAAGTGTCACCGCGAACACCGCCGCCACCAGTAACAGCATCGAGATCTCGAGCATCCAGAACCTTCGGGTGCGCAGCACCGAACCAAGCGTGTGAAGCGTTTTTCTTTCATGCGGCTGCGCCACCCAAGTCCGTTCGAGACTGAACCAGTGCAGAGGCACGGTCGTCACGAGCAGCAGCGCCGCAAGAACTTGATACATGCTTCGCCAGTCCATCACCCCGAGAAGCCCAGCGACAATGGGAGCAAAAACGGTAGAGGCTAGCCCCCCGGCGAGTGTCAGAACAGTCATTGGGCCACGGCTGCGGAGCCCGTATCGGCGCGCGATAACGGTAAAAGCTGCCTGATAGAGCACCGCAGCTTGCGCGACGCCAACGATCAGCCAACCCAACGCGAAGACGAAGACACTGGGTGCCACGCTCACGAGGAGCAGCCCCGCTGGCCCAATGAGACTCCCCAACGTGATGATGCGTTGAGGGCCGCGTTCATCGAGCCATCTCCCAACCCGGATGCCTGCGAACGCGGAAACGATCAGGCCGATGGAAAACGTGAGGGTGACAGCCGACAGGCTCCAGCCTGTATCTTCGGCGATGACCGGCGAGGCAACGATCAGCGCGTAGTAGAGGATTCCCCAGCTGAGAACCTGCCCTACAGAGAGAGCCGCCAATCGCCACCCGAGGTGAGACGTGGCAATGGCAGCATTCATTGCATTCTGAGCGCGCCCGCAGCCGCGTGAAGCGCCTCCCAATTGATCGCGTAGTGCGCCCACTTACCGCGCTGCTCGCGAGTCACGAGCCCCGCCTCGGCGAGGAGTTTCATGTGGTGCGAAATCGTTCCCTGCGAGAGGCCGACCGGTTCGGTCAAGTCGCACACGCAGGCCTCACCCGACGCGCTCGTGGCGATGAGGGAGATGAGACGCAATCGCGTCGGGTCACCGAGCGCCTTGAAAACGCGCGCCGTGCGCTCAGCCTCGCCTGGACTGAGCACCGCGGTCACCGAGGCCACACAGCACGCGGGCACTTCGACGGTCGCCGGAAGCGTCTGGCTCGACATGATATCTACGCCTGGGCCGGCGCGAGGCCGAGCTGAATCGGTTGGGGCGTGGGGGTACAGCACCCTCCCCCATCAGCAGCCTCGGGCGCGTCAAACACGCCCGCCCCGCCGCATACCCCGGTGTCGGGAAGCACGAGCTCCACGCGCTCTGCAGCCTCCTGGTCGCCCGCAAGTGCGGCGGCCACGCTGCGGACCTGCTCAAATCCGGTGAGGGCGAGAAACGTCGGAGCCCGACCGTATGACTTCGCGCCGACAATGTAGAACCCCGGTTCAGGGTGTGCGAGATCCGCCGCACCGGTCGCCCGCACCGAGCCGCACGAGTGCAGGTTCGGATCCACCTCGGTAGCGACCCGCGCGGGGGCTTGCAGGCGCACGTCCAGGTCAAGACGCACTTCTGACAGGAACGACAGATCGGGACGGAACCCGGTCAGCACGATCACCTGATCTGCAGGCGCAAGGGCTCGGCCGTCTTCTGACCGCACGACCGCGCGGCCACCCTCGAGAACGAAGCGCTCGGTGCGAAACCCGGTGACGAGATCGACGAGGCCAGCCTCGACGGCCTCCTTCGCCCTCTGGCCCAGGGCACCGCGTTCGGGCAGCTCATCGGCGGTGCCGCCGCCAAAGGTATTGCCGACTTGCCCGCGGCGCAGTACCCAAGTGATGCGGGTGTCGGGGCGCTTTTTCGCGACCTTCACCAACTCGAGGATCGCGGTTGCCGCGGAATGACCGTTGCCGATGACGACCGCATGGCGACCCGCGCACCTCGGAGTCACGTTGGACGAGGGAATGCGGTAGCTCACGATGCCGGCCGCCTGCGCGACGCGCTCGCCGAGCGCGGGGAGGCCGTCGGCACCTGCGGGGTTCGGTGAACTCCAGGTGCCCGAGGCATCAATGACAGCAGCGGCCTCGATACGCTCTTCACCCCCATCTGACCGCTCGACATGTATCACGAAGGGCGCCTCGGCCCGACCCTCGTCTACCGAGAGATCGCGACCCTTGCGCCCCACACCCACCACGCGCGCCCCGGTGCGCACGCGGTCACCGAGCGTCGCGGCAAGAGGCGCAAGGTACTCGCTGATCCACTGCGCGCCAGTGGGGAAGCCGCGCTCAGGCGACACCCACCCCGTGGGCTCGAGCAGGCGGCGTGCCGCCTCGTCCACCAGCTCGGGCCACGGCGAGAAGAGGCGCACATGTGCCCAGTCGGCGACAGCCGCGGCGGGTGTGTCGCCCGCTTCAAGCACCAGTGGATCGAGCCCGCGTTCTGCGAGGTGGGCGGCTGCGGCAAGGCCCTGCGGGCCAGCTCCGATAACGACGGTGGGCAGCATGTGACGGGCCTCACTTTCATTGATGAACGTCAATGCGTTCCAGCATGCTGCACGCATTGACGAATGTCAATATGACGTCTTGCGTGAGGGGTTCTCAGTGATGACTAGTCAAACAGGCCTGATTCGTCGAGCCACCGTTCCGCGATGGCCTGGGCCGAGAGCTTTTCAACCGAGCTGAGCGTGTTCAGTTCGATCAGCATCTCAGTGGTCAATGCGCCCTGCACGGAGTTGATCGCCTCGACTACCGCGGGCTCCGCCTTCGCCGAGGAAATCAGCGGCACCACGTTTTGGGCGAGGATCATATTTTCCGGGTCTGCCAACGTCACGAGGTTGTTCTCAGCGATCGACGGAGTGGTCGAGTAGATATTTGCCAGCTGCACCTGCCCGTCGAGCAATGCCTGCAACGTGTTCGGCCCACCCCCATCGTTGATCGGCACGAGGGTCACGTCGGCGCCGTAGATGTCGCGCAGCCCCGGGATGCCATAGGGGCGCTCAGCAAACTCGGGATTTGCGGCAACCGACAGCGGGACGGGCACATTCGCCAGGTCAGCGAGACTCGTCACGCCATATTCCTCGCTAAAAGCTGAGGTCACGTTGTACGAATCTGCATCGGCGGCCTCCGCCTGGTCGAGCACCTCAAAACCCTCGGGAACTGCCGCAACGAGCGCCGAGTACACCTCGTCCATCCCCTGCGCGTCAGCCTCCGCGTCAAAGAACTGCAGTAGGTTGCCGGTGTACTCGGGCACCAGGTCAATAGATCCGTCTTGAAGCGCCGCAATATACACATCACGTGCACCGATAGCGGGAGTCACGCTCACTTCGATACCTGAGCGCTCGAGCGCACCCGCGTAAATGTAGGCGATGATCTCAGATTCTGCGAACGCTGCAGAGCCGACCGTTACGCTCCCCATAGCGCTGGTGTCTTGGCCAGCGCCCTCCCCATTGTTGCCCAGCGGATCGCCCGAAGCACACGCCGTGAGCGTCAGCGCGAGCGCAGCGAGTGCGGCCCCTGTCATCGCGAGCTTCTTTCCGACAGTCATCATGCGTTCCTTTCGTCGACGTTGATTACGACAGTACTGGGATGCGCACCTTGCTGTCACGGCCCGCCGCGCGGGCACGCACCCCGCGCGGGGTGATCCACCGCTCAATCGCGGCGAATAACACGTCTACAAGGAGCGCGAGTGCGATGACCAGCAGCGATCCACCGAGCATCTGCGCGTAATCGCGCACCGCGAGCCCGTCAATGAGAAATCTGCCGAGCCCGCCGAGCGGCAGAAAAGCGGCGACGGTCCACGTGGCAATGACCTGCAAGGCGGCGGCGCGAATGCCTCCGACAATAAGCGGGAGCGCAAGCGGCAACTCGACCTGAAAGATAACCTGCCAGCGTGTGAAACCGATCGCTCGGGCCGCATCCGTGGTGCCGGGGTCGACGGCTTCAAAACCCGAATAGGCCCCCGCGAGGATCGGCGGCACCGCAAGAATCACGAGCGCGATGAGGGGCGGCAACAAGCCGGTGCCAAGCAACAGCGCGAGCAGCGTGACGAGTCCGAGCGTCGGCAGCGCACGAAGCGCGCCAGTGAACGGCACTACAATTTCGCGCCCCCGACCGGTGTGCCCAATCGCCACGCCCACCGGCAGGGCGATCGCGGCGGCGATCACGATCGTGAGGCCCGAATACCCGGCGTGTTCGATGAGTCGATGCCAGATACCGGTCGACGACTGCCAATGTTGTGGGGTGACGAGCCACACACACGCCGCTTCGAGCGGGTTCATGCGGGCGCTCCGGCGGGTTCGATGGTGGATCGCGGCGCTGCCTGAGCAGCGGGGCTTGGCGGGCGGCCCACTCGCGTCCACGGCATCAGCAAGCGCCCCAGAAGCACCAGGCCCGCATCGAAGCTCAGCGCAATGATCACGGTGCCAACGACTCCGACGGCGATTTCTGTCGGGAACGCACGCTGGTAGCCGTTGACAAAGAAATAGCCGAGCGACTGCACCCCGATGAGCGCCCCCACCGTAACGAGACTCACGGTACTTACCGACACCACTCGAATACCTGCGAGAAGAACGGGGCCGGCTGCGGGAAGCTCGACCCCCCAGAACCGTTGCCATCCGCTGAAACCGATCGCTTTCGACGACAGTCGGAGCTCATCCGATACCGAAGCCAACGCATCGGCAGTCGTACGCACCATCAACGCGACCGCATATAAGGTGAGCGCCACGACCACATTGACCGGGTCGAGAATCTGCGTGCCGATGAGGGCAGGCATGACGACGAACAGGGGCAGTGACGGGATCGCATAGAGAATCCCGGCTGCACCGAGAATCACGCCGCGACCCCACCTCTGCCGATGGGCGATCCACCCGATCGGCAATGAGAGTGCGGTGCCGACAATGATGGGCACGATCGCGAGCACCATATGCTGCCCGGCATAGCGCGCGATTTGCTCCCAGTTGTCGACCACCCAGTTCATCGCGACAGGCTCATCTCAGAATGCTCCGTGGTCTTCCGGCATCGATAAACTCGGCCACGAATGCATCGATAGGTTCATGCAGGAGTTGCTCGGGGCTGCCGAATTGCGCAAGCACTCCCCCCGGTTTGAAGAGCGCGACGCGATCACCCAGCACAAAGGCCTCATCGATGTCGTGCGTCACGAAGACGACAGTCTTGCCCAGGTCCTGCTGCAGTCGCTGGAGTTCGCGTTGCAATTCGGCGCGCACCACCGGGTCCACCGCACCAAACGGTTCGTCCATCAGCAGAAGGTCGGAATCTGAGGCGAGCGCGCGCGCCACCCCGACCCGCTGCTGCTGCCCTCCAGAGAGTTGCGCGGGATATCGGCGCGCGAGCTTCGCATCGAGCCCCACGTCTTGCATCAGCGCCCGGGCACGTTCGCGCGCCTGCGCGCGCTTCACGCCGCGCAGCATCGGCACGGTGGCGATGTTGTCGAGCACGGTGCGGTGCGGCAGCAGACCCGCGTGCTGCATCACATACCCGATGGAGCGGCGCAGTTCGACCGGCTCGACGCCAGCTACTTCAGTGCCGTCGACGAGCACCCGGCCCGCGGTTGGATCGATCATCCGGTTGATCATGCGAAGCACCGTCGTCTTGCCGCAACCGGAGGAACCGACAAAGCAGGTGATACTGCCACGAGCCAACGCCAAGTCGAGCTGATCAACGGCGAGGGTGCCATCGGGAAACCGCTTCGAGACACCCTGGAACTCGACGGCAAGAGCGGGAGTGCTGTGATCCACAGTGCTCAAATTATCACGAGCCGTCTCACACCCCGCGAGCAAACACCGCGTGCATCAAAGGCACGGCTGACAACGACATCAGCACGGTACCGAACACCGGGTCATCTGCGCGCAGCACCGCACCCGCGATCAGTAGCGCTCCGAAAATGAGTGCCGAGACCGCCCGCCGACCGGTGCGCTCGAGCCTCGCGACCCGACGCTCGAGCCTCGGCGTCTGAACCTCTAACGCCCCCTCCTCAACCCGACCGAGGAGCGCGTCGACCCGATTGGGAAGACCCCACAGCGTTCCCGCAACGCCGAGCGCCTGCTGCGCGATATCTTGCACGACGTTGCCCCGTTCGTCACGCAACAGCTGCGCCGCGTAGGGCTCGACCGAGTCCCAGAGGTTGAATTCGGGATCGAGCGCGCTGCACACTCCGGAGACAAGCGACATGGCTCGGATCACGAGCAAGAAGTTTTCGGGGAGTTGAAAGGGCAGAGATCGAATCACGTCGCTGAACTGCACAGCGAAATCGCGAAACTCGCGCGGATCCACCTCGCGGAGTTCAGCGAAGCCCATCCCGCCAAAACGGGCGAAGAGTTCCGTCATCGCCCGCTCGAGTTCCCGGGTGTCGGCCGATGGGAGTAACACGCCGACGTTACGGATCGCCTCCACCAGCCCCTTCCCATCGCGCGAAGCTGCGGCAAACAGCAACTTGCGGAGTCCGCTGCGCGTGCTGGCGGGAACCTCGCCCATCATCCCAAAGTCGATGAATGTCAGCTGCCAGGGCACTGCGTCAGAGTTTCCACCGCGAGGCGTCACGAAGACATTTCCAGGGTGCGGATCCGCGTGGAAGAAGCCGTGGGTGAAGAGCTGATCGAACATCACCGACGCAAACACGTGGGCCACTTCGGACGGCTCGAGGCCGGCCGCGCGTAACGCATCGCCATCGGTGATCTTGATCGCAGTGACGTCTTCCAGGGTGAGGACGCGGCGAGTCGAACGCTCCCACACGATGCCTGGAACCGCAATCCGATCGTCACCCTCGAAATTCGCAGCGAACCGCTCGGCGTTCTGCCCCTCGTGGAGGTAATCGATCTCCTCGAGACTGGTCACAGCGAATTCTTCGACAAGCGCGGGCATATCGACGCGGCTCGAGACGAGGCGCACCCGGCTCAACCAGCCGCCCACCTTGCGCAGCGCAGCGAGGTCAACATCTACGATTTCGTCAATACCTGGCCGTTGCACCTTGATCACGACGGCCTCGAATCCAACCTCCTCGGCTTCCGCAGGTGCGAGCGTTGCGCGGTGCGCTTGGCCGAGAGAGGCTGCCGCGAGCGGAGCCTCTTCAACAGTCCGAAACACCCGTTCGAGGGGCATGCCAAGTTCTGCTTCTGCGCGGGCGCGGATCTGGGCAAAGTCGACCGGCGGTACCTCGTCTTGCAAACCTTCCAGCTCTGCAGTGATTTCGGGCGGTAGCACGTCAAGGCGAGACGACATGAACTGCCCGACCTTGATCATGAGCCCGCCGAGGTCAACAGCGAGCACATGGAAACGTTGGGCGAAGCGGCGCATGCGCCGAGTTCGGGTGCGCTCCGCGATTTTCGCGAGACCGATTCGGGGCAGAAATAGCTCGAACCACCACGTAACCGCGAGATTCCAGCCCGCGAAGCGAAGAATGCGACGATATCGCGCGCGGTATCGCGCGTGGCCGGGATCCGAGCGCTCGGATCCCGGTCGAAGTGGGGGCACCCGCGTCAGTCCTGCGCGAGGATCGCGTAGAGCTTGCGCCGGGCGTCGTCAAGCACGGTGACGGCCTGCTGAATCTGCTCGGGACTTCCCGAGCGATTCACCTGAGCCGCAGCCTGCGCGAGTTCAACACCCGCTTTCGGGAGCGCAGCAAATTTCGAGCTGTGACTCTGACTTTCTGCCGCGGCCGCCCACGGGGTTGACCCACTGACCGCCGATGCTTCTTCGCGGCCCGATTCGGTCAACGAATAGGTCTTACGTCCATTCGACTCCTCGGCGTTCACGAGACCTTCGTCGGCGAGTAGCTGCAGCGTCGGATAGACGGAGCCGGCGCTCGGCTTCCAGGTACCCGCCGTACGCTCCTCGATCTCACGAATGATCTGATAGCCGTGCATCGGTTGCTCGGCAAGCAGCGCCAAGACTGCGGTGCGCACCTCACCCTTGCCGACCCGCGTGCCGACGCGCTTGTCAAACATTGATTTCAGCTGCTCCATTGCCTGCCACATGCTGTCACTTTGCAGGCCCGCGCCGAACCCTCCGGTTGGAAATGAATCACTCATGATGCCTCCTCGGTAGTGCGTTCCGGCGAACCGTGAACGATACTCAACAACATATCACTGGAAGCCTGAACGACATAGCGAACTATCCGTATTCGACGACGCACCCGGGCGTACCTATCCAGTCGGAAATGCCGAGTGTGTCCGCGCCCTTAGACGCTCGGCGCGCGCAGAATTTTGTCCATCTTTTTCCCGCGTGCAAGCTCGTCGATTAACTTGTCGAGATAGCGCACCTCGCGCATGAATGGATCTTCGATCTCTTCGATGCGTACCCCGCAAATCACCCCGGTGATGAGAGTGCGCGACTGGTTTAGATTCGGCGCCTGTGCGAAAAACGCCTCGAAGCTCGTGTCGTCTGCAAGCAGGCGCGTGAGGTCAGACCCGTCGTAGCCAGTGAGCCAGGTGATGATCTCGTCAACCTCGGCTTTCGTGCGGCCCTTCCGCTCCGCCTTGGTGACGTAATGGGGATAGACGCTTGCGACGCTCATGCGCCGCATCCGTGCGATGTTGCTTGCTGCGGTAGCCATGGTGCGATCTTTGCCGCCTACAGATTCCCGTGTGCAACTACAGCTAGGCCTCGACCACCGTCACTGCTCGGTCGAACGCGACATAGCCAGAAAAATCTGTGCCGACTCGTTCAATGGCAGCTCGATGGGGCTTCGGGTAGCTCCATGCCCCGTCGACGAGCGCCCCGCCTTCGACGTTGATGTTGATGTTGATGTTGAAATACTGTGCGTCACCTTTCCACGCACAGGTGTACTGCGTCGGGCTTTCTGTCAACGCACCTCCGACAACGGCCGAGGGCGGAAAGTACCAGTTACCCTCGATGCGAACGAGATCGTCGGTCGCGGCTTCCGCAACGACCGAATTATTGAGCAGCGCTTTCATCATCGTGTTTCCTCTCATCAACAGCAGTGCCGATCTTCTTCAGCAGCCGCCCGACGGAGTTCATGGCACCGCCAAGCACCGCGGGAATGCCTCCTCCAGGATGCACCGAAGCGCCCACCCTCCACAACCACGGTTTCGAAAGCGAGGAATAGCCGGGACGATGGAACGGCCCCCCTTGCCACAACGGTCTCGTCGCGCCGTACAGCGCCCCGCCTGCGGCACCAAAGTGAGAGAAGTAGTCAGGGTCGAGTATTTTGTGGGCGACGATGCGATCGGCAAGGCCGCGCTCGAGCCCCATCATGGCGCTGATCCGGGAGAGCTCTCGCTGAACGAAGGTTGAATTCAGATCGTAGTGCTCGCCGTTTGCGGGTGCAGTGAGCAGGAGAGCCGCAGTGGCTTTGGCGTTGGGGTAGATGTGTCCCGGTTTGTAGTAGTTGACGAACGCCATGGTCTCGTGTGGTTCCTGCGTGGCATCGAGCGAGCGGTGCAGCTCGCCCGGGTCTGTCGGCATAATCACCGAGTGCGTCACCGTGCCACTCGGCAGCGGTTCATCGAGTACCGCGAATACGGCAACACCCGAGCATGAGACTCGTTTCGGGGACTGCACGCGGTTCCCGGCGAGCTTGTCGATGACCTGAGCGTCTGCCGCGCCGACCACCACGTCGGCGGGATAGCTCCCCGAGCGGGTGATCACGTGGTGTTTGGTGATTTCAGTTACGTCAGTATCCGTATGAATGGTCGCTCCGGCCTGCGTTGCGAGCCGCTCCAGGGCCAGCGCCAGTTCGTAGACGCCTCCCTGCGGCACGAAGATTCCCTCGCGCGCCATCACCGCGGGCATGGTTGCGTAGAGGGCGAGCGTGCGCTGCGGGGCAATCCCGGCGTTGAGCGTGTGGATCGCGATGACTTCTTTGAGGTCGTCGGGCATCCACTCGAGAGCCGATAGATACGAGCTGGTTGAGAGTCTCCGACCATATCGCTTCGTGAGCGCCGTCACTGACGACAGAGTTTTTGGGTCGAAGGGATCAGAGGTCAGGAGCTCCACGATTTCGGGACTGAGTGAGCCGTGTTCGCGGTCGAAACGATTCCAGGCGTCAGACCACGCATGCCCGGCCTGCACCGGCAGATCCACAACCTCATCGCGAAAGAAATATCTGCCCAGTTCGGGGAGCCGTTCGAAGGTGAGGTGAGCGATGTTTTCGGCGGAGAGGCGATCACGATCCGCATCACCCGTTTGGGCGCCGAGCTGATCGTAGCGGCGAAATAGTTCCCTGATTACCCCCGGAAAGGTGACGAGGGAAGGGCCCGTATCGATGCGTTGACCCGCAACCTCGATACGACGAGACTTACCTCCTACCCACGAGTTCTTCTCAAGAACGGTAACGTGATGCCCAGCCTGTGCCAGGAGCGCTGCCGCGGAGAGCCCGCCGAGACCCGCGCCAACAATGACGATGCGCTTGGACGTAGCGTGAGGGAGCTCCCCCGTCGCGCTCACGGGGTGATCCAGCCGAAGTAAATAGCGACCATCAGCTGCGCGCCCGCAACCGAGCCCACCACATAGGGGTACGCGACTGAGTACTTGTAGACCCTTTTCGCAGTTTCCGGGGTGTCATCGCGGTTGATCAACCAGACCAGCCACGCGGCGTACGCGATGTTGGCTACCGCGAGAGGAATGTTAATGAACGCGAAGAACACGCTTGAGACGAGCCACCAGAACGAGACGTAGACGAGCGATTTTTTCGCGCCCAGGAAGACCGCCGTGGTGGTGATATCCGCAAACCTGTCTTCCTCGATGTCTTGTATGGCGTCATAGGTGTGTTTCGCCAGACTCCACGCCATGAGCCCAAACAGGGCCAACCAGACAGGTTCATACCCGAGCGCGAGTGGCACAAACGCGAGCGGAAAGGCGTAGTCGGCGTTGCTGATTGAATCGAGAAACGGCCGGCCTTTGAAACGCGCAGGGGGCGCAGAATAGAAGAGGAAGAAAAGGGTGTAGGCCCAGATCCAGAGGTTCGCTTCGAGCGAGTAATTCAGGCCGAAGAAGATCAGGAACGGGATGTTGGTCAGCGCCACACCCCAGGCGATCCAGGGAACCTCGCGCGGAGCAATTTTTGCACCACCAAATCCGCCCTTGCGGATGTTGATGTTGTCGGTCTCCTGATCAAAGATGTCGTTGATGCCGTAGATCAGCAAGTTGAATGGCAGCGTCACCCAGAGCAGCAACCACATGGCATCCCACCGCCACAGTTCGCCAGTCAACCACACTGCGACCAACGTGGTTCCGATGGTGTTGATCCACAGCACAGGTCGGGAGATCACTACAAGTCGCTTGAGCACAGTCATAACACTAGACGCTGCCCACTCGTCTGAAGCGCACAGGGTCTTCTCCACCTTCTTGCCGCGGGCGAGCTCGTCGATCAGCTTGTCCATGTAATGATCCTCACGCATGACCGGATCCTCAATCTCCCCCACTCGCACTCCGCAGCTAACGCCGGTGATGCCCTTTCGCACCGGGTTCGTTTCGGGGGCCTCGGCAAGAAACACCTCGAAATTCGCCTCCGACTTCAGCGCGTGCGCGAGTCCCTCCTGGCTATACCCGGTGAGCCACAAGATGATCTCATCGACCTCGGCATGCGTGCGTCCTTTTCGCTCGGCTTTCGTAACGTAGTGCGGGCACACGCTCGCCACGCTTGTACGGCAAACGTGTTCTAGGTTTCCAGCAATCTTCGCGCACCTCCCGTCGCCGAGCGAAGTCGATGTCGGATTCAGTGGCGCTGGATCGACCGGACAATCGGTGTGGATCCGTGCCAGATAGGCCAGGAATGTGACACGCGGACGAGCACTTGAAGCGCAGGTAACAGCGAAGTAAGAGGCAACGCCTACCAGACCCAACGAAACACGAAAGCAATAAAGACTGGACTGTGTCCAAGATTTGATATGCTGACGGAATGATTCGACGCCAGCGCCGCTCGCACCCACGCGCTCCCCTGACTGTAACGCGTTGGGGCGCCATCGCCGCACTCGCCACGGCGGTGTTTCTCGGCACGTTCACCGCCCAGGCCCACCTCACCGCGCCCGCAGCCTTCGCGGCCCCCGCCGCGCTGACCGCCCCGGCCGGTACCGTGCAGGTGTGGGTCGATGTCGAAGGCCAGGGGGCCATTGCGGCGGTCACCGACGTGTCGGCCTCAACCTCCGGCGGCGCCTGGGTCGACGCGGCACCCACCACCACTCCCTTCGGCCGCACGGCCATCTTCGCTACCGCACCAGGTCCCCTCGACCTCCGCCTCCGCATCGCAGAGCCCACGACGGTCGACGTTGCGGTGACCTTCGTCGACGCAGGCGGCACCGTACTCGCGGAGCACCTCCTCCGCTCGGTCGCCCTGTCCCCCGCTCACGCGGGCACTGGGGGGTGGATCGCCTGGTCATCGCTCACCGAGGGTTCGGGGGCGCCAGACGACCAGACACCGGCCGAGGGCGCTGACGCCCAGGCCCAGGGTGCCCTCTCGCGCACCGGCCAGGACACGGGCCTCGCCCTGGCTCCGCTCGTGTTCGGCGCCCTCGCGGTGGGAGTCGCCCTCATGTTCACCGGGGCCGCGCTTCGGTCGCGGCAGACGGGGGCGGCACGATGACCGCCCGCATCGCCACACACCCGGGCAGCATCGCCCGCACCCTGCAGGCCACCCTCGCGGCCGTTACCGCAGCCGCAATCGCGCTGGTGCTCGCCCCCACCCCGGCCTCCGCGCTCACCGCCGAGGCACTCGAGTACCAAGAGAATCTCACCTGGGTCGATACCCCCGTGTTTTCCGCGGTGGATCCCGCGGTGCCACTCGTCGACAGCACGCTCGGGCGCGGCACGCAGCTAGCCGCCGGCGCGAACACGGTACCCCTCCCCGTGCCAGACGCGGAACCCGCCGAGACCGCCACCGGCGTGCTCGCCCGCATCACGCTGCTGCAGCCAGCCGCCGACACCACCGTCAGCATCGCCGCGGCCGAGGGCGCGCACTCGCCGCTGCTGTTCGGGCGCGCCGGCGCGACGGTGTCGACCACCACACTGCTGCCCCTCAGCGAGGGCGGCGTGACGCTGCACGCCGACGCGGCCAGCCACGTGCGCTTAGAACCGCTGGCCTACCTGCGCGGCGACGCGCAGGCGCCGGGTTCGACCACGGCACTGCCCGAGGCCGCGCGCCGCGCCGACACCGAGCAGGGGCTGGGCGGATCCGCACTCGCCCGCGAGCCCCTCTGGTTCGGCCTCACCGGGCAGGGCGGGGTGCCAAGCGAACTCGTGCGCAGCGTGTACGTCTCGTTTGACGTGACCCTTGCCACCCCCAACACCCTGGTGCTGGCAGACGGGCAGCGCATTCCGCTCTCGGCCGGCCGATCGGTCTTCACCACCATCGTCACGCCCGACGAACACGGCGGCGTCGAGGCCTCCCTCGCCGACGCCGGCACCGGCCAGTTGGTGGCGGATGTCACCGGCTGGGTGGCGGAGGCCGCCGCCCACAGCACCGCGGTGAACCGCGTGGGCAGCTACGTCTCGGCCACCGAGGTCGAGGAGTTACGCGCGGAAGTGGCCGCCCGCGCACCGGCGACGGGCCTCGCCCTGTCCGACCACGACGATGTCGCCTACGCGCTCGCGCTCGTCGACGGCAGCCCGAGCACCCCCGCAACCCAGCCGACCACCACCCTGCAGTGGAGCGCGGAACCGCACGGCCGGGCGCAGGGCGTCGCGGTCGACGGGGCGCAGGGCGTCGCGCCGCAACTCGCGTTCGTGCCGCTCGAGGCGGGCGAGGCGAGCCTCAGCATTCGGCAGGGCGCCGCGGCGGTCGCGATCCACCCACTGGGCGGCTTTCTGGGTGAGCCGCGCCACGCCGCAAACCCCGATGCCTCGATCGAGATCGTGAGCCCCAGCGCGGGGAGCGAGATTGACATCTCGGGCACCGGGTATTTCACGATCGAGGGCACCGCATTCTCTGATGCCTCTGCGGTCGACCGCATCGAGTTGAGCGCGCCCGGGCACGGCTTCATTGGCACCGCGGGCCTCGTGTACGAGGGCGACCAGCTCAGCTGGTACTTTGACGCCGGCGCCCCGGAGGACGGGGAGTTCACCTTCGTCGCCACCCTCTTCGACCGCGGCGCACCGAACACCCCGCGCGACACCGCGCAGATCACAGTGCAGGTCGATACCCCGGAGGCCGACGAGGAGGTTGTCGCACCGAATGTGCGCCACTTCAACCAGGCGGCAACGGAATTCACGATCAGTACCGAGGACCCCCGGCAGGTGCGGTTCGCGGTCGACCCGGAAGTCCTCCCCGGCGATCTCGTGGTCTCGGGCGCGACAGCCGCCACCCCGGCCGGGTTCCTCGGTGCCGTCGTGTCGATCAACGTGGTCAATGGTGTGTGGATCGTCGACACCCGCGAGCCGAACATCGACGAGCTCGTCTTCCAGGCCGACATCGACGAAACCATCGACTACGAGAACGGTGAGGGCGTGCAGATCACCCACGCCGCCGAGTCCGCCGCGTCACCCGCCGAGCTGTATGAGATCGACTCCGCGTTCCCCGAGGGGGTGCCAGCCGACATTCTGGAGCCGGTCACCCCAGAGATTGTGATCGACGAGGCCTCGCATGTCTCAAACGCCGAGTATGTCGACCTCGTCGCCGGGCCAGAGAACGTCGACCTCACCTTTGACGAAGACAATGTGCCCGCGGGCTACGAGGGCACGGTCGACTTCGCGTGCGTCGACCTGGCGGGCAGCGAGCAGGAACCCCAGGGTGACGCGATTGACGAGGAGGGCCGCTGGGTGGCGCCAGCCGACCCGGTCGCGGCCGGCAACGACTGCAATCGGCTGCGGGGCGTCACCATCGACAAGAGCTGGTCACTGAAGACCGAAGCGAAGTTTCTCTTCCAGCTCAAGAACGGCAAGCTCGACCTCGAAGACCAGACGCGCAAGACCCCCGAGGAGATCGCCGCGGCGGCGCGCGGCGCGTTCGACAAGAAGATCGGCATGAGCATTCAGGTCGAGTCGGAACTGTTGCCGCACCTGCTCTTTAAGCTCGACGTCAAGCTGAAGAAGAAGCTCGGGTTCATTCCCACGCACGTCAGCGTCAATGAGTTCAAGGTCGAGCAGAAGAACTACATCCGCGCGCAGGGCTCCGTCGCATTCTTCATCGCGCTGGAGTGGAAATTCAACGTCGCGAAGCGTCTCGCGAACATTCAGCTGCCCACGGTCACGTTCATGGTCGGGCCGGCGCCCATCGTCATCACCAACAAGCTCGAGATCGGTGTCAGCATCAATGCCGGCCTGAAGGGCCAGGTCACCCTGCCACTGTTCGGCGCCTCGCGCACGGACAACTTCGGCTTCACCTACGCGAGCGGTCGCTCACTCGAGCGCATCCGCAACACCGGCGAGGTGCAGTACTCGGAGCCCGCGCCCGAGCCGCTACAGACCGGCGGCAAGGCCGAGCTGGGCGGCTGGCTCACGGCGGGCCCCAGCCTCGAGTTCGCAAGCCAGATCTACGGGTTCGCGGGGCCCGCGCTCGAGTTCAAGGCAGGCCCGGGTATCGAGGGGAACATCGTGCACACCGGGGGCATCTCGACGCTCGACCTCACGGTGTTCCTCGGCCTCGAACTCAGCGGCGGCGCCAAGCTCACCATTCTGCGCTGGAACCTCCTCAACGTGAAGGTGTTTGAGCTCAAGTGGAAAGTCGTCCTGTTCCATCGGGAGAAGGTGCTCGGATAGTCTGTGTGCCACGCGCGCAATGCCGGCGCGTGGCACACAGCGGTTCCAAGCATCGGCGGATGCACGTGGTGGCCTGCACGAGACGCGACTTGCCATCCCACTCGCGATATCTGGCACGGGCGGTGACGCGGCCGTTCGGCGCGGTCTGGAAGCCGACGTCACCGAAAGTGCCAATGGTGAGACGTGGGCGGCTCATCGCGTCACCTCCCCGCTCAGGGCCCTGCCGTGCCGGTCTCGCGCTGCCGCTCAACCCAGGCACGCACATCCCCGACCGCGAACTTCAGGTGCTTGCCGAAACGGTACGCGGACGGGCCGAGGCCGCGGGTGCGCCAGTCGTAGATCGTCGAGACCGGGATGCCCAGGTAGTCGGCTAGCTCGCCGATGTCGATCAGAGGCTCCAGCCCACAGGGGCTGTCGGAGTAGTGCCCCGTAGAGTGGTGTAACGATCCCGGCCAGCAAACGTAAGCGTGGCCACCGGGATCTTCCTTCGAGGAAACTCTCACATCCCACTCGAAAGGTGTCACACCGATGACCACTCCCTCTATTGTCGACCCTGTCACTGTCCTCGCCAACGCTCTGGGCGACGCGTCTCCTGACCTGATGCGTACTCTGCTCCAAACCATGATCAACACGCTCCTCTCTGCAGAGGCCGACGCGGTCTGCGGTGCCGAGTACGGCAAACCCTCTCCCGAGCGCCTCAACTCTCGCAACGGATACCGCACCCGCGAGCTCGATACCCGTGTGGGAACCGTGGATGTCGCGATCCCGAAGCTCCGCTCCGGCACGTACTTCCCCGAGTGGCTCCTCGAGCGCCGCAAACGCTCAGAAGCAGCGATGATCACCGTCGTCGCTGACGCCTACCTCGCCGGCGTCTCGACGAGACGGATGGACAAGCTCGTGAAGACCCTCGGCATCCATTCCCTGTCGAAGTCGCAGGTTTCCCGGATGGCCGCCGATATGGACGAGCACGTGCGCGAGTTCCGCACGAGACCCCTGGGCGACTCAGGGCCCTTCACGTTCGTCGCGTGTGACGCGCTCACGATGAAAGTTCGTGAGGGCGGGCGCGTGATCAACACTGTTGTGCTCGTCGCGACCGGGGTGAACGCTGACGGGCACCGGGAAGTCCTGGGCATGCAAGTGGCGACCGCAGAGACCACGATGGCATGGAACACGTTCTTCGCAGACCTCGTCGCTCGCGGCCTCACCGGGGTGAAACTCATCACCTCTGACGCGCACGCAGGCCTCGTGGAAGCGATGCGGGCGAACTTCCCCGGGACGTCGTGGCAGAGGTGCCGCACACACTACGCCGCGAACCTGATGGCAGTGACCCCCAAGAGCATGTGGCCAGCGGTCAAAGCGATGCTGCATTCCGTGTACGACCAGCCTGATGGGACAAGTGTTGAGGCGCAGTTCGATCGGCTCCTGGACTACGTCGAGGGCAAGCTCCCTGAGGTGTTCGACCACCTCGATGCTGCCCGGGCTGACATCCTCGCGTTCACCACGTTCCCGAAAGATGTGTGGCAGCAGATCTGGTCGAATAACCCAAACGAGCGCCTGAACCGCGAGATTCGCCGTCGCACTGATGTCGTTGGGATCTTCCCAAACCGCGACGCGATCATCAGGCTCGTCGGGGCGGTCCTTGCAGAACAGTCCGACGAATGGGCTGAGGGACGCCGTTACCTCGGTCTTGACGTCCTCGCGAGGTGCCGCCTCACGCTCGTAGACACCGAAACGATCGAGCACCATGCTCTTCCCGAGCTCGAGGCCGCAGCATGAGCACCGATGCCCGAACTACTGGGCGGCACTACGTCGCCGCGAACGATCTCCCCGCCAGCATCTGCGACCACAACGAAAACTAGCCCCACAACCTTGAAGGATCACGAAACGGTTACACCACTCCACGGGACTTGACCGCTGTCGGAAGGGCGGCGTGAGGTGTCCATGCTCACGAGGTGCGCACCTGCACCACAGAATGACCGTGAAGGATCCGTGTGATCCTGCGCCAACACGCTGGAGCCGCGGGAGGAATGCTCGAAGGAGCCAAGAAAAGCCAGCGCTCGGCGTGTCAAAGTGATGAGTTTGTGATGACCGGTTCAAATCTCATCAACGAAAAAATCGCGGAAACCCTTGAGTTTCCGCGATTTTTTGGTCGGGCTGACAGGATTTGAACCTGCGACCCCTTGACCCCCAGTCAAGTGCGCTACCAAGCTGCGCCACAGCCCGTTGTCACCAGCACAAACATTTGCGCCAGGGCAACCCCTCTATCTTAGCCACAAAAAGTGCGCGCCCCGACCAATCGACAGCGCAGCCTACTCCTAGCCCTTTCAACGGCAACGCGGATCCAATCGCCACGCTAACCGCGTCGCCCGCAGCGAGGCAACTCAGTAGTTTTGCACCCCGTCCCGATCCGGTTCGGGCCCGATCTCGAAGTGACGACCGCTGAGCGTGTTCGCCTCAATGCGAACGTAGTTGCGCTTGACGGTCGGCACGTAGGGCTTCAGCGGCAAGGCGTCGGCGGCGGCAATTTCCGCTCCGGTCTCCAGTCGACGTGCCGTCCCTCGCAACACCACGCTCCAGGCCTCGCTGTCAGTGTGGGCGTCAGCTTCGAAGAGCACCTCTCCCGAGATCACCATCTCAACGAGTTTGTTTCCCTCGGCCGTGCGCAGCACGATCGACTCACCATCAACCACGTAATTCACCGGGAAGATATCGAACACCTCTCCCACATGCGTGACGATGCGCCCGACCTCCTGGGTCGCGAGGAGCCGCCAGCATTCTTCAGGGTTGAGCACAGTCACGGGGTTCGTGTTGTCGTCCATGCTTCATTCTCCCACCGCGTTCGAATTTGCACAGAGATTTCTCATAACAGACCAAAATCGAGTCCGCGCGCACGCACCGTTTCCACTGCGGCAAGCAGCCCGTCGGCGGTTCCCGAGCTGGGCTGGTTCATGTGGGCAATCACCACGTCACCGGGCGCGGCACCACCCACCTCGGTCGCCACCGTCGACGCGGCAAACGTCGCGCCCGCATCACCGTTAACCGAGAAGCCAAGTACTCTCTCCCCCAGTGACTCCGCGATGCTCAGTCCCACATCATCAAGGTGCGCGGTTCCCGGACGAAACCACCGGGGCGCCGTCCCGGTGAGTTCGGTCAACGCCACGTGGTTATTCCACACTTCGAGGGCGGCTTCCCGCGCACTTGTGGTGCCCGCGATCCCATAGGCCGTTTGCCCCGTTACGCTGAGCGGCAAGTGCGCGCTGCCGTGGTTTGCAAGCTCAAACAGTGGATCAGCGGCGAGACTCGCCGCTAGGCCCGAGTGCGCCTCGATCCATCGAAGGTTTAAGAACAGGGTGGCAGGCACCGCAGCAGCACGCAGTCCCGAGATGAGGCGTTCGTCAAATCCCGAGCCATAGGGCCCGCCGCATGCATCCAACGTCAGGAAGACACGATCGGGGTATGGGGTGCCCGCCTCGGCGCCGGTTCGCGCAACGCCGGGAATATCGACGCCCCAATACTTCGGCGCGAGACCCTCGTGCGCCGCGATGGCTGATTCCAGGTCAGGAGGCGCCTGGCTCGCAGACTCGATGGAAGGAGCATCTGAGGGCTCGGTTGGCTGTTCAGGCGCGGGTGGGCGCGGATCCGAAGGTGTCACCTTGGGCGGTGGAGACGATGCCACTTTTTCCTGTGCACACCCAGCGAGCAGGCCCACAGCCCCACCGGCTGCCGACAGCAAAAACACCCGCCTCGGCCACGCACCGCTCACCGATATACCTCAACGCGCATGAGGAGATCTTCCCACGCGCGCCAGGCGGCACGCTAGGGAATAGGGATCGGCGTGATGCCGAGAGGAGCGAGACCCGCTGCACCACCATCGGGCGCAGTGAGCACCCAGATGCCGTCAGCATGCACGGCGACCGAATGTTCCCACTGCGCGCTGAGCGACCCGTCAGCCATCGACACCGTCCAGTCGTCGTCTTGCACGATCGTGTCGATGCCACCGGCCGAAATGATGGGTTCGATCGCGACGACAAGACCCGGCTTCACCTCGGGCCCTCGACGCGATACCGGCACGTTGAAGACCGGTGGATCCTCGTGCATCTTCCGCCCGATTCCGTGACCGATGTAATCCTCAAGCACCCCGAAATCACTGTTCGCGCGCACATATCCCGATACGGCCTCGCCAACCTCATTGAGGTGCGACGCGGTGGCAAGCCTGGCGATACCCCGCCACATCGCCTGCTCGGTGATGTGATCAAGCTTCTGAATCAGCTCCGTGCGTTCCGGGCGAGCCGGATCGGGAAGAGCCACGGTGAAAGCGGCATCACCGTTCCACCCCCCGACGATCGCGCCCGCATCCAAGGCAACGATGTCACCTGGCTCAAGCGGCCGATCCGTCGGGATAGCGTGCACTACGTGTTCGTTCACGTTCGCGCAGATCGTGTGGCGGTAGCCCGGTTCCAGCATGAAGTTCGGCTCGGCACCCCGCGAACGAATGGCTTCCTCAGCGATCGCGTCTAGCTCAAGCGTCGTGATTCCAGGCCGCACGGCGGCCTTCATCGCAGTGAGCGCTGCCCCAGTGGCGGCACCCGGCGCAACCATCAAACGCAACTGCGCCGGTGACTTGTAGATCGACCGGCGCAGCAAACCCCGACTCACGACTATTCGCCCAGCTTCGCGTCGAGCGCGGCGGCGATGCGATCCGCCACCTCATCGATCTCGCCCAGCCCGTCGACCGTGACCAGTATTCCGCGGGAGTGGAAAAGTTCAATGAGCGGAGCGGTCTGCGCAGCGTAGACCTCTTGACGGTGGCGAATGACCTCTTCGGTGTCATCGACTCGCCCCTCAAGCTCTGAGCGCTTCAGGAGCCGCGCAACGACGGCATCGGTATCTGCCTCGAGGAGGATCACAGCGTCGAGACGACGGGCCTCGCCCTCGAGCACCGCGTCGAGTGCGTGCACCTGATCGACGGTGCGGGGGTACCCGTCAAGGAGGAACCCGTTTGCCACGTCATCACGCTGAAGACGATCCGCAACGATCTCGTTGGTGAGCTCGTCGGGAACCAGCTGACCCTTCTCGATGATCGACTGCACCTTCTTGCCGAGCTGCGTGCCTGCCTTGATATTGGCGCGGAAGATGTCACCGGTAGAGATGGCTGGAACCTGGTACCGATCGGCAATACGAGCAGCCTGGGTGCCTTTGCCTGCGCCGGGAGCGCCGATAATCAGGAAGCGTGCTTGGGGGGTTTCAGTCATTACTTGAGGAGCCCTTCGTAGTGGCGCTGCTGCAGCTGCGCGTCGATTTGCTTCACCGTCTCAAGGCCGACGCCCACGATAATCAGGATCGAGGCTCCGCCGAATGGGAAGTTCTGGTTTGCGCCGAAGAAGGAAAGCGCGATAAGCGGGATCAAAGCGATGAGACCCAGGTAGAGCGAGCCGGCGCTCGTGATCCGGGTCAGGACATAGTTGAGGTATTCAGCCGTTGGCCGCCCCGCCCGGATGCCCGGGATGAAGCCACCGTACTTCTTCATGTTGTCTGCGACCTCTTCAGGGTTGAAGGTGATCTGCACGTAGAAGAAAGTGAACCCGATAACCAGCAAGAAGAAGACAAGCATGTAGAGCGGTTGATCGCCCTGCATGAGGTTGTTCGTGATCCACACGACCCACGCCTTGGGCTCTTCACCAATACCGGGCTGATTAAACTGCGCGATGAGCATGGGAAGGTAGAGAATTGCCGAGGCGAAGATGACCGGAATCACACCGGCCATGTTGACCTTGATCGGGATGTAGGTGCTGCTCCCGCCGTACGTGCGCCGACCGACGACACGCTTGGCGTACTGCACCGGCACCCGGCGTTGAGACTGCTCGACGTACACGACTGCAGCGATCACCACCATGCCGACTGCCAATACGAAGAGGAAGACTTCCCAACCCTGGGTGGTCTGGATCGTCCACAACGCGTTGGGGAAAAGAGCCGCGATCGAGGTGAAGATCAGGAGGGACATACCGTTGCCGATACCGCGCTCAGTGATGAGCTCGCCGAACCACATAATGAGGCCGGTGCCCGCCGTGAGGGTCAGGATCATAATGATGATCGCCCACCATTCCTGAGACACCAGGTTCTGACAAGCCGCACTGGCGGCGTTGGAACCAAACAGCATGCCTGAGCGCGCAACGGTAATCAGGGTGGTGGCCTGGAGCACGGCGAGAGCGATCGTGAGGTACCGCGTGTACTGCGTCAGTTTGGCCTGACCGGCCTGACCCTCCTTGTGGAGAGTCTCGAAGTGCGGAATGACAACTCGCAGCAGCTGCGTGATGATCGAGGCCGTGATGTACGGCATGATTCCCAAGGCGAAGATCGACAGCTGAAGGAGCGCGCCCCCGCTGAACATGTTGATCATCTCGTACAGGCCGGAGGTGCCCTGATTGGCGACGAGGCACGCCTGGACGTTGTCGAAGTTGACAAACGGCGCTGGTACGAACGAGCCGAGCCGGAAGAGTGCGACGATCCCGAGCGTGAAGAGGATCTTCCGCCGCAGATCGGGCGTTCTGAAAATCCGTCCGATGGCGCTGAACAAAGCCTGCCTCCTGAAGAGTTTGTGAGTGGTCTCGCCCCAGGGACAAAGACCAAGACATCAGCCTACACGCAGAGCATGTACGCGATAAACGCGAGAGGCCGGGTGAAACCCGCAAATTGCGGATTCACCCGGCCTCCCCACCCGGAAATTCTCGGGTTTGACTACTTAATCTCGCCGCCGGCAGCAACGATCTTCTGCTCAGCTGAGCCAGAAACCTTGTCTACCTGCACGGTGAGCTTCACCTGAAGGTCGCCATTGCCCAGCACCTTGACGGGCTGGTTGCGGCGAACCGCGCCCTTTTCCACGAGGTCAGCAACAGTGACGATGCCGCCCTCGGGGTAGAGCTCGGCCAGCTTGGCAACGTTGACCACCTGGTATTCGGTGCGGAACGGGTTCTTGAACCCGCGCAGCTTCGGGGTGCGCATGTGCAGTGGCATCTGCCCACCCTCGAACCCGGCCTTGACCTGGTAGCGCGCCTTCTGACCCTTAGTGCCTCGACCTGCGGTCTTGCCCTTCGAGCCCTCGCCGCGACCCACACGGGTCTTAGCCTTCTTGGAGCCAGGAGCAGGACGAAGGTGGTGAGCCTTCAGGACCTGCGAACGGCCTTCCTCGTTCTTCTCACTCATGCGTCGATCTCCTCAACCTGAACCAGGTGAGCAACTGCGCGGACGTACCCGCGGTTCGCACGAGTGTCTTCGCGAACGACGGAATCGCCGATCCGCTTGAGACCCAAGCTGCGAAGCGTGTCGCGCTGGTTCTGCTTCTCACTGATAACGGACTTGGTCTGCGTAATCTTCAGTGCCTTAGCCATTACGCACCCGCCTTCACCTGAGCAGCAGCGTCTGCCGCGGCCTTGGCCTCAGCACGCACGTGGCGAGCCGGGGCGACACGGTCGAAGTCGAGGCCGCGGCGAGCTGCGACGGAGCGGGGCTCCTCGAGCTGCTGCAGCGCGACAACGGTCGCGTGCACGATGTTCAGGGTGTTCGAGGAACCCAACGACTTGCTGAGCACATCGTGGATGCCTGCGCACTCGAGTACGGCGCGCACGGGGCCACCAGCGATAACGCCGGTACCCGCGGCGGCGGGACGAAGCAGAACAACGCCTGCCGCGGCCTCACCCTGCACGGGGTGCGGGATGGTGCTGCCGACGCGCGGAACGCGGAAGAAGTTCTTCTTTGCTTCCTCGACGCCCTTAGCGATAGCGAGGGGAACTTCCTTCGCCTTGCCGTAGCCCACACCAACGGTGCCGTTGCCATCTCCGACCACGACGAGCGCGGTGAAGCTGAAACGACGGCCGCCCTTGACAACCTTTGACACGCGGTTGATGGTGACGACGCGCTCGAGGAACTGGCTCTCGTTACGGTCGCGGCCACCACGCTCGTTTCGGGTACCGCGGTCGCGGCTTCCTCGACGAGCCTCGCGGGGCTCGCTGCGGTGATCCTGAGCCGGAGCCGCGGCGCCCTGTGCCTCAGCGGCCGGGGTCTCGGCCTGGGCCTCTGCGTTCACTACCTGCTCCTTCGTTACTTCGCTCACAGGGTCAGCCCCCCTTCGCGTGCGCCGTCGGCAATCGCGGCTACGCGGCCGGCGTACTTGCTACCGCCGCGGTCGAAGACCACAGCGTCGATTCCGGCGCTCTTGGCGCGCTCGGCTACCAGCTCGCCAACGCGGCGGGCCTTGGCCGTCTTGTCGCCCTCAAAGGAGCGAAGATCGGCTTCCATAGTCGACGCCGATGCCAGGGTGAAGCCCTTGGAATCGTCGATGACCTGAACGAATACGTGGCGCGAAGAGCGGTTGACCACGAGACGCGGACGCGCCTCGGTGCCGACGATCTTCTTGCGGAGGCGGACGTGGCGGCGAATACGCGCTGCCGAACGACCCTTAGCCCGAGTAATTGAAGCGGCCATGGGTTACTTACCAGCCTTTCCAGCCTTGCGACGGACAACCTCGCCGGCGTAACGAATACCCTTACCCTTGTAGGGCTCAGGCTTCTTCAGCTTGCGAATGTTGGCTGCGGCTTCGCCGACAGCCTGCTTATCGATACCGCGAACGGTGATCTTTGTGTTGCCCTCGACCTCGAGCGTGATGCCCTGAGGAGCGTCAACGAGCACAGGATGCGAGAAGCCGAGCGCCAGCTCGAGGCCGGTGCCCTTCTGCTGCACGCGGTAGCCGGTGCCGACAACCTCGAGCTGCTTTGCGTAGCCCTCGGTCACGCCGATGATGTTGTTGTTGATGAGCGTACGGGTCAATCCGTGCAGCGCTCGGGAGTCGCGCTCGTCGTTGGGACGGGTGACGAGCACCTGGCCGTCTTCGAGTGCTACGCGAATGGGCTCGGAGACGACGAGCGCCAGCTCGCCCTTTGAACCCTTGACCGTGACCTGCTGGCCATCGATCGAGACAGTGACACCGCCGGGAACGGCGATGGGAAGCTTACCGATACGTGACATGACGGGTTACCACACGTAGGCGAGAACTTCTCCGCCCACGCCCTTCTGCTCGGCCTCACGGTCAGTCAAGAGCCCCGAGGAGGTGGAAAGGATCGCAATACCTAGGCCGCCGAGTACGCTCGGGATCTCGGTGGTGCCTGCGTACACGCGGAGGCCGGGCTTCGAAACCCGCTTAATGCCTACGATTGAACGCTCGCGGTTGGGGCCGTACTTCAGCGACATGGTGATGGTGGTTCCGACGCGAGCGTCCTCCACCTTCCAGTCAGCGATGTAGCCCTCACGCTTGAGGATCTCTGCGATCCGCTCCTTCAGCTTTGAGCCTGGGAGCGAAACGTCATCATGGTGCGCGGAATTTGCGTTGCGCAACCGGGTCAGCATATCTGCGACCGGATCGGTCATCGTCATAAGTGACTCTTTCTTTTTCGCCTGGTTTCTCCAGCCGTTACGCGACTGCAGACCTAGGTGATACGTGGATCAGGCGCCCCGCGACGGGGGCGCCTCCCCACTTGGTCTATTTAGTTGTCTTCCTTGAATGGGAATCCGAGCGCCTTCAGCAGCGCACGACCCTCATCGTCGGTCTTAGCGGTGGTCACGACAGTGATGTCGAAGCCACGCACCCGGTCGATCTTATCCTGATCGATCTCGTGGAACACGCTCTGCTCGGTAATACCGAACGTGTAGTTCCCGTTCCCGTCGAACTGCTTGGCCGACAAACCGCGGAAATCGCGGATGCGGGGCAGTGCGAGCGAGATGAGACGGTCGAGGAATTCCCATGCACGGTCGCCACGAAGAGTGACGTGCGCACCGATCGCCTGGCCTTCGCGCAGTTTGAACTGAGCGATGGACTTGCGGGCTTTGGTGACCATGGGCTTCTGGCCGGTGATCTTCACCAGGTCAGCAATTGCGCCCTCGATCACCTTGCTGTCGCGGGCGGCCTCGCCGACACCGGTGTTCACAACGACCTTCACGAGGCCGGGAACCTGATGCACGTTGGCAAAACCGAACTCCTCGCGAAGTGCCGGCACGATCTCCGCACGGTACTTCTGCTTCAGGCTCGGCAGGGCTTTCGCCGCTGACGCAGTGCCAGCGGCCGCAGCAGTCTCAGTCATTAGAGGTCCTTCCCAGACTTCTTGGCGTAGCGAACGCGCACGGTCTTCTTCTTCCCGTTGCGTTCCACCTCTTCGACGCGGAAACCAACGCGGGTCGGCTTCTTGGTCTCGGGGTCGACTACAGCGACGTTGGAGACGTGGATCGGAGCCTCATGAGTCTCGATGCCGCCCTCCTTCGTGCCGCGGGACGACTGGCCCTGCCGCACGTGCTTGGTGACGTAGTTGACACCCTCGACGACGACACGATCACTCTCGGTCAGCACGGCGATAACGCGGCCCTGCTTGCCCTTGTAGCCACCGCGCTCTTGCGTGGGTCCTGAGATGACCTCTACGAGGTCACCCTTCTTGATCTTGCTACCCATAGTGCTAGATCACCTCCGGTGCCAGCGAAACGATCTTCATGAACTTCTTGTCGCGAAGCTCGCGGCCAACCGGCCCGAAGATACGGGTGCCGCGAGGCTCCCCGTCCGCCTTCAAGAGGACGGCCGCGTTCTCGTCAAAGCTGATGTACGAGCCATCAGCACGACGGGTGGACTTGCGGGTACGAACGATGACCGCCTTGACGACCTCGCCCTTCTTCACGTTGCCCCCGGGGATCGCGTCCTTTACGGTCGCGACGATGGTGTCACCGAGACCCGCGTAGCGGCGCCTCGAACCCCCGAGCACACGAATCGTGAGCAACTCCTTGGCGCCGGTGTTATCCGCTACCTTGAGTCGCGATTCCTGCTGAATCACTTGTTACTCCTTCTTCCGTAAGCCGGGGGCTTACTTCGCCTTTTCGAGGATCTCGACCAGGCGCCAGCGCTTGGTGGCGCTCAGCGGGCGAGTCTCGTGTATGAGCACGAGATCGCCGATGCCGGCGGTGTTCTGCTCGTCGTGGGCCTTCACCTTCGACGAGCGACGCAGGACCTTGCCGTAAAGCGGGTGCTTCACGCGATCTTCAACCTCAACGACGATGGTCTTATCCATCTTGTCGCTGACAACGTATCCGCGACGAGCCTTGCGGTAGCCGCGCTGTTCCATCTCGACCTCAGCCATTACTCGGCCTCCTTCGTCTCAGCGGCGGCGTCCGCCTGCTCGGTCTTCTTCGTGCTCTTCTTTGCCTTTACGGGCTCGGGAGCAGCTGCGGGGGTCGGGCGAATACCCAACTCACGCTCGCGCAATACGGTGTAGATGCGAGCAATGTCGCGCTTCACCTGACGTACGCGTCCGTGACTCTCCAGCTGGCCGGTGGCCGACTGAAAACGCAGGTTGAAAAGCTCGGCCTTCGCCTTCTTCAGCTCTTCAGCCAGTCGCTCGTCTTCAAAAGTATCGAGCTCGGTAATTGCCAACTCTTTGCTTCCAATGGACATTACGCGTCGCCCTCCTCACGCTTGATAATGCGGGCCTTGAGGGGCAGCTTGTGAATGGCTCGGGTGAGCGCCTCACGTGCAAGCTGCTCATCGACACCTGCGACCTCAAAGAGGACGCGACCCGGCTTAACGTTGGCCACCCACCACTCGGGCGAACCCTTACCGGAACCCATGCGGGTTTCCGCGGGCTTCTTGGTGAGGGGGCGATCGGGGTAGATGTTGATCCACACCTTACCGCCGCGCTTGATGTGACGAGTCATCGCGATACGAGCGGACTCGATCTGACGGTTCGTGACATACGCGGGGGTCAGTGCCTGGATACCGAACTCACCAAAGGTGACCTGGTTTCCACCCTTGGACTGACCGCTACGGCCGGGGTGATGCTGCTTGCGGTACTTGACTCGACGAGGAATCAGCATGCTTACTTCTCCGCTCCTGCTGCGGCGGGCGCAGCCTCGGCCTGAGCCCCGCGGGGGGCACGGCGGCGGTCGCCGCGGTCGCGTGACGGCTTCTGGGCCGCCTGCTCACGAGCGAGTTCCTTGTTGGTGAGGTCACCCTTGTAGATCCAGACCTTCACGCCAATGCGGCCGAAGGTGGTCTTCGCCTCGTAGAAGCCGTAGTCGATGTTCGCACGCAGGGTGTGCAGGGGCACACGGCCTTCGCGGTAGAACTCCGAACGGCTCATCTCGGCGCCGCCGAGGCGGCCGGAGACCTGAATACGCACGCCCTTGGCACCAGCGCGCTGCGCGCCCTGGAGACCCTTACGCATCGCGCGGCGGAACGCCACACGGGCGGCGAGCTGCTCGGCAACACCCTGAGCGACCAGCTGAGCGTCAGCCTCGGGGTTCTTGACCTCGAGGATGTTGAGCTGGATCTGCTTGCCGGTGAGCTTCTCGAGATCAGCGCGAATACGCTCGGCCTCAGCACCTCGACGACCGATTACGATGCCGGGACGGGCCGAGTGGATATCAACGCGTACCCGATCACGAGTGCGCTCGATCTCGACGCGGCTGACGCCAGCGCGGTCAAGTGTCTTGGTCAGGTGCTGACGGATGTGAATATCCTCAGCGAGGTAATCGGCGTAACGCTGTCCCGGCTTCGTCGAATCCGAGAACCACCGCGACACGTGATCAGTGGTGATCCCGAGGCGGAAGCCGTAGGGATGAATCTTCTGGCCCATTATTTGGCTCCCTTCTTCGCGGCGGCGAGTTCATCGGCCGTCTGCAAGATGACGGTGATGTGACTCGTGCGCTTGTTGATGCGGAATGCACGGCCCTGAGCACGGGGGCGGAAACGCTTAAGCGTTGCACCCTCGTCAACGAACGCGCGAGCGACGACGAGTTCGTCCTCGTTCAGGCGCAAGTTCTCGTTGTCGGCCTTCACTCGTGCGTTGGCGATGGCGGCTGCCACCAGCTTGAACACGGGCTCCGATGCTGCCTGCGGGGCGAACTTCAGGATGGCCAGGGCCTCCTGAGCGTTCTTGCCACGGATCAGGTCAACGACACGACGGGCCTTTTGGGGGGTAACGCGGATTTGACGCACACGTGCGATCGACTCCACCATTTCTCTTCCTCCTTCACGTCACCGCGCTAGCGGCGACGGCCCTTCTTGTCGTCCTTCACGTGACCGCGGAAGGTGCGAGTCGGGGCGAATTCGCCCAACTTGTGACCAACCATGGTTTCGGTGACGAACACCGGGATGTGCTTGCGACCGTCGTGCACCGCGATGGTGTGTCCCAGCATGGCTGGGATGATCATCGACCGGCGCGACCAGGTCTTGATTACGTGTTTGGTACCGGCTTCGTTCTGAGTAACCACCTTGTTCAGCAGGTGGTTATCGACGAAGGGGCCCTTCTTGAGACTACGAGGCATCTTCTACTCTTTCCTACCTGCCGACTAACGCTTCTTGCCAGCGTTGCGGCGACGAACGATGAGCTTGTCGCTTTCCTTATTGGCCTTGCGCGTGCGGCCTTCCTTCTGGCCCCACGGGCTAACCGGGTGACGGCCACCCGAGGTGCGGCCTTCGCCACCACCGTGCGGGTGATCCACCGGGTTCATGACAACACCACGCACGGTCGGGCGAACGCCCTTCCAGCGCATGCGGCCAGCCTTACCCCAGTTGATGTTCGACTGCTCGGCGTTGCCGACCTCGCCGACGGTTGCGCGGCAGCGCACGTCAACGTTGCGGATCTCGCCCGAAGGGAGACGCAGCTGGGCGTAGGGGCCATCCTTGGCAACGAGTCGCACGGAGGAACCGGCCGAGCGAGCGAGCTTTGCGCCGCCGCCTGGCTTCAGTTCGATCGCGTGGATCACGGTACCGGTCGGGATGTTCTTCAGCGGAAGATTGTTACCCGGCTTGATGTCGGCCCCTGCGCCGGCCTCGACGATATCGCCCTGCTTCAACTTGTTCGGCGCGATGATGTAACGCTTTGTGCCGTCGATGTAGTGCAGGAGTGCGATACGCGCGGTGCGGTTGGGATCGTACTCAATGTGAGCAACCTTGGCGTTCACGCCGTCCTTGTCGTGACGACGGAAGTCGATCACGCGGTACTGGCGCTTGTGGCCCCCACCGATGTGACGAGTCGTGATACGGCCCTGGTTGTTGCGTCCACCGGTCTTTGACAGCGGGCGCAGGAGGGACTTCTCGGGGGTCGAACGCGTGATCTCAGCGAAGTCAGCGACGCTTGATCCGCGACGACCCGGAGTCGTCGGCTTGTACTTACGAATTGCCATGATTATTCCTCTTCGCTTCCGAGCTACAGCGCAGCCGTGAAGATGTCGATGGTGCCCGACTTCAGGGTGACGATGGCACGCTTGGTGTCCTTGCGCTTGCCAGCGCCGAACTTGGTGCGACGGGTCTTGCCCTTGCGGTTCAGCGTGTTGATCTTGTCGACCTTCACGTTGAAGACCTGCTCGATAGCGAGCTTGATCTCGGTCTTGTTTGCAGTGGGCTGAACCTCGAAGGTGTACTGACCGTTCGCGTCGATCATGCCGTAGCTCTTCTCAGAGACGATCGGGCGAATGATGACGTCGTGCTGCGACTTGTTCAGGCTCACTTCTTGGCCCCCTTCGCGGTGTCGTTTGCGGTGCGATCGGCCACGAAGGCTTCGAAAGCGCCCTTGGTGAAGACGAGATCATCACTGACGACCACGTCATAGGCGTTGAGCTGATCCCACGGCAAGATGTGCACGTGCGGAATGTTCCGCAGGCTCAGCGTGCTGAGCTCGTCATCGCGATTGAGTACCACGAGAACGCGGCGACCCGGAGCAACGGCGGCGAGCACGTCGCGCGCTGCCTTCGTGCTGGGCTTGTCGTCGATCCCGAACGTGTCGATGACGTGCAGACGTCCGCCGCGAGCGCGATCCGACAGCAGTCCGCGAAGCGCGGCGGCAATCATCTTCTTCGGGGTGCGCTGCGAGTAATCGCGCGGCACGGGGCCGTGCACGATTCCGCCACCGCGGTGCTCAGGAGCACGAACCGAACCCTGACGAGCTCGGCCGGTGCCCTTCTGCTTGAACGGCTTCACACCTGAACCGCTGACTTCGCCGCGATTCTTGGTCTTGTGGGTGCCCTGACGCGCAGCAGCAAGCTGAGCGGTGACGACCTGGTGGATAAGCGGGACATTGGTCTCCACGGCGAACAGAGTCTCGGGCAGGTCAACCGACCCAGCCTTCTTGCCCTGTACGTCGATGACCTCGAGCGTGGTTGCGGTAGCCATGTACTACGCCCCCTTTACAGCGTTGCGGACGAATACGAGACGGCCACGACCACCAGGAACCGCGCCCTTAACGAGCAGCAGGCCCTTCTCGGCGTCGATTGCCTGGACGGTGAGGTTCTGCACGGTCACGCGATCGCTGCCCATGCGGCCAGCCATACGGTGGCCCTTGAACACGCGACCCGGGGTAGCAGCGCCACCGATCGAACCAGGCTTGCGGTGGTTACGGTGAGCACCGTGCGAGGCACTCACACCCTTGAAGTTGTGACGCTTCATGACACCAGCGAAGCCCTTACCCTTCGAGGTACCAACGACGTCGATCTTCTGACCGGCTTCGAAGGTAGCGTCGAGAGTGAGCTCCTGGCCGAGCGCGTACTCTGCGGCATCTGCCGTGCGCACCTCGGTGAGGTGGCGGCGGGGGGTGACGCCAGCCTTGGCGAAGTGACCGGCGCTCGGCTGGTTCACCTTGCGGGGGTCGATCTGACCCGCGGCGATCTGCACGGCACTGTAGCCGTCGACATCGGGGGTGCGAATCTGAGTAACTACGTTCGGGGATACCTCAATGACGGTAACAGGAACGACCTTGCCGTTCTCATCCCACACCTGGGTCATGCCGAGCTTCATGCCGAGCAGGCCCTTGACGTTACGATTTCCGTTTGACATCTTCTGGCCCCCTACAGCTTGATCTCGATGTTGACATCGGCAGGCAGGTCGAGACGCATAAGTGAGTCAACGGCCTTGGGGGTCGGATCGATGATGTCGATCAGACGCTTGTGGGTGCGCTTCTCAAAGTGCTCCCGGCTGTCCTTGTACTTGTGAGGCGAACGGATCACAGCGATCACATTCTTCTCCGTGGGAAGGGGCACTGGGCCGATTACGGTGGCACCAGCACGGGTAACCGTATCGACAATCTTGCGTGCCGAGTTGTCGATGACTTCGTGGTCATACGACTTCAGTCGGATGCGGATCTTCTGTCCCGCCATGTGACTCTCTCTTTCTGTGTGCGTCTTACCGTTCGCGCTCTCTCGAGCGCGCCCAGCATTGGACGTCTTGCTATCAGTGCCCTGGCATCCACGGGGAATGCGCATTCGCTGTTCACCTGTCAAACGTTCACACAGCACAAGAAACCCGGCAGTTGCCCGGTTTCACGACACTGGTGAGCGTGGCGTTCGCTACCAGCGGCCTAGTCAGATAGTGGATCGCATTGCGCCCCACGACTACGCACAGCATGGCAGTGATTCCCGCATCGCGGAAAGTACTGAACCTGTACATTCTGGCACGGAAATGGGTGCATTGCAACCCGGGCGTGTCGCGATGCCGTTGGCATCGCTGTCGCGATCACCTGGTGGGGAGAATCCTCGGGAGCCTGAGGTAGACGGCAAGAACACCGAGACCAACTACGAGGAGGCCGATCCACCAAATCGGAGAAACACAGAAAGAAGCGAGCCCGAGTCCGGAAGCAAGCGCAGTGAATGCGGCGACGAGACCCGACGCTTGCACATGGCTATAGCCCATCTGCTGAATGCGCTGGTAGACGTGTTCCTTGTGTGGCTCATCCCACTTGTGTCCCGCGCGCACGCGCTTGACGAGCGTCACACCAACGTCACCGAAGTAGATGATCATGGGGCCAATGCTGGCGAGAATGGGCACCCCCGCGACGAGCGCCGCAAAGCTGGTGACTGCCACCGCACCGCCCAGCAGGTAGCTCCCGACGTCACCGAGGAACGCGCCTGGCTTCGTGAGGTTCCACGGGAGAAAACCAAGGTAGCCCGCCGCAAGAATCAGACCCGCTGCCTGCAACCACCAAAGCTCGGAGAGCAGCCCTGCAGCAAAGAATGTTGCTCCAGCGACGAGACCGTGAAACCCGCTGATGCCATTCAACCCATCCATGAAATTTGCCACGTTGATGTAGCTCGATACGAAAAGAATCGCATAGAGCGCCAGCAGTAGCTGCAGGGGCACGGACAGCTCGGCGGTCCAGCCACCTGAGCCCCAGACGAGCGCTCCTGCGGCGGCTGTCGCGATGGTGAGCAGGAGTACGCTGCGTGCCGCCACGCTGACACCCTTGAGGTCTTCGCCAAGCCCGAGCAGTCCCGAGGCGAGGGAGGCCGCAACGATGACGACCAGCGAGCCCCACTGGTGTTCCGCAGACCCAATGAAGCCCAGGGAGCTCAGCAACGCATATAGGCCACCAATGAACATGGAGATGAGCACCGCGAGTCCGAGCCCGCGCAGTATCGGTCGTTCGTGAGACGAACGTTCGGAGGGCACATCCATAACCCCGAAACGAATGAGCAGCGGCTTGATGACAAAGGGCAGCACGAGGCTGAGCCCGAGCGTAATAAGCCCCGAGATCAGAGCAATCACTGAACCCGCTCCCCCGCTTCGTCGGTCAAGTTCAATCGCGCGATCCAACCATCGTGATCGAGCACTTCGGGGCTCATCGCGCTGACGTTGGCGTGCGAGATCTTCGGGTGGAAGGGTCGCTCGTTCCCCTCTCCCTTTCCTGTGAGCTCCTCGTGTAGCTTCTCCCCGTGACGCAATCCCGTGTAGACGATTTCGACGCGTTTGCCCGACTGTGCGATCATGCGCGTAGCCACGTCCAGAATGCGAACGGGCTCCCCCATGTCAAGGATCAACACCTCACCGGGACGACCGATGCCACCGGCCTGGATCACCAGCTGACAGGCTTCGGGAATCGTCATGAAGAAGCGGGTGACGTCGGGGTGCGTGACCGTCAAGGGTCCGCCCGATTCGATGAGAGCGCGGAACGTGGGAAGCATCGAGCCTCGGCTCCCGATCACGTTGCCAAAGCGCACGGACAAATACCGCTGACCGGTCGATTCCGCCATCCAAGCGGTGAGCTTCTCCGCGACCCGCTTGGAGTGACCCAGCACACTAGTCGGATTCGCTGCCTTGTCCGTGGAGATATTGACGAAGGTGGTCACGCCGACAGATTGCGCGGCTCGGAGCACATTCAGCGTCCCCATCACGTTCGTTTTCCACGCCTCGTCGGGGTACTGCTCGAGCATGGGAAGGTGCTTCAGCGCCGCGGCGTGGAACACTACCTCAGGCTGCCGTTCTTCAAATATGCGCATGAGCATGTCAGCATCTCGAATATCTGCGAGCACCACGTCCCGAGTATCAAGAAGGCCGTGACCACTGATCGCGAGTTGCGTCATCTGGAGCGACGTTTCGTCTCGGTCGAGCAGGATCAGCTCTTTCGGAGCGAACCTCGCCAATTGGCGGCACAGTTCAGAGCCGATCGACCCGCCCGCTCCGGTGACCAGCACCGTTCGGTCCTGCAGATACTGGGCGATCGATTCGGTCTCGAGTCGCACGGGGTGTCGCCCGATAAGATCCTCGATCGACAGCTCTCGTACCTCAGCGATTGCCGATTTGTTGTTGAGAAGCTGCTCGAGCGGCGGCAGCACCATGACCTTCAAGCCGCTCCTATCGGCGGCCTCATCCACCTGGCGCATGAGCGGGGCGTCAGCGTCGCCGATACATACGATAATGGCCGTTGCCCGAGTCTCGGCTGCCGCGCGTTTGAGGTCACGCAGGCCCCCAAGCACACGGACTCCACGTACCTCGAGATTTCGCTTCAGCGGATCCTCGTCCAGGAAACCTACCGGCAGTGAAGACGCAACGGGATCTGTGAGGAGCCGCTTTGCCGTCTGATGCCCCAGATATCCGGCACCGTAGAGTAACACCCGTTCGGCTTCGGCGCCCGGCTTCAACCGCTGCTCAGTGGAGAGCCGAATGAGGTAGCGCGCGACACCCATGAGCGAAAACGCGATCGGCGCGGCGATGATCATGGTGCTTCGCGGGATCCCGTTGCCGTAGCCAACGAGGTAGGCGAAGCCCCACGCCAGTGCCATCACCCCGACGACGTCTAACACCAGAGCGCGAACCTCGTCGAAGCTGCCAATCTCAAATCTGTTGCGATACAGCCAGGACAACCAGCCCCACATGAGTTGGAGCAAGATCGTCACCCCAATGAGAGCGAACGTCCACCCCCAGTGGATCCGAGCGATATTGAAATCAAATCGCAGCACCAAGGCCGCAAGGATTCCGATCGCCCACGCCGCAGCGTCGCACACGAAAAGCAACCCGTAGAGTCGGGCGAAGTGCGAAATGCGAGCACTGGGTCCTTGAGGCACGAATTCTCCAGAAGATATGGGGTGACTCACCGAAGTGTCAGTCAACAGAAGGATACCGGCGTAGGCCGCTCGGATGCCGCAGGTGAGCCGTGTGCCACTGGGCGAGCATCGGAACGAACACTGGCCCCCACACGCAGGAACGGCCCCCGAGAATCCTCGGGGGCCGTTCCAAATCTCAGCGAGTGACTACTCGAGAACCTTGGTCACCGTGCCGGCGCCGACGGTACGGCCACCCTCACGGATAGCAAAGCCGAGGCCCTCTTCCATAGCGATGGGCTGGATCAGCTGAACCACCATGTCGGTGGTGTCGCCGGGCATAACCATCGGCTTGTCTTCAGGAAGGGTGATCACACCGGTGACGTCAGTCGTACGGAAGTAGAACTGCGGACGGTAGTTCGTCTCGAACGGGTTGTGACGACCGCCTTCTTCCTTCTTGAGGATGTAGGCCGTGCCCTCGAACTTCGTGTGAGGGGTGATCGAGCCGGGCTGTACAACAACCTGGCCACGCTCAACGTCTTCGCGCTTGGTGCCACGAAGCAACAGACCACAGTTCTCGCCGGCCCACGCCTCGTCAAGCTGCTTGTGGAACATCTCGATGCCGGTGACGGTGGTCTTCTGCGTCGGACGCAGACCCACGATCTCGACCTCAGAGTTGATCTTCAGCGTGCCACGCTCGGCGCGACCGGTCACAACGGTGCCACGACCGGTGATGGTGAAGACATCCTCGACAGGCATGAGGAACGGCTTGTCCTTGTCGCGGATCGGATCCGGGATGGACTCGTCAACGGCGTCCATGAGCTCAACGATCTGGTTGACCCACTTCTCTTCGCCCTGCAGAGCCTGGTAGCCCGAAACGCGCACCACGGGGACATCGTCGCCCGGGTAACCCTGCTTGGAGAGCTCCTCGCGGACCTCCATCTCGACGAGTTCGAGGATTTCCTCGTCGTCGACCTGATCGCACTTGTTCAGCGCCACCATGAGGTAGGGAACGCCAACCTGCTTTGCGAGGAGGATGTGCTCCTTGGTCTGAGCCATCATGCCGTCGGTTGCGGCAACCACGAGGATCGCGCCGTCCATCTGCGCAGCACCAGTGATCATGTTCTTGATGTAGTCAGCGTGGCCGGGCGCATCAACGTGAGCGTAGTGACGCTTCGGGGTCTCGTACTCAACGTGCGAGATGTTGATGGTGATGCCGCGCTGGCGCTCTTCCGGAGCCGAGTCGATCGTGTCGAAGTCGCGCTGCACGTTGGTCGCTGACGGGTATTTGTCGGCAAGGGTCTTCGAGATCGCCGCAGTAAGAGTGGTCTTACCGTGGTCGACGTGACCGATCGTACCGATGTTTACGTGCGGCTTGTTCCGCTCGAACTTGGCCTTCGCCACTGTGGTCCTCCTCAGGACGTAGAGTACCCTCTCCCTCCGACGGTTTCGGAGAGTTCGAGCACGGGGATGTGTTTCTATGTTACTTGCTCACGCCGCATGTCGCGACCCGAGCTGTTCGGGGAGCGGAGCTGGAAGCCCCTCCCCCCGAACACGGGGGCGTTGTTACGCGCCCTGAGCCTTCTGAACGATTTCTTCGGCCACTGCCTTCGGCACCTCAGCATAGGAGTCGAAGGTCATCGAGAACACTGCTCGACCACTGGTCTTCGACCGGAGGTCACCGATGTACCCGAACATTTCTGACAGAGGAACGAGTGCGCGAATCACCTTCACGCCGCTGGCATCCTCCATCGCCTGGATCTGCCCACGACGGGAGTTCAGGTCGCCGATCACGTCGCCCATGTATTCCTCGGGCGTACGCACCTCGACGGCCATCATCGGCTCAAGGATAACCGGGCCAGCCTTACGAGCAGCCTCCTTGAACGCCATCGAACCGGCGATCTTGAACGCCATTTCCGAGGAATCGACGTCGTGGTACTGACCGTCGAGCAGGCTCGCCTTGACACCGACAACGGGGAATCCGGCGAGAATGCCATACTGCATCGCGTCCTGGATACCCGCGTTCACCGACGGAATGTACTCGCGAGGAATGCGACCACCGGTGACCTTGTCCTCGAACTCGTAGATCTTCTCGGCATCAGCCGCGAGAGGCTCAATTGCAATCTGCACCTTGGCGAACTGGCCGGATCCACCAGTCTGCTTCTTGTGGGTGTAGTCATGCTTTTCGACCGTCTTGCGGATCGTCTCGCGGTAGGCCACCTGGGGCTTGCCCACGTTGGCCTCAACCTTGAACTCGCGCTTCATACGATCAACGAGGATGTCGAGGTGAAGCTCGCCCATACCCGCGATCACGGTCTGGCCGGTCTCGGGGTTCAGGCTCACACGGAAGGTGGGATCCTCCTCAGCGAGCTTCTGGATCGCGAGCGACAGCTTCTCCTGGTCACCCTTGGTCTTCGGCTCGATGGCCACCTCGATCACGGGCTCTGGGAAGGTCATCGACTCGAGCACCACCTGGCTGTTCGGATCCGACAGGGTGTCACCCGTGGTCGTGTCCTTCAAACCAATCACGGCGTAGATGTTACCTGCAGTGACGCTCTCGACCGGGATTTCCTTATTGGCGTGCATCTGGAAGATCTTCCCAATGCGCTCCTTCTTGCCCTTGGTCGTGTTGACGACCTGGGCACCCGACTCCGCGTACCCGGAGTAGACGCGAACGTAGGTCAACCGCCCGAAGAACGGGTGCACGGCAACCTTGAACGCGAGTGCAGAGAACGGCTCCTCGGACGAGGGGCGACGTTCGATCACAATCTCCTCATTGCGGGGATCGTGCGCCTCGATCGCGCCCACATCGAGCGGGTTCGGAAGGAAATCAACCACCGCGTCGAGCATGGGCTGGATGCCACGGTTCTTGAATGCAGAACCACAGAACACCGGGTAGATCTCGCTGTTGACGACCATCTTGCGGATGCCCGCCTTCAGCTCGTCGATCGAGAGCTCTTCTCCACCGAAGTACTTCTCGAGCATGGTGTCGTCGGTCTCAGCGACGGTCTCAACGAGCTTGGCCCGGTACTCCTCGGCCTTCGCCTGCAGGTCTGCCGGGATCTCCTGGGTCTCGTATGCGGCACCCAGGGTGACGTCACCCTTGGAGTCGCCCTCCCAAACAAATGCCTTCATGGTGAGCAGGTCGACAACGCCGGTGAACTCGGACTCCGAGCCGATGGGCAGCTGCATCACGAGCGGCTTCGCGCCGAGACGGTTGATAATGGTATCGACCGTGAAGTAGAAGTCGGCTCCCATCTTGTCCATCTTGTTGACGAAGCAGATACGGGGAACGCCATACTTATCGGCCTGGCGCCACACGGTCTCGGATTGGGGCTCAACGCCCTCCTTGCCGTCGAACACAGCAACGGCACCGTCGAGCACGCGGAGCGAGCGCTCCACCTCAACAGTGAAGTCAACGTGGCCAGGGGTGTCGATGATGTTGATCTGGTTCTTGTTCCAGAAGCAGGTCACCGCGGCGCTGGTGATCGTGATGCCGCGTTCCTTCTCCTGCTCCATCCAGTCGGTGGTCGAGGCGCCATCGTGGGTCTCGCCCAGCTTGTGGTTAACACCCGTGTAGAACAGGATGCGCTCGGTGGTGGTGGTCTTGCCAGCATCAATGTGCGCCATGATGCCGATGTTGCGGACCTTACTCAGGTCGGTGAGCACGTCTTGTGCCACAGGTGTCTCCTCCGCGTGGGGGTGAATGTGAAGATTGTGGATCGCGGCCGCTTGTCGCGGCAGCTGGCCAGGTGGTGGATCGCCTGCGCGATCCACCACCTGAGCCGCCTGGTTACCGGTGGGTTACCAGCGGTAGTGCGCGAATGCCCGGTTCGACTCGGCCATCTTGTGGGTGTCTTCACGACGCTTCACCGCGGCACCGAGGCCGTTGGATGCGTCGAGAATCTCGTTCGTGAGACGCTCGGTCATGGTGTTCTCACGACGAGCCTTGGCGTAGCTGGTCAACCAACGCAGTGCGAGTGTGTTCGCACGGTGCGGCTTGACCTCGACGGGCACCTGGTAGGTGCTGCCGCCAACACGACGCGAACGTACCTCAAGGGTGGGGCGCACGTTGTCGAGCGCCTTCTTGAGAACGGTCACGGCATCCTGGCCGCTCTTCTCAGCGACGACCTCAAGTGCACCGTACACGATGCGCTCAGCAAGGCCCTTCTTGCCGTCGAGAAGAATCTTGTTTACCAGCTGGCTGACGATGGGCGCGCCGTATACCGGATCGGCAACTACGGGACGCTTCGGAGCAGGACCTTTACGAGGCATTACTTCACCTTCTTTGCGCCGTAGCGGCTACGAGCCTGCTGACGGTCCTTGACCGCCTGCGTGTCGAGTGCGCCGCGCACGATCTTGTAACGAACACCGGGGAGATCTTTCACACGACCGCCGCGCACGAGCACCATCGAGTGCTCCTGCAGGTTGTGGCCCTCACCGGGGATGTAGGCCGTAACTTCGGTTCCGTTGGAAAGCTTTACACGAGCGACCTTACGCATCGCCGAGTTCGGCTTCTTGGGGGTGGTGGTGTACACACGGGTACACACACCGCGCTGCTGTGGGTTCGCCTTAAGTGCGGGCGCCTTGGTCTTGGTGACCTTGGGCGACCGGCCCTTGCGAACCAGCTGCTGAATAGTAGGCACTGATTCTCCTCGTTGTTCCTGCACGGTGACAGGAATGCTTACATGAACAAGCATGCGCGGGCACTCACGTGCTCGCTAACCTGCTGCCGCTTGCGCGGCCGGTGCAGGTATGCCGTGGGGGTATCGTTCGTTTCCGACGAGTTAACCCAAAAGGCGACTCCCCCGGCCTCTCCTGTGCACGCACAGCAAAAAACGGTGGAATACACCAGCTACCAACTATACGCGCCGCAGCCTGAATTCCACAATGCTTTCCCCAGGTATCCCGGTCACTGCGGAGGCTCGAGATGCTGAGAGAGCTCCTCGAGCAAAGCCTGGATCTGCGGCTCAACAAATCGCTGCACCGCGGCCTGCACTCGTGGGCGGTGTGCAGCCAAGGCAAAGCACACTCTCTGCCCCGCATCGTGGGCACACTGATCCGCCAGCTCAATTTCCGCTCGCAAACGGCGCTTCTCCTCCGGAGTAAGCGGAGGCCTGGGAAGCGGCGGCTCGGGCTTCGCGTCCTCTGCAAGGCCCGCGAGTGTAAACAGAAACGGCTGCCCCTCCTCGGGTTCCGGATCGAGATCGAGCCCCTCGTATTCGGGCTCGAGCCCCTCACCGGGTTTGAAGCCTCCGGTATCCCAGAGTTCGTCGCCCGAGAGTTCGGCGTGGAGGGCAGGGAGTTGCCGCTCGGTGAACTCCTCTACGGCGCGATCCACGATGCGCTGCATCCGACTGGCTAATGCATGCGCCACCTGATGCGGCACGTCGCCGGCGATGCCCGCGGCCGCCAGTACCGGTGATCCGGTGCAGCGGTGGCACATGCGCGCGCGACCACGGTGCGTGCCTGGCTTCCAGCTGGGAAGCCAGCGGAGCCAAGCGTCGACTGCGACGTCGACGCGATCCACAATGACATCTGACAACGGTCTAGTCTCTCCGGCTCTCATCAGCGTCGTCATCACCTGTTTGCCAGTCGGGGCCGGACTCGCTCCGACGCTCCCACGGCCATTGCGGTGGCGCCTTGTCGGTGAAGACTCGGCGGGCGAGCACCGCCCAGAAAAGGAGGGATCCGAGGGCAAAAATGATGGGGAGCGTCGCTGCGTAGGGGCTGAGCCAGGTGTCGTCGATCGATAGGCCCGCGAGCAGTCCGCCGAGGCACCAGATGAGATATGCGCCTCCGGCCATGACCAGGGTATGAGCCCACGGTGGGGTACGCAGCCCGCGCAGCAGTTGGACCGCCTGCAACCACAGTCCCCACGCCAAGGCGCTCAGTGCGGCCGCAAGAATGAGCGGAACGGCCGCTGGCGTAATCCCCGCTGTCTGCACTGGGTCGCGGTCGGAGAACAGCGCTAACAGCCCCCAGACGGCGACGATCAGCGCCAATACAACTGCGACGGTCGCGAAGACCAAGCCCCCGACGTAGCCCCGGGTGACGCCGCGTCGGGAGGCTTCTGTCACAGCTTTTTCGCCTGCACTTCTGCGAGCGCAATTTCGTACTCGGCGACCGCAGCCGCGTTCTTGCGAGCAACCTTGCGCCCGCGTGAGCCGATCCACGCACCGAACCAGACCGTGACTTCGCGCGCGATAACGGCGGCAATGATCGCAACGATGAGCGCGCTCATGCGCAGCCGCGCCGCAAGGAGATCGCTGACCGAGCTGCGGAACTCTTCTCCGGTATCGATGACCATGCCAAAGAATGCGGCAACGAAGACAATAAGACCCACAAAGAAGCCGCCGATGACATACGCCCACCAGCCGGCGCGGCCCGAGATGAGAACGAGGAACGCAAGGCCCACGAAGAAGGCCAGAACGGACCCCAGGTAGCTCCAGGTGAGCAAGGCTGGCAGCAGTCCCTCGGCAAGGAACGTCGAGGGAGGGTACGACGGGGCAGCAATCAGCGCGATGACCCCCGCAAACACCAGCGCGAAGCCCACCGAAGCGAGGAGTGCGATCAGGATGCCCGCACCGCGGTTACCCTTGATTTCGGGCGGCATCGGTGTCTGCATATAGAGTGCCGCCATGGGGTGATCCGAGCTGATGCGGATCTCGCCATCACGCGCCGGACCGAGGTCCGCAGCAGTGGGAGCCGACGCCGCACCAGCGGCTGCACCACTGGCTGCGCCACCCCCAGCGGCCACCACTGGAGCAACCGAGTCGGCCTCTAGACGCTGCGCAAGGTCTGAGCCCTGAGTGGTGGGAGCGCCGGAAGCGCCGGAAGCAGCTGACGCGGCCTGTGACTCGTGCGTCTGGCGCGAAGATCCGCCGTACTGAGGTTGAGCTGCGAAAATCTCGCTCGCACTTGGGCCGGGCCCAGCGCTCGGCTGATCCACCACCGGGGCGATCACTGGACGCTCGATCGTGTCGTCAGACACCGTCGGCTCGCTCGGACGCACCTCAGGCGCCTCAGACGCCTCAGACGCCTCAGCAGCGCGAGTGTCGACCGTGCCGGCAGGGCCGCTCTCCGTGGCGCGCTCGACAGCGGCCCGCACCTCGGTGCCCGACGGTTCGTTCTCTTCGACGGGCGCCCCCGCCGTCTGCGCGTCGCGCTCTTCGCTCATGGCCTCACCTCTCGTCGCGGTCCGGCACGCCTCGCCTCTATCCGCGAACACATACCGGTTTGCCGCAAGAGTACAAGCGGGCGACGAAGTTCTTGCGCAGTACGTGCGAGTGTTGCCGATCCCAGAAAAAAGCACACGGCGCCCGCCCCGAAGGACGAGCGCCGTGTGACACACAACTGCAAACTAGCTGTAGTTGCCCGGGTTGAATTCGTCAGCGGTGAAGCTGTCGAAATCGACGAACGACAAGTCGTTCTCGTCGAAGTTCGACTCGGTCGCGAACAGTCGACTCGGGTAGCGCTCGGCCTTCGCTTCCTCGGTCGCGTTCACGTCAACATCACGGTAGGTCGCCAGGCCCGTGCCGGCCGGGATGAGCTTACCGATGATGACGTTCTCCTTCAGGCCGATGAGCGGATCTTTCGACCCTTCCATCGCGGCCTGTGTGAGCACCCGAGTGGTCTCCTGGAAGGAGGCCGCCGACAGCCACGACTCGGTTGCCAGCGACGCCTTGGTGATACCCATGACCTCGGAGCGTGCGGTCGCGGTGCGCTTGCCCTCGAGCAGCGCCTCGCGGTTGAGGCGCTGGTACTTCGCGCGATCCACCAGCTCACCTGGCAAGAGGTCGGTTTCACCGTGATCCACCACGGTCACCTTGCGAAGCATCTGACGCACAATGACCTCGATGTGCTTATCGTGGATCGGCACGCCCTGGGAGCGGTACACGTTCTGAACACCCTCGACGAGGTATCGCTGCACGGCGCGCTCACCCGGAATGTGCTTGCCATTCTCGGTGGTGCCGACCTGGAGGATGTCCTTCGGGTCGAGCGTGCCGGCGATGAAGGGCTGACCCAGCACGACGCTGTCGCCATCTTCGATCAGCAGCGTGGCGCGCTTCAGCACCGGGTATGCCTTCTCTTCGGTGCCGTCATCGGGCGTAAGGAGAATGCGACGACCCTTTTCGGTGTCTTCGATCGTGACGCGACCAGCGGCCTCGGCGATGGGCGACGCACCCTTGGGGGTGCGAGCTTCGAAAAGCTCCTGCACGCGAGGAAGACCCTGCGTGATGTCGTCAGCCGACGCAGACCCACCAGTGTGGAAGGTACGCATGGTGAGCTGCGTACCGGGCTCACCGATGGACTGTGCGGCGATGATGCCCACGGCCTCACCGATGTCAACGCGCTGACCGGTAGCAAGCGAGCGACCGTAGCAGGTGGCGCAAACGCCCACTGCTGACTGGCAGGTGAGGACGGAGCGCACCTTGATCTCGGTGACGCCAGCAGCGACGAGCATGTCGATCAGCACGTCGCCCACGTCGGCGCCACCCTCTGCGAGGACAGTGCCCTGCGCGTCGACGGCTTCGCTCGCGAGCGTGCGGGCGTAAACCGAGTTCTCGACGTTGTCGTCGCGCACGAGAGTGCCGTCGGCATCCGCGGTGGCGATTGGCAACTCGAGGCCTCGGGTCGTTCCGCAGTCTTCCTCACGGATGATGACATCCTGCGACACGTCAACGAGTCGACGGGTCAGGTAACCCGAGTCGGCGGTACGCAGCGCGGTATCGGCAAGGCCCTTACGCGCGCCGTGGGTGGCGATGAAGTACTCCGCCACCGACAGGCCCTCGCGATACGAGTTGATGATCGGGCGAGGGATGATCTCACCCTTCGGATCGCTCACCAGGCCTCGCATGCCCGCGATGTTACGGATCTGCAGCCAGTTACCACGTGCGCCCGACGACACCATCCGGTAGATGGTGTTGTCTTCGGTGAATGCCTCACGCATGGCGGCAGCGACCTCGTCGGTCGCCTCGGTCCAGATCTCGACGAGCTCGGTGTGACGCTCGGCATCAGTGATCATGCCCTTGTCGAACTTCTTCTGCACGGCAGCCGCGGCCGTTTCGTGACGAGCGAGGATCTCGACCTTATTCGTCGGCGTCACGATGTCAGACAAGGCCACTGTGATACCCGAACGGGTAGCCCAGTAGAACCCGGCGTCCTTGATGCGGTCGAGCGTTGCTGCGACCTCAACCTTCGGGTACCGCTCAGCGAGGTCATTGACCAGGCTTGACAGGGTGCCCTTGTCTGCGACGCGCTCAAAGTAGGGGTAGCCCACGGGGAGCGTCTCGTTGAAGATCGCGCGACCCAGCGTGGTCTCCACGATCATTGGGCGCTCCGACGTGACACCCTCTGCGTTGGTGTAGCCGTTGAGACGGATCTTCACCTTTGAGCCCAGGTCGAGGGTTCCCTCGTCCTTCGCCAGAATCGCTTCAGCAATCGACCCGAACGCGCGTCCCTCACCTGGTTCACCGGTCTTCACGGTGGTCAGGTGGTGCAGCCCGATGATCATGTCCTGCGAAGGCAGGGTGACCGGGCGGCCGTCAGACGGCTTCAGGATGTTGTTCGATGCGAGCATCAGCACGCGGGCCTCGGCCTGCGCTTCCACAGACAACGGAAGGTGGACGGCCATCTGGTCGCCATCAAAGTCGGCGTTGAAGGCGGTGCAGACGAGGGGGTGCAGCTGAATTGCCTTGCCCTCTACGAGCTGCGGCTCGAATGCCTGGATGCCGAGGCGGTGCAGGGTCGGCGCACGGTTCAGCAACACAGGGCGTTCGCGGATGATCTCCTCGAGCACATCCCACACCTCGCTGCGTGAACGCTCGACCATACGCTTTGCGGCCTTGATGTTCTGCGCGTGCGACAGGTCGATGAGCCGCTTAATGACGAACGGCTTGAACAGCTCGAGTGCCATCTGCTTCGGCAAACCACACTGGTGCAGCTTGAGCTGCGGCCCGACCACGATGACCGAACGTCCCGAGTAGTCGACGCGCTTGCCCAGCAGGTTCTGACGGAATCGACCCTGCTTGCCCTTGAGCATGTCTGACAGCGACTTCAGGGCACGGTTTCCGGTACCCGTCACGGGACGACCACGGCGGCCGTTGTCGAACAGCGCGTCTACAGCTTCCTGCAGCATGCGCTTTTCGTTGTTCACGATGATCTCGGGCGCACCCAGATCGAGCAAACGACGCAGACGGTTGTTGCGGTTGATGACGCGACGGTAGAGGTCGTTGAGATCTGAGGTCGCGAAGCGGCCACCGTCGAGCTGCACCATCGGGCGCAGCTCTGGCGGGATGACGGGAACCACATCGAGGACCATCGCAGCCGGGCTCGCGCCGGTCTGCAGGAACGAGTTCACGACCTTCAGGCGCTTGATGGCGCGGATCTTCTTCTGACCCTTGCCTTCGGAGATCTGGAGGTGCAGCGTGTCGCTCTCCTCTTGCAGGTCGAACGCCTCGAGGCGCTTCTTGATGGCCTCCGCGCCCATGTAGGCCTCGAAGTAATCGCCGTATCGATCCATCAGGTCAGCGAACGTGGCGTCCTCTGGCTTGAGATCCCCCACCTTCAGGGTGCGGAAATCTTCCCACACGCGCTTCAGGCTGGCAATGTCGTCATCGAATCCCTTGCGGATCGATGCCATCTCCTTCTCGGCCGAAGCCTCGGCGCGGCGACGCTGATCTGCTTTCGCACCCTCAGCCTCGAGTGCGGCGAGATCGGATTCTGCCTGCTGCTGACGCTGGGCGATCGCGAGATCGCGCTGCTTCTCGAGCGATTCCAGCTCGAGGCGAAGCTCATTCTCAAGCTCGGGCAGGTCGTCGTGACGACCCTCCTCGTCAACGTCAATAACCATGTAGGCAGCGAAGTAAATGACCTTTTCAAGGTCCTTCGGCGCCATATCGAGCAGGTAACCGAGACGGCTGGGAACACCCTTGAAGTACCAGATGTGGGTGACGGGAGCGGCGAGCTCGATGTGGCCCATCCGCTCGCGACGCACGCTGGACTTCGTGACCTCTACGCCACACCGCTCACAGACGATGCCCTTGTAGCGAACGCGCTTGTACTTTCCGCAGGCGCACTCCCAGTCGCGGCTGGGCCCGAAGATCTGTTCGCCGAACAGACCATCCTTTTCGGGCTTCAGCGTGCGGTAATTGATGGTCTCGGGCTTCTTGACCTCGCCGAATGACCAGCTGCGAATATCGTCAGCAGTCGCCAGGCGGATCTGAAGCTCGTTAAAACTCGTACCCTCGAGCAATGTGTCTCCTTGGGGATGTAAATCTGTGTGGTGTGTTCCGACGCGCGCATCTTCCTCGGATGATGCGGCTATCAACTCAGATCTCGTCGATTGACGAGGTCTCGAAGCGGGTCGAGAGGTTAATACCGAGCTCCTCCGCCGTACGGTGAGCCTCATCGTCGTTGTCGCGAAGGTTCACGACCTCTCCACTGGCGCCGAGTACCTCGACGTTCAAGCAGAGCGACTGCATCTCTTTCATGAGCACGCGGAACGACTCAGGAACACCCGGCTCGGGGATGTTTTCGCCGCGGACGATCGCTTCGTACACCTTGACGCGGCCGAGAATGTCATCAGACTTCACGGTCAGCAATTCCTGCAGCGCGTATGCGGCGCCGTAGGCCTCGAGCGCCCACACTTCCATCTCACCGAAGCGCTGGCCACCGAACTGCGCCTTACCACCCAGCGGCTGCTGCGTGATCATCGAGTACGGGCCAGTCGAGCGAGCGTGGATCTTGTCGTCAACCAAGTGGTGGAGCTTCAGGATGTACATGTAGCCGACCGAGATCGGGTACGGATACGGCTCTCCAGAGCGACCGTCGAACAGGCGAGTCTTACCGCTCGCACCGATGAGTCGTTCTCCATCGCGGGTTGGCAGAGTTGCGTCAAGCAGACCGGCAATCTCTTCCTCGGTCGCGCCGTCGAACACGGGGGTCGCAACCTTGGTACCGGGCGCAGCTTCGAAGGCTTCCTTGGGGAGACGCGCAGCCCACTCGGGCAGACCGTCAACCTTCCAGCCCTGCTTAGCGATCCAGCCGAGGTGGATTTCGAGGACCTGACCGAAGTTCATTCGACCGGGCACACCCAGCGGGTTGAGGATCACGTCGACCGGGGTGCCATCTTCGAGGAAGGGCATGTCTTCCACCGGCAGGATCTTCGAGATGACGCCCTTGTTACCGTGGCGACCCGCGAGCTTGTCGCCCTCGGTGATCTTGCGCTTCTGCGCAATGTACACGACCACGCGCTGGTTCACGCCAGAGCCCAGGTCGTCATCGTTGTCGTTCTCGGCGTCGAACACCTTGACGGCGGTGACAGTGCCAGCAACACCGTGCGGCACCTTCAGGGAAGTGTCGCGCACCTCGCGGCTCTTCTCGTTGAAGATCGCTCGCAGCAGGCGTTCCTCGGCGGAAAGCTCGGTCTCGCCCTTCGGGGTGACCTTGCCGACGAGGATGTCGCCGGGACGAACCTCGGCACCGATACGGATGATGCCGCGCTCGTCAAGATCCTTCAGCGCTTCCATGCTGGCGTTGGGCAGATCACGGGTGATCTCTTCCTTGCCGAGCTTGGTATCGCGGGCATCGACGTCATACTCTTCGACGTGGATCGACGAGAGTGTATCGTCCTTCACCAGGTTCTGGCTCAGGATGATGGCGTCCTCGAAGTTGTGACCCTCCCACGACATGAACGCGACGAGCAGGTTCTTGCCGAGAGCGAGCTCGCCATTCTCGGTGGCGGGGCCGTCGGCGATGACCTCGCCGGCTTCGATCCGCTCGCCTGACTTGACGATGACGCGGTGATTGTAGTTCGTGCCCTGGTTGGAGCGATCGAACTTCCGCAGGAAGTAGGTCTTCGTGCCACCCTCGTCGTGCTGCACGGTGACGAAATCAGCCGACACGTCGGTGATGACACCGGCCGCCTCTGACGTGATGACATCGCCGGCGTCGATTGCGGCGTAGCCCTCCATACCGGTACCCACGAGTGGCGATTCGCTGCGAATCAGGGGCACCGCCTGACGCTGCATGTTCGCACCCATGAGTGCGCGGTTCGCATCGTCGTGCTCGAGGAACGGGATCAGGGAGGTGGCGACTGACACCATCTGACGCGGGGAGACATCCATGTAGTCGACACGGCCTGAATCGACCATCTCGACCTCGGAACCACGGGGGCGAGCAAGCACCTGCTTGTCAGCAAAGTGGCCATCGCTGGTCAGCGGGGCGCCGGCCTGAGCGATGAGGAACTCGTCCTCCTCGTGAGCGGTGAGGTAGTCCACCTGGTCGGTGACTTTGCCGTCGATCACGCGGCGGTACGGCGTCTCGATGAAACCGAACGCGTTAATACGCGCGAAGGTCGCGAGGGCGCCGATCAGACCAATGTTCGGCCCTTCAGGGGTCTCGATCGGGCACATGCGGCCGTAGTGCGAGGGGTGCACGTCGCGCACCTCGACGCCAGCACGGTCGCGCGACAGGCCGCCGGGGCCCAGCGCTGACAGGCGGCGCTTGTTGGTCAGGCCCGCGAGCGGGTTGTTCTGATCCATGAACTGCGACAGCTGCGAGGTACCGAAGAACTCCTTGATCGCAGCCAGCACGGGGCGCGTGTTGATCAGGGTGTTCGGAGTGATCGCCTCGATGTCCTGCGTGGTCATGCGCTCACGCACCACGCGCTCCATCCGGCTCAGGCCAGTGCGCACCTGATTCTGGATGAGCTCGCCCACGGCGCGAATGCGACGGTTGCCGAAGTGATCAATGTCATCGGTATCGAGACGCAGATCGATTGCCTTGCCATCGCGAACAGCTGGCAGGGTCTCGGTGCCTGCGTGGAGACCCACGAGGTACTTGATCGTGGCAACGATGTCTTCGAGCGACAGCACCGAATCGGTGATGGGAGCGTCGATACCCAGCTTGCGGTTGATCTTGTAGCGGCCGACCTTTGCGAGGTCATAGCGCTTCGAGTTGAAGTAGCTGTTGTCGAGCAAGGCCCGCGCCGCTTCGATTGCAACCTGCTCGCCCGGACGCTGCTTGCGGTAGATGTCCTTGAGCGCATCTTCCTGAGTGGTGATGCCGTCTTTCTCGAGTGTCAGTGCGATCGACTCGTATCCGGCGAACTCCTCGAGGATTTCCTCGCTGGTCATGCCAAGTGCCTTCAGGAACACGGTGACCGACTGCTTACGCTTGCGGTCGATACGCACGCCCACCTGATCGCGCTTGTCGATCTCGAACTCGAGCCACGCACCGCGGCTCGGGATCACACGAGCAGAGAAGACATCCTTATCGCTGGTCTTCTCCTGGCTACGGTCGAAGTAGACACCCGGGCTACGAACGAGCTGCGACACGATGACGCGCTCGGTGCCGTTGATGATGAAGGTGCCTTTGTCGGTCATGATGGGGAAATCACCCATGTAGACGGTCTGACTCTTCAGCACCTGAGTCTCGGTGTTGTAGAAGGCCGCTTCGACGTAGAGCGGGGCAGAATAGGTCTTGCCACGCTCCTTGCACTCGTCGATGGAGAACTTCTGCTCGTCGAGAATCGGGTTCTCGAATGAGAGCTGCATCGTGCCAGCGTTGTCTTCGATCGGCGAGATCTCGTCGAAGATCTCTTCGAGGCCACTCTTCAACGCGATGTCATCGCGCCCCTGAGCTTGTGCCTCAATGACGCGTGACTTCCACACGTCATTGCCGACGAGCCAGTCAAAGCTCTCGAGCTGCAATGCCAAAAGATTTGGCACCTCCAGCGTGTCGGAAATCTTAGCGAAGCTCAGGCGCGAGTGATCGCGACCGTTCTTCGGCGAATGAGTGGAAGTTGCGTTGCGCGCAGCAGCCAAGGAAACTACCTCCGTGGGCCCCGTCGGGCCGGTTGACCTGGTCTTGCAGAAAGGCTTCGAGCCACAAGTGAAAGGCTCGGTAAACGAGCATGACGGCCGACCGCAATATGAAGGCAGATAGGTGTTCGAAGCGCAACTGTCTACAGTAATCGATTTGTTACCGATCAGCAAGTGACGATGTGGATCAGGTCTGGCGTACAGCCCCTCCGGTAAGGTATAGGCATGACTGAGCAGAGCACCTCAAGCCCTGAGATTCGCATGTTTGGTGCCGATTGGTGCGGTGACTGTCGACGCGCGAAACGCCTCTTCGGCGAACTGGGAGTTTCCTACCAATTCATCGATCTGGAACAGGAACCAGCGGCTGCCGAGGTCGCACGGGACATCAGTGGGCGCGCAAATATCCCGGTCATCACCTACCCCGACGGCAGCCATCAGGTCGAGCCCAGCGACGCTGACATGCGTGCGAAGCTCGCCGAATTAGGTCTCGGGTGAAGCTACCCGAGCCGATCACCTTGTCCTCTGGCCTGGTCGCCTTATTTGAGGAGGATCGCTGGGTGCCGGGCGCAGTTCAGCTCCTGATCGATGGCACACCGCAGTCGCACGTGAACTTGCGTGACCCGTCTGAGCTGTTCTTCGAATACATCCGTCGCATCGGTCACGTGATCGACTTGTTCCGTGCGCCCGGACAGCCCATTTCTGCCCTCCATTTGGGCGGCGGCGCCTGTACCTTGCCCCGATATGTCGAGGCCACCCGTCCGGGGAGCAGGCAACAAGTTGTCGAGCTAGAGGGTGCCCTGGTCGACCTGGTGCGCGAGGCCGCTCCGCTCCCGAAGAAGGCGAGCATCAGAGTGCGGCGCGGTGATGCACGCGACGTGCTGTCTAGGCTTCCCGAAGGCATGCGCGGAGCTATGGACCTGGTCGTGGTCGATATCTTCGCTGGGGACCGCACCCCCGCCCACGTCTCCAGCGTCGAGTTCTACGAGCTCGTGAGACCTCTTCTCGCACCAGACGGGATGCTCGTGGTCAACGTCACCGACGGAACCGGGCAACACTTCACACGTGGTCAAGTTGCCACACTTGCTAGCCTGTTCCCCTCGGTGGCCGCGATCGCCGAACCTCAGGTACTGAAAGGCCGACGATTCGGCAACATCGTGCTCCTCGCTGCCGAGCACACCGACGAGCTCGACTGGCTTCCCCGGCTCCTCGCCAGCGGCCCCCATCCCGCCCGGATGCTGGTCGGCCGCGAACTCGAGACATTCGTGGGGGGCGTGAGGCCCGTCACCGACGAGCGCGCGACCGACTCTCCTCGACCGGCACGCGAACTCTTCGAACGATGATGCGCACAGGCATCACGATCATCGGCGTTGAGCAGGCTCGTGGCTGACCTCAATCGCGTACGCGTGTGGGCTGAGGCTCTGATCCGTATGCATCTGAATCCGGATGAGTGGAGCTTCGGCTTCGACCACGCCAAACGCCGGGCCGGGTTGTGCAACTTCACTGACCGCCGCATCACCGTCTCTCGCCATCTCGCCACGAGATTCGATGATGACGAGATCCACCAGATCCTGCTGCACGAGGTGGCACACGCGATAGCGGGGCCCGACGCTGCCCACGGCCCCGCTTGGAAACGCATCGCCGAGCAGATCGGCTACGTGGGTGGGCGCACCCACGACGGGGAGGTCGCTCGAGAGTTAGCCCCGTGGGTCGGTCAATGCCCGGGCGGGCACGAGCACGTGCGCTTTCGCCGGCCGACACGCGAAGCGAGCTGTGCGCTCTGCTCTCGCGGCTTCTCCCCAGCGCACCTGATTTCTTGGTCGCGCCGCTAGCACCCGACCGATGCTAAAGCCTGTCGGAGCAGCTTGCCGCGGCCGCCGGGCAGATCGGCGAGGTTGCCTTCGGCGAGCGCCTGCTCAGGCGACATCCACGTCACCTCGAGCGCGTCTTGCCGGGGATTGCAGCTACCCGTAACCGGCACCACGAACACCAGCGACACCGCGTGCTGACGCTCGTCAACGAACGGTGAGATACCGGGCAGCGGGAAGTACTCGGCGACCTGTGCGGGAACGGGCGACGCGGGGATCAGCGGGAACGCCATCGGCCCCAGATCGTTTTCGAGGTGCCGGAAAAGGGCGTCGCGGATCGACTCGCCATAGCGCACGCGACCGGCGATGAATGCTCGGTTCATCACCCCGTCTGCAGTGCTGCGCAGCAGCAGCCCAACCTCGGTGACCTGCCCTTGACCATCAACACGGACCGGCACCGCCTCGACGTAGACAATCGGCATGCGACCGCGCACGAACGCGAGTTCGTCTTCGCTCAACCAACCTGGGTTCATGTTCGGCGCGGGCCGGTCGTCAGGGTCACCGGGTTCTGGCCGCTCGGCCGTGTCAATCGCCATGGGTTCATTCTGCACGATGACCCGCGCGGGTGCTATCGGCGCGCCCGCACCTTTCCACTCTCGCGTGTTAACGTCCGAGGCGCCGTTGCCGGCGAGAATAGTCGCGCAGGGCGCGCAGCAGATCGACCTCGCGCAGATCGGGGTACAGCGCTTCGACAAAGTAAAACTCGCTGTGCGCCGACTGCCAGATCATGAAGTCGCTCAGTCGTTGCTCACCCGAGGTGCGGATCACCAGGTCTGGATCCGCCTGGCCTCGGGTCCACAGATGTTCGCCGATCATCTCCGGCGTGAGCCGCTCCGCGAGCGTATCGATCGTGCCACCCGCGGCTTGGTGCTCTGCGATTACGCTGCACATCGCAGCGGTGATCTCGCTGCGGCCTCCGTAGCCCACGGCGAGGTTGATGTGTAACCCGTCGCGATCCATCGTGTCGCGCTCGGCGCGCTCAAGGGCAAGTGCCAGCTCGGGAGATAGCCCTTCGGTCGAGCCCACGTGTTTCACGCGCCAGGCGTCTATCGCGGCGAGATCGGTGGCAAGGTCGGCAATGATGTCGAACAGATCGGTGAGTTCTTGGCTCGCTCTCCCTGCCAAATTGTCTGCAGAAAGGAGGTAGAGGGTGACCACCTCGATACCGCTCTCCTCGCACCATCCGAGAAATTCGGGAATCTTCCGGGCACCGGCACGGTGCCCGACCGCCGCGCGCTCCTGCAAGCGCTGCTTTGCCCAGCGCCGATTTCCGTCGACGATCACCGCGATATGGTGCGGCACACGTGTGGTGTCGATCTCACGTCGCAGGCGCCGCTGATACAACCGGTACAGCAGCCCAGGGCGCGGCGAGGTTCGCTCGGGATTCACCCTGTGAGTGTATCGGCTGGGCCTTAACGCAGGTACACGGGGTCGAGCGCGACGAGCAGCGCCGCGGCCCAATGACACAGAAAGGCGAGGACGGTGAGCGCATGGAAAATCTCGTGGAACCCGAACACCCCGGGAACGGGGTTAGGACGCTTCAGCCCGTAAACGATCGAACCCAGCGTGTAAAGCAATCCTCCGACAATGACGAGAATCATCGCGGCAGGGCTGGCGCTGTAGATGTCGCCCATGTACATGACCGCTGCCCAGCCGAGTACGAGGTACAACGGCACGTACAGCCAGCGCGGGGCGCCGATCCAGAACACCCGGAATCCGATACCGAGCAACGCACCACCCCAGACAAGTGCGAGCAACAGGATTCCCTGATCTTGCGGCAACGCAAGCAACGCGATGGGCGTGTAGGTGCCGGCGATAAGGAGGAAGATGTTGGCGTGATCCAGACGACGAAAAATCTGCCTGACCTTCGGGCTCCAATTCACGCGGTGATAGAGCGCTGAGATACCGAACAGCAACATACTTGTCAGCGTGAAGACCGCCGTGGCCCACTTTGCAACCGGTCCAACAGCCAAGGCAATCAGCACGATTCCAGCGATTACGGCGATCGGAAACGTGGCAGCGTGAATCAGCCCACGCCAGGTCGGCTTCGCATCGGCATCACCCGAGCCGGCCGAATGGTGGCTCTCGTGGGCCACTTCGTCCTCAAGGAGTGGAAGCGAAAGGCTGTCCGGCTCAGGAAACGAGTGAGGATCGTGCGCAGTCATAGATCAAGTGTACGAAACCCACAGAAAACGAGGTGCATATGTGTAAATAACCTCAGTGAGCCCGCCGAGATCTGGTTCAATCGGCCAAAAGCGCGAGAACGGCCTCACCGTAGCGCTCGAGCTTGGCTTGGCCGATGCCCGTAATGCCCAGCAGTGCTTCCTCATCTTGCGGCCGATGCACAGCAAGCGCGCTCAGCGTAGCGTCGCCAAACACTACGTAGCTGGGTACTCCCTGCTCGCGTGCTTCGACGAGTCGCCATTCCCTGAGCCGCTCGAACACCGCGAGCTGCGCCTCATCAAGATCAGCCGCCGCAGCGGCTCGCTTACTCCCAGTGGATCCTCCCCCACCGCGCCTCACCGCGACTTCCTCGCGCATCATAACCTGGGCCTCTCCGCGAAGAATCTCCTTGGATTGCTCGGTAGGTGCGAGCACACCCCACTCCCCCCGCGATTCCAGGCCGCCTGTGGCTATCAGGTGCCGAACCACCCCGCGCCACTGGGTCGCCGACAGGTCTTGCCCGATGCCCCAGGTCGAGATTTCATCGAGCCGAAGCTGATCCACTCGCGCGGAGCGCACCCCGCGCAAGACATCGATGTGCTGTCCTGCGGCGAAGGTCTTGCCGCGCTCACGCCCGATTCGCACGACCGTCGACAAGAGTTTCTGCGCGGGGATCGTCGCGTCCCAGAGTTTTGGAGGCTCGAGGCAGACATCACAATTGCCGCAGGGCACGCTCTGCTCTTCGCCGAAATAGCGCAGCAGGTACTGCCTGCGGCAGCCGGTGGTTTCGCAGAGCGCGAGCATGTGGTTCAGGTGACGCACCTGATTGCGCTTCGTCTCAGCGTCGCCGTCGTTTGACTCGATCATTTGCCGTTGCTGGACGACGTCGGCGAGGCCGTAGGCCATCCATGCCTCTGCCGGGGCACCGTCTCGACCGGCGCGACCGGTCTCCTGGTAGTACCCCTCGACCGACTTCGGCAGATCGATGTGCGCAACGAACCGCACGTCAGGCTTGTCGATACCCATCCCAAACGCGATGGTAGCGACAACTACCACGCCGTCCTCACGCAAGAAGCGCGTCTGCGCACTCAGTCGCTGCTCGGCAGGCAGCCCCGCGTGATACGCGACCGCGTCGACACCCGCGTCTCGCAACCAGCCAGCGGTCTGTTCGACTCGCTTCCGACTCAATGCGTATACGATCCCAGCCTCACCCGGGTGCCCACGCGTCACGAAATCCACCAGCTGCTGGCGCACCGTTCCCTTTGTCACGATGCGATAGGTGATGTTTGGCCGGTCGAAACTCGATACGAAGTGACGAGCGCGATCGAGGTGCAGGCGCTCGGTGATTTCTCGGTGAGTTTCGGGGGTCGCTGTGGCGGTGAGCGCGATGCGCGGAACCTCGGGCCACACCTCGGCGAGAGCGCCCAGGCGGAGGTAGTCGGGCCGGAAATCGTGCCCCCACTGCGAGACACAGTGGGCCTCGTCGATGGCGAAGAGCGCGATCTTCCCCTGACGCAAAAAATCGACGGTTCCCGGTGCGGCTAGCCGTTCCGGTGCCAGGTACAGCAGGTCGAGCTCGCCCGCGAGGTACGCCGCCTCGATGGCCTGCCGATCCGCCCCGCTGAGTGACGAGTTGAGGGCCGCCGCTCGCACGCCCGCGAGCCTGAGTGCGGCGACCTGATCGTGCATGAGCGCGACGAGCGGCGAGAGCACCACGCCCGTGCCCTCACGGCACAGGGAGGGTACCTGGAAGCAAATGGACTTGCCGCCACCGGTGGGCATCAGCACCACCGCATCGCCGCCTGCGTTCACCTGGCGAATGATCGCTTCCTGTTCACCACGGAAGGCGTCAAAGCCGAACACCTCGGCAAGAACACGAGTCGGATCTGCCGCGTCGGGCGCCGCGATCATCTCGAGCTAGGCGCGGGGTTCGAGATTGGGATTCTCGGTGTCGGACTGCACGCCGGTCGAATGCCCCGGGGTCGCGCCCTTCTGAGGCGACACTCCGGCATCACGCTCGGCAACCTCAGCCGCAAGCGACTCGCTTATCTCATAGCGAAACTTGCTGCGTCGAAGCCGACGCACCAGATCAAAACCCAGGAAGATGACCGCCAGCGCAAACAGGGCCGTAACCGCGAAGCCGACGACCCCGGGCGACACGGTTGCCGGGTCAAACTGGGCATCTTCTTCGGCCGCAAATGCGATCATCGCCATCCCGGTTGTCAGAACACTCATGCCGTCTCCTCATCAATCCCCTGAAACAGGTCTGCTTCAAACTCACTTGTGGCCACCCGCGACGCAGCGAGTCGGTAATCCTCATAGGGCCAGGCCTCCCGCTGAAGGTCGTTGGGCCAAAAAAAGAAGAAGCTATCGGCGGGAATCTGGCTCGCATGCGCACGCAAAGCCGCGTCGCGCTGGTCGAAAAATCGGCCGACATCAACTCGCGCGGTCACGTCGCTCGGCCGCTTTCGAAAGCGCTGCTCCATTTCTTCGAACTGGGCGATCAGCGGCGACTCGGGCTCGCGCTCGCGCAGCATCTCGTAGACCCGGGTCATACGTTCGGCATTGAAGATCGACTCGTAGTACATCTTCTTGATTGCCCAAGGTTCACCGGCATCCGGATACGACTCAGCGTCGCCGGAGAGGTCCCACGCAATTTTCGAGATTTCGTGACATCTGATGTGGTCAGGGTGCGGGTAGCCGCCCTGCTCGTTGTAGGTGATCATGACGTGGGGGCGAAACTCGCGCACCAAACGCACCAGCGCTTCAGCCGAAACCTCGGCCGGAACGTCGGCGAAGCTACCCACGGGCACCCCCACGCCCTCGGGCGGCAAACCGGAGTCCTCGTAGCCCAGCCAGCGGTGTTGAAAGCCGATGATGTCGCGTGCGTGATCCATCTCAGATCGGCGCAGGCCCGCCAGATCACGGCGACTCTTGGGGTCGCGTGCCACGAGTTCATTGAGCACATCACCGCGCTCGCCGCCGGTGCAGCTCACTATGAGCACCTCGGCACCCTCTTCGAGGTAGTGCGCGTAGGTGGCTGCGCCCTTGCTTGATTCGTCGTCAGGATGCGCATGCACCGCGATAAGCCTCAGCGCCATCTACAGCCTCTCATGTGACTCCCGGGAGGGCCCGGTACGCTGACGTAAGTCTCCACTCTACTGGCTTGACTTCGGAGGAACCCGTGACGCAGACGGCCGACTCATCGGTGCCCACCCAGGCCCCATTGGCCACCCCCGGGCTGATCGATGAACGCTATGGTCGCCGGCGTCAGCGCGGCATCGACAAGCGCGTGGGCTGGATCCTGGCAGGGGTCGCGCTTCTCACCGGCCTCGCCGTGCTTCTCTTCGGTGGCTGGCAAGATTCGAGTCGTGTCGAGTTCCGTGACCTGGCCTACTCAGTCGAAAGCGATCGCGAGGTGAGCGTGAGTTTCGAAGTCACCGCGCCTCCTCGCACCGAGCTCGCGTGCGCACTCGAGGCTCTCAGCCCGTCGTTCGCGACGGTGGGCTGGAAGGTGCTCGAGCTCGAGCCCTCTCCCGATCGCACTCGCCGATTCACTGACACGCTCGTGACGACTTCCCCAGCGACCACCGGGATCGTGCGTTCTTGTTGGATCCGCGAAGACAACACAGCCGGCTAAGGCGCGCCAAGGGCGCGCGGTGCCGCCTCCAGCCGATGCGGGTGGCCGACTGATAGTCTGTCGGGCAAGCCCCGGCACTGCTGGGGCATAGCTACATCTGCGGGAGATCCGCGTACTCGCAGACTCCCAAATTCGCAGAATCGATGGAGGATCCAGCATGGAAGACACTCAGACCTGGCTCACCCAAGAAGCCTACGATCGGCTCAAGGGTGAGCTCGACCAACTTTCCGGCCCCGGTCGACGCGACATTACCGCGCGCATCGAGGCCGCGCGCGAGGAAGGCGATCTCAAGGAAAACGGCGGCTACCACGCAGCGAAAGACGAGCAGGGGAAAATGGAGGCGCGGATCCGCGACCTGCAGGAACTGCTCAAGCACGCCGTGGTCACCGAGGCGCCGAAGAGCCGCGGAATCGTCGAGGTTGGCACCGTGATCACCGCTGAGATCATGGGTGACGAGGAGCGCTTCCTGCTGGGAAATCGGGAGATCGCCGACGGCGAGGGCATCGAGGTGTACAGCGCTGAAAGCCCACTCGGTTCTGCGATCCTGGGTTTGAAAATTGGAAGCTCGGCGAGCTACACGGCGCCCAATGGCAAAGAAATTAGCGTGAAGGTACTCGGCGTCGACACCTACACGGGCTGACACTCCATTGTTCTCTCGAGGGTGCCGGGTCTCCTGACTCGGCACCCTCAGTCGTCTGCGGGAGCGGGGAGCTACCCGCGGCCGACGAAATGATCCATCGATGAGTACACCTTGAACACCCGGTCTGCGATGATGTCCCAGGCCCTCGTGGGAAGCGCACCCCGCAACGCCATCGCGAGTTTCACCGTCCATGGCCGAGCAACCAGGGGTGTGCCAGCGAGCATGCCCGACCATGCCGCCCGCACGGCACTCTCGGGTCGCATGATGGGTGTCAGGAGCGGTCCGCGGGCTCCCTCGAACATGCCCGTCGACACGTAGCTGGGCACGAAAGTGGTGACGACGACGTTGCCGCTGCCCGCACGCTCGAGCTCGAGTCGCAACGACTCGCTCCAGCCGATCATCGCCCACTTCGAGGCAGCGTAAACACTCATGTTGGGGTTCGCGAGGGTTCCGGCAGCGGAGGCGATGTTGAGGATCCGCTTGGGACGGTCATGGTCAGCCATCATCGCGGGCAACACGGCCCGGGTGAGCCACATCGGGGCGAGCGTGTTCACCCGCAGAGTGGCCTCGATGTCGCGTTCGGGATCGTGCTCCCAAAACGGCACCCCACGCACGATGCCAGCGTTGTTGACGACAATGTCAGGAGTACCGACTTCGGCGAGCGTGCGCTCGGCGACCTCAGCGACCTGATCCCGATCGGAGACATCGACCGCGAAACACCGCACCCTCGACCCCAGCACCTCGAGCTCGCGCGCCAGCTTCTCCATGGGCTCGAGATCGAGATCCCACAACGCGATCGCTGCAGCGCCCTCGTCCGCGGCAAGACGAGCGTAAAGCTCCCCCATGCCGCGCGCCGCACCGGTAATGACGACCACCGCACCGGCGGCAGATCTGCTTCGCTTCGACGTGCGTGACATGGGATGATCCCTTCCTAGTAGCGTTCGCCGATCCGCACGCGATACCCCGCGTCTCGAAGCGCGCTCACCACTTCTTGGCCATGCTCAGGCCCACGGGTCTCGATATGCAGCTCAAGTTCAACGTCACTGATTGGCAGCTCGGTCGCGTGGCGCGTGTGCACGACCTCGACGACGTTCGCGTTCTTACTCGCCACGATACTCGCCGTGCGCACAAGCTGACCCGGAACGTCAGGCAGCAGAATCCGCAGTTTCAGGTACCGCGACGATGCCGCGAGTCCGTGACCAATGACGCGCTGAAGCAGGAGCGGATCAATGTTCCCGCCCGAGAGTATCGTCGCGGTAGGCCCGGAGACCTGAACCCGGTTCATGAGCAGTGCGGCCACACCCGCCGCACCGGCGGGCTCGACCACGAGTTTCGTTCGTTCGAGCAGCATGACAATCGCACGTGCAATGTCGTCATCGCTCACCGTGACGATTTCGTCGACGTAACGCTGCACCATCTGGAAGGTCAGATCACCCGGCCTTGCCACGGCGATGCCGTCGGCAATCGTCGGGCTGGTCTGGACCGTCACAGGTTCGCCTGCCTCAAGCGAGGGTCCGAAGGAGGCGGCATTCTCAGCCTGCACTCCGACGACGCGAATGCTGCGCCCCTCGCGCTCGGCGATCAGCTTGGCCGCCGCTGCAACCCCCGAGATAAGCCCGCCGCCGCCGATTGGCACCACCAGGGTTTCGATGTCAGGCGCGGCTTCAAACATTTCAAGCGCCACTGTTCCCTGGCCCAGGATCACGGAGGGATGGTCAAACGGGGCAATGAACATGGCCCCGGTTTCAGCCACGAACTCGCGTGCAGCAGCGAGCGTGGCATCGAAGTTGGCGCCGATGAGTTGCACCTCGGCGCCGTATCGCCGAGTCGCCTGCAGCTTCGGAAGCGCCACGCCGAGCGGCATGAAGATGGTCGCCTGAATGCCTAGCTCGCGCGCAGCGAAAGCGACGCCCTGAGCGTGATTGCCCGCCGAAGCCGCGACAACCCCCCGCGCACGCTCCTCGGGGCTCAGCTGCCGCAGCCGGTTGTAGGCCCCGCGCAACTTGTACGCACCGGTGCGCTGGAGATTCTCGCACTTCAAATAGACCTTCGGCACCCCGAGAATCTCGGCGAGATAACGTGAAGATTCGAGCGGCGTGACCCGTGCCACGCGATGCACAATTCCAAGCGCATCTTCGAACTCCGACAGGGTCGGCTCCATGAACGACTCGGTCTCGGGCAAAACCACGGCCTGCTCGGTCATACTCTTCCTTCCTTGCGGGTGATCCGCGCGACGTTACGAGCCCGGTGTTTGACCTGCCGCGAACGTTTATCTTGGGTGAGAAAACTTGCCACCGGCGTGTCGTCCGGATCCCACCTTCGGGACATGAGTGTATTCACGATGGCGCTTGCTGAGGCGGCGAGTGGCACCGCAAAGAGCGCCCCGGGAATACCGGCGAGCAGCGCACCCCCTGAAACCGCCAGCACCACACCGAGCGGGTGTACCTTCACCGCGCTCCCCATAACCAGCGGTTGTAACACGTGCCCTTCGATCTGGTTCACGAGGATCACCACGCCAAGCATCAGCAGTGCGTTCACTGGGCCGTTATAGACGAGGGCAATGAACGCGGCAAGGAGGCCGGTGCTGATTGCGCCGAGGAACGGAATAAACGAGCCGAGAAAGACCAAGATCGCGATCGGGATCGGGAGCGGCACCCCAAGGATGAGCGCGCCTAGGCCGATACCCACCGCGTCGACGAAGGCGACAAAAATCTGCACTCGCACGTACTGACCGACTGAGGTCCACCCGGCGAGGCCAGCCGAGTGGACCGGTGCGTGAGCGCCACTCGGAAGGAACCCGAGCACCCAGAACCAGATTCGCTTGCCATCGAGGAGCAGGAAGATCAGCGAGAAGAGTGCCAGCAGTGAACCGGCGACGAGTTGGCCAGCCGTGGTCGTTACCGCGAGAGCACCGGTCCAGATTTCGTCCTGGTGGGTCTCAATAGTGTTGACCAGCTGGCCGATGAAGCCGTTGACCTGCTCGGCGGTAAGTCCGAACGGTGCCGACTCGATCCACTTGAGGAAATCATTCCACGCGACAGCGGATCGCCTGGCCACGTCGCCAAACCCGCCACGCAGTTGACTGACGATCAGCCACACGAGAGCGCCAACGGCGAGGAGGAACGCGAGCAGTGCTGCCCCCACTCCCGCCGAGCGCGGCAAACCACGCTTCACAAAGGCGTTCACGATGGGCTGCAACAGCGCGGTGAGAAGTATCGCCACCATCACCGGCACCACCAGCACGCGCACCTGCACGATCAGCCACAGTAAGGCTGCGATCGCGGCACCAATCAGAATGAGCCGCCACGACCACGCTGCGGCAACGCGCACCCCGAGTGGCAGCTCAGTCTCTGCGCTCACTGGTCGGCTCTGCTCTTCCACGGGTTCATCCTAGCGAGGGGCGCGCACCGTCACGGTTACCTCAGCTTTCCAAGCCACCCGCGCACCAGCGCTTCCTTCGCCCTGGTGAACGGTGGCATCACCGTCGGCCCGAGCGTATCGGGATGCAGCGGCTTTGAGAAGACGGCTTTCTCGTGACTGAACGTAAGAAACGACCGTTCCCCGTGGTAGGCACCGTGCCCGCTTGCACCGACCCCACCAAACGGCAGTTCGGGCGCGGTCAGGTGCAAAATTGGCGCATTGAAAGTGAGCGCTCCGGAACTGGTTTCGCGCTCCCAACGCGCACGCACCGTCCGGTCGTCGCTGAATACGTACGCGGCGAGCGGCTTGTCTCGGCCGGTCACAAAACTCAGCGCGTCGTCGAGGTCAGAAACCTGAACGAGCGGAAGGATCGGACCGAAAATCTCTTCGTTCATCACTGCCGAGTCGCGTGCCACCCCAGAGAGGACGGTGGGCTCGAGAAAGCGCTCGGCTGCATCGTGAGAGCCACCGACCGTAATCGTTCCCTCGGAAAGGTACCCCACGAGCCTCGAGAACTGTGCGTCGTTCACGATGCGCCCGTAATCGGGGTTGCCCTGTACCGCATTGCCATACAGCGAGTGGATCGCGTCACGCAGGTGCGGGGCGAGCCGGGCGAGCACCTCGCGCGTGCCCAACACGTAGTCGGGTGCGACGCATGTTTGCCCAGCGTTCAAGTACTTGGCCCACACGATCCGCTTCGCGGCATCCGCGGCCGACACCGTCTCGTCGATATAGACGGGCGATTTTCCTCCGAGTTCGAGGGTGATCGGGGTGAGGTGTTCTGCCGCCGCCCGCGCAACGATTCGGCCGACTCTGCCGTTGCCCGTGTAGAAGATGTGGTCGAAGCGCTCAGCGAGGAGTGCGGTGGTTTCAGGAACCCCACCCTCCACCACTGCCACCGCACGCCGGTCGAGATATCCAGGCACGAGTCTTGCGAGCGCGGCGCTCGTAGCGGGCGCAAGCTCGCTCGGCTTCACGATGGCCGCGTTGCCGGCGGCGAGCGCGCCGACGAGTGGCGACAGCGCGAGCATCAGCGGGTAGTTCCACGGGGCAATGATCAGCACCACGCCCAGGGGCTCCGCCACAATGCGGGCCGATGCCGGTTGGAGCGCGAGCGGAGCCGCGACGCGACGCGGCTTGATCCACTGTGCGAGGTGCGCGAGCGTATGGTCGATCTCACCCACCATGAATCCAATTTCGGTGAGCTGAGCCTCGACGCCGGATTTTCCGAGGTCTGCGTGCAGCGCGGACTCAAACTCACCCTCGTGACGGATGAGCATGCTCCGAAGCGCAAGAAGCTGCTTTCTGCGCCATGCTTCCGGTCTCGTCACACCCTGCCCGAAGGAGTGCCGCACTCCGGAGACTATGGTGGAGATCGCTGATTCGGTCGCGTACTGCTCGGACATGCTCACAACTTAGCCAGTCAGACTGTGAGGGCTCGGGAGAGTTCCACCGGTACACTCAGGGCGACATGTTTCACCGACAACACCCCCATCGGAGGACCCCATGAGCGCTGATTATGTGCCCGAAGCCGGAACGATCACCATGTTCTCGACGGAGTGGTGTGGATACTGCAAGCGACTCAAGAAGATGCTCGATTCTGAAGGAATCGGCTACACCGAGATCAACGTCGAAGAGGTACCCGGCACCGCAGAACTCGTCGAGGCAATCAACGGGGGCAACCGAACGGTGCCGACCGTCCTCTTTCCAGACGGTACCTCGGCCACGAATCCCTCACTCAACGAAGTGAAGCAGCGCCTCACTGCGTAACGAGGCGGGCCGGTGTGGCCCGCCTCGCCCGCTTGGCCTGTCTAGCCCGCTTCGCGCAAGCCAAGTTCGCCGCGCAGCACGTGCATGAGTGCGAGCATCTGCACCGATTCCGCTTCTTCGCGTCGCGCCTCGGCCCCGTCGAGCGCTCGCGCGGCAAGACCAGCCTTCGTGTCGATCAGTTCAGCAATTTTGGCGTCTATTGTCTGAGCCGCAACAATGCGCCACGCGGTGACCGGCTCCTCCTGACCGATGCGGTGCACGCGGTCAATCGCCTGAGTCTGCTCGGCGTCCGTCCAGCTCAGCTCCGCGAGCACCACGTCTGACGCCGCCTGCAGATTCACCCCGACACCTGCCGCTGTCAGGGAACAGACCGCTACGGCGACCTCGGGGTCGTTATTGAATGCGTCGATCTGCGTCTGCCGAAAGGTTGCCGTCTGATCGCCGCGGATCGAGATAGTTTTCAAGCCCCGCTCAGCAAGAGCAGCCTCCGCGCGATCCATCACATCGATGTGCTTCGCAAAGAAGACCACCTTTCCGACCGAGCGAGCGAGCTGCGCTGCGTAATCCGCGGCGAGGCCAGCCTTGGCCTGCCCAATCTGGCGCACCATGGTGAAGACGTTGATACCCGTCGCCTGTGCGGTGGAGTCCTCGAGCTCCTGGGCAGACGCCATCCGGATGATGGACTCATCGCTGAGATCGCGGCCCAGCTTGCCTGCTTTGATACGGGAGAACCGATCCATGAGCTTCGTGGCCAGCTGGCGCTCAGCCTCTCGAATACCACGACCGAGATCGTCGTCGAGTTCGACCGGCAGATCGACCACGCGCTTTGCCGGAAGATCTGCCGCAACATCTATCTTGCGGCGACGCACGATGCCGAGATCGATGACCGTCTGACGCGCCGCCGGGTAGAACGCAGAGTCGGCGGGCGTGAAACCGTTCGCCTCGAGCCGCGCCAACAGCTCTGGGCCGGGTTTCTCGGCATCCGTCCAGCCAAGGAACCGCCAGATTGCGCGGAAGTCATCGATGTCGTTGATCAGCGGGGTGCCGGTCAATGCGAGCAGCAGCGGGCGCCCGCCGGGTACTCGATCGCGGATGCGATCCGCCAGCGCGAGGACGTTGCGTGAGCGCTGCGACTGCACATTTTTGATCATGTGCGCCTCGTCGACCACCATGCCTTTGAAGCCGAACCGTGAAATCCAGCTGAGGTGCCGATCGAGGATGTCGTAGTTGACGACGAACACGTCGGCGAAGGCATCAATGTCTGCGCCGTCGCCGTGGATCACAGTCACCCGACGCTGCGGGGTCCAACGTTCCACTTCGCGCGCCCAGTTCATTTTCACGACGTTGGGTACGACCACGAGCAGAGGATAGGCATTGGCCACAGATGCGGCGATCACCGACTGGGCGGTCTTCCCGAGACCGGGCTCGTCGGCGAGAAGGAAGCTGCGATGCCCGTCGCGCACGCTCGCAAGGAATCTCGCTTGATGCGGCATGAGCTCAAGTCCCCGCGGTGCCAAGCGGTCGGGAACCGGTGCCTCGGGCAGGTCCATGCATGCGGAACCGCCGCCGCCCTGCTCAAATGACTTCAGCAAAGGCGAGAGAAGCTCCCAGTTCGCGAGTCGCACGACCGGCGTGGGCGTGCGCGTCCGCGAAAGATCCGGCGCGAGAAACGGCTGCGAGAGGAGACGCGAATCGATCCCGGGAGGTTCGACCTGCCGTTCGGCAAGCTCGGGCGGGACGTAGGTGGCAACGGGCTCCGGCTCGATGACCAGCTGTGGCAGCTCAATGCCAGCCTGCTCCATCATCTTCCGCTTCAGTGCGCGGGTCGCCTCGGTGATGGGCGCGGCCGGCTCAAGCATCGTGATGAGCGAGGTATCTCGCGCGGCGGTCTTCGCGAGAATGGAGGCGACACCGTCAAGTCGCTTGAGTGTCTCGGCACGCTCGGCATCGCTCAGACCCTCTTCGGTCTTCACTCGCGCGCGTTCCTCTCGCATGAGCAGCGCGATGACGTGGAACTTGGTGCGATTCGCCGGGGTAGCCTTCCCACGCTGGGCCGACGCTTCGACCTCGCGCACGGCGCGGGCGAGCAGCGGGATCAGCCCGGCGTTATTAGTGTGACGTTTGCGTGCGGGGCCCTTGCCTGAGCTTTTGGACTTTCCCGAACGCGTGGCAGTGGTGGATGCCATGGATCTCCTGATCAGCGAAAACGCACGCCCTCAGAGTGGAGGGATACGCGGCCACCCGAGGTTCTCGGCCTGATGACGTGCATTGCACGGCGGCGGGGGGAACTCACGCGGGTGAAACCAGTACCGATTCTAGCAGTCTGGAAGATCTGCCCGCTGACAACCTCCAAGAAAGGCAGGGCTGGGGTCAGACCGCGGCCAAGATTTCCCGTGTGGCACGCACGTCTTCTTCGATCTGAGCGACAAGCGCTTCTACACCGGAGTATGCGACCATTCCGCGCAGTCGCTCAATGAATTGCACTTCGATCTTCTTCCCGTACAGATCTCCGGAGAAATCAAGAAGAAAAGCTTCGACCCGAGGCGACCCCTCGGGGTCAAACGTCATGTTTACCCCAACGGAAACCGCTGCCGGGTGGCGAGCACCGTCCACGAGCGCCCAACCGGCGAACACCCCATCGATGGGCAACAGCCCCTCAACCTCACCGCCAAGATTTGCGGTCGGGAAGCCCAGCACGCGCCCACGCGCGTCTCCGTGCACGACCTCGCCACGCACCGTGACCGGCCGGCCCATCATACGCGAGGCACGAGCCACGTCGCCGGCCAGAATTGCCTCCCGCACGCGGGAAGACGACACTCGCCCGACCTGCTCGTCTTCGACTTCGTCGATGACCTCGACGGTGAAGCCCCACTGCTCGCCCATCCGCGCGAGCAGGCTGACGTCGCCCACACCTCGGTGCCCAAACCGGAAGTCGGGTCCGACACAGAGGTGCTTCACATTGAGGCGACGCACAAGAATTTCTGCCACGAAGTCTTCCGCCGAAACTGCGGAGAGTGCGGCGTCAAACGGCACCATCACACAGGCAGACACACCCGCGGCACCCAGCGCATCCAGTCGTTGCGCTCGACTCATAATCGGAGCCGGGCAGAGTTCGGGGCGGAGAAAACTCAACGGATTGTTCGCAAAGGTAAACACCAGTGGATCGAGCCCCCGCTGGGAGGCGGCCTCAGCCGTACGCGCGAGGAGTGCTCGATGACCTCGGTGCACTCCATCGAACTTTCCAATCGCCACCGAGCTGCCGTTGGCGAACTCGCCCGTCGGGATCTCTTCGACTGTCGTGAAAATCCGCATCAGTATCGACCCTCTGATTTGCCGGCAACCGCGCCCTGGCGCTCAGCGTTCTCGCGAGTGTCGCGGCGCAGCCAAATCATGCCGAGCACCGGCAGAACCAGCGGAATCCAGAAGTAGTTCATGCCGAAGAATGACCAAACCGAGTCGTGGGCGAACCACACTGGCATCGTGAAGCTGAGCACCCCAACGATGAGCACACCGGTGAATTCAAAGATCAGAGCGGCCCAGGCGACGGTGCGCCAGTGGCCCGTACGTCGCATCAGGGCAATCGTGGCGATAACGTAGACGACGCCTGAAGCGAGCGACAGGCTGTAGGCAACTGGCGCCTCATCGAACTTCGAAATGATCTGGTAGATCGCGCGCAGCGTCGCGGCCAGCGCGAGAATTAGGTAGACCGCAATGAGCACCCGACCAAGCGCGTCAGTGCGCGGCTGAGCTACTCGCTGAGCGTCGCTCACCTCGATGCGTTCGAAATTTGGCACAACCACTAGCTTACCGCCGCGTTCCTATCCCCAGATCACCAGCATCCGAAAGACCATGACCGCGACCGACAGCTGCATGACCGCGAGCACCAGATTCGCGGTGCGCTTTCGGTCGATGAGCGCCCAGATCCCCACCCCGAACGGCAGTGCCGTCGCGGTGATAAGGTACATCCAGAATTCCAGCGGATCGCCCACGGCAGGGTTGCCCGCGAGCGGGGCCACAATCGAAACAACGATTTGGGCAAGCAGCAGCACCCCTAGCAGCAAGGTGGCACCCAGTGTGTAGTCGTTCGGGCCAGTCTTGCGCAGGTACACCCAGAGGCTCACTAGCGCGCCCAGCACTCCCACCACGATCTGCGCGATTGCAAACCAAAGAATCACGCTTGGACCTCCGGCGGGAAGTTCGTGACGACTCTCGTTCGCCCTCGCTCCACCTTCACAAGCCCCACGAGCCTGCCGCTTTCGGCGATCGCAGCGGCGAGCGGCGTGTTCTCGCACTGCCCATGTGGCAACTCGAGTCTCTTACCATGCCCCAGGTCGATCTCTTGGTCAGGGGTCAGGCGCAGCACCGGAAAGAGTCTGGCGGCAACCTCTGCTGGGTCGAGCAGCGCTTCTCGCCCAATGCCCCCATCTGCGAGTGCCGTGTTTGAGACCGCATGATCCACGGTGAACGGCCCCACCTCGGTGCGCCGGAGGGCAGTGAGATGACCTCCGAGGCCGAGAGCGGAGCCCAGGTCGCGCGCCAACGCGCGCACGTAGGTACCCGAACTGCAGCGCACGGTGGCGTCGATGTCGAGCACATCGACCTCGCGACCCTCGTCGTTGTGCTGACGCTGCAGGCGGGGCTCACCAATCGAAAACTCGTGGATCGTCACCGGACGCTTCGTCAGCTCGACTTGCTCGCCGGCACGCACCCGATCGTACGCGCGCCTGCCGTCAACCTTGATTGCGCTCACCGCGCTTGGCTTTTGCTCGATTGCGCCAGTCAAATCTGCAATCGCTTCGCGCAGCCGTGCTGGGTCATTCGCGAGAGCCTCGACTCGTCCGGGCTCGGCGAATTCGACGGTATCGCCCTCCCGGTCGTCGGTGACCGTGGACTGACCAAGCCGGATGGTGGCGAGGTAGGTCTTGTCGAGTCCGACGAGATGAGTGAGGAGCCGAGTGGCTGTGCCCGCGCCCAGGACGAGGAGACCCGTCGCCATCGGATCGAGTGTGCCCGCGTGACCGACTTTTCTGGTGCCGAGGGCACGCCGTGCTTTGGCGACCACGTCGTGGCTCGTCCAGCCTTCGGCCTTATCGACGAGCAAGATGCCATGAGGTGTGTGTTCCATTCATCTCAGCCTAGTTCGTGTGGGCCTGGGATCTCGCGCTCACTACACTGGGCGCGTGAGCGAACGTGAGTTGGATCAGGGTGCCAAATCGTCTTCAGGACGTTTCTTGGGACTTGCCGCCGCACTTGGTGCGTGGTTCGCGCGCGACGCACGCCCTTTGCCCTGGCGAGACGCCAACGTAGCGCCATGGCATGTGCTCGTCTCCGAGTTCATGCTGCAGCAGACTCAGGTCGAACGCGTGCTGCCCCGGTATCTCACGTGGATCGAACGCTGGCCCGCACCATCCAGCCTTGCGGCCGACGCGCCAGGCGAGGCGGTCCGGGCATGGGACCGCCTTGGCTATCCGCGCCGCGCGTTGTGGCTCCACCAGGCCGCCAGCGAGATAGCCTCACAGCACGCGGACGCGGTGCCCCGCGATATCGACACACTCCTTGGCCTCACCGGTGTCGGACCCTACACCGCGCGCGCGGTCGCCGTGTTTGCGTATGGCGAGCGACACCCGGTTGTCGACACCAATACCCGGCGAGTGCTGGCTCGCGTCGTGCACGGTCGCGCTGCTGCGGGCATGCCCCGCGCCAGCGATCTCGACGACATGGCCGCACTCCTGCCAGAGGCGCCCACCGAGGCGCAGGTATTCAACGCCGCCGCGATGGAACTCGGCGCGGTCATCTGCACCGCTCGAGCCCCGCGCTGCGCCGAATGCCCGGTGGCTGCCTGGTGCGAGTGGCGCGGGGCCGGAAACCCCGACAATGCGCCAGAACGACGCCCCCGGCAGGCGGCATTCGTCGGGAGTGACCGTCAGGTTCGGGGGCGGATCATGGCGCTGCTGCGCAGCGCCTCCCTGCCGGTGACGCGGCATGACGCGCTGGCCGCGGCGCAGGTGGGCCCCGTTCGCGACCCGCTGCAGGGCGAGCGAGCGCTCGACTCCCTGATTAGCGACGGACTACTGGTCGAATTCGACAGGCAACTGCGGCTGCCTTAGTCCCGCTCTTCGTCTTCCTCGAGATCTTCCTCGTCGAGACCGTCCTCATCTTCATCTTCAAAGTCGTCGTCGACCTCGTCGAGAGCTTCGAGCGCTTCCTCTTCGAAATCTTCGATCTCCGCACTATCTTCGCCAGACTCGCTGTCCGAGCCTTCCTCTGCCTCGACGTCACGGGGCTTCTGATACGGGTCCGGATCACCCGCATACTTCGCGGTTGCTGCGAGAGCTTTCGCTTCATCGTCACGTCGCCGGGCCTCAGCCAGCAGCTCGCTCAGGTGTTCTGCGCTCTCAGGCAACTCATCGTGAATGAACTCCAGTGTGGGAGTCAGCCGCGTGCCGAGTTGCTTTCCCACCTCGGTGCGCAGCATCCCAGTGGCCGCCTTCAACGCGGCGGCCGAGTCTGCTTGCTCTTCGTCCGAGCCATACACGGTGTAGAAAACACTCGCGTGCTGCAGGTCTCCTGTCACACGCACGTCCGTAATTGTCACGAAGCCCATTCGGGGGTCGCGAAGCCCCTTCTCGAGCCTGCGCGCGATGATCTGCTGGATCCGCTCTGAAACCTTGCCTGCCCTGGGGTTACTCATGTCTTCAGACTATCGCGCTTCCCCGTCTCAGGAGATGAACACGGACACCGACAGGATCGACACCGAGCGTCCACTCGCCGGGCAATATCCCTCTAGTAGAGTCTAAACTTGCACACTCTACAAGATTGGATTTTCCGCAATGACCACAGCTCCGGCTACTCCAACTAACCTCTACGGCAATCCCGGCCCGGGCGAGCCCTACGACGGCGCCACAGCCCCCAGCGTTCTCAACCGCCCGCTCTACGGAGCAACATTCGGGCAGGCAATCTCACGATTCTTCAAGAACTACGCGACGTTTTCCGGACGCGCCTCGCGCAGCGAATACTGGTTGGTCACCCTCTTCATGCTCATCCTCTCGGCAGTTTTTGGCGTGCTCATCGGCATAACCACCGCCACTGCAGGTCTGACCGAAGAAGGCAATGCCGAGCTGCCAGGCACCGCGATCGCGCTTATCGTCGCATTCGGCGTGTTCGGGCTCGCGACTATCGTGCCGTCGATCGCGTTACAGTGGCGTCGACTCCACGACGTCAACCTTGCTGGTCCGTTCTATTTCCTGGCGCTTATTCCGTCAGTCGGCGGGCTCATTCTGTTCATACTGTCGCTTCTGCCACCGAAGCCTGAGGGGCGACGCTTCGACAAGTAATTCCGCGCAGTCGAAAACGACGCAGGGGGTGGGTCCGAACCGGACCCACCCCCTGCGTCGTTTGTCACTCAGAAGCGCTACGCGCGCGGCTTCTCCACCATCTCGGTGGTCTCGATCTCATCGCCGATCTGAATGTCGTTGAACTTGCCCAGGCCGATGCCGCACTCGAAGTCAGTCCTGACCTCGGTGACGTCGTCCTTGAAGCGACGCAGCGACTCAATGGCCAGACCATCGGCAATTACCACGCCCTCGCGAATCACGCGCGCCTTCGCGTTGCGCGTGATGGTGCCGCTGCGAACAATGACACCAGCGATGTTGCCGATCTTGGAGGAACGGAACACCTCGCGGATCTCGGCCACACCCGAACGAATCTCTTCGTATTCGGGCTTGAGCATGCCCGTGAGGGACTGCTCAATGTCGTCGATCGCGTTGTAGATGACGTTGTAGAAGCGGATATCGATGCCCTCGCGCGCTGCACGCTCGCGGGCCTTGACATCGGGGCGCACATTGAAGCCGATCACGATCGCGTTGTCGATCGTTGCCAGGTCAACGTCACTCTCGGTGATCGCACCCACACCGCGGTGCAAGATGCGCAACTGTACCGAATCGTCGACCTCAATCTTCATGAGCGACTCTTCCAGCGCCTCAACGGCACCAGACACGTCACCCTTGATGATGAGGTTGAGGGACTCGACCTTGCCATCTTCCAGCGCCTTGGTGAAGTCCTCGAGGCTGATGCGCTTGCGCGCCTTCGCCAAGAGAGCGTTACGCTCGGCGGCTTCACGCTTCTCAGCGATCTGACGGGCCGTGCGATCCTCACCGACAACGATGAAGTTATCGCCAGCGCGAGGCACGCTCGACAGGCCCTGCACGAGGACCGGACGCGAGGGCAACGCCTCGGCAACCGCATCGCCATTCTCATCGAGCATGGCGCGCACGCGACCATAGGCTGTTCCAGCCACGATGGCATCACCCACGCGCAGGGTACCCGACTGAATGAGCACGGTAGCAACGGCTCCGCGCCCCTTGTCGAGTTTCGCCTCAATGGCGACGCCGCGAGCGTGCTTGTCGGGATTCGCGCGCAGGTCGAGCCCCGCGTCTGCGGTCAACAGCACCGCGTCGAGCAACTCGGTAATACCGATCTCGCTCTTCGCCGAAACATCGACGAACATGACGTCGCCGCCGTACTCCTCAGCAACGAGACCAAATTCGGTCAGCTGCTGACGCACCTTCTGCGGGTTGGCGTCTTCCTTATCGATCTTGTTCACCGCGACCACAATCGGCACGTTCGCCGCCTGTGCGTGGTTCAAGGCTTCGATGGTCTGCGGCATGATGCCGTCGTCAGCCGCGACCACGAGGATTGCGATGTCGGTGACCTGTGCGCCACGGGCACGCATGGCGGTGAACGCCTCGTGACCCGGTGTATCAATGAACGTCAGTGCGCGTTCCACACCATCATGCTCGGTATGAACCTGGTAGGCACCAATGTGCTGGGTAATGCCGCCAGCCTCGCCGCCGCCCACGTTCGCCTTGCGGATCGCGTCGAGCAAGCGAGTCTTACCGTGATCGACGTGACCCATAACGGTGACCACTGGAGGACGGACAACGAGTACATCGTCACCCTCTTCCTCAAGCTCGCTATCGATATCGATATCGAAGCCCTCAAGCAGCTCGCGGTCTTCATCTTCGGGCGAGACGACCTGGATGCGGTACCCCAGTTCCTCGCCGAGAACCTGGAAGGTTGCCTCATCGAGTGACTCGGTCGCCGTTGCCATCTCACCCAGGTGGAACAGCACAGTGACGAGATTCGAGGCACTGGTGCCAATCTTGTCGGCGAAGTCGCTGAGCGACGCGCCACGGCGCAGACGAACCGGAGTAGACCCGTCACCGCGAGGTACGCTTACGCCGCCAAGCGACGGGGCTTCCCGCAGTTCGAATTCTGCCCGTTTCGCCCGCTTCGACTTCCGTGCCTTGTTCTTGGAGCCTCCGCGACCGAACGCGCCTGCGGTGCCAGCACCGCGGCCACCACGGCCACGACCTGCGAACCCACCAGCGGGCGGACGGGGCGGACCGAAGCCGCTGCCCGCGCCGGGAGCTGCGCCGCCGGCGCCACCACCTGGCCGGCCACCGCCGGGACGCCCACCAGCGCCACCCGGACGACCTGGGCCACCGGGACGCGCGCCAGCTGCACCGGGAGCGGGGCGGGGGGTCGGACGCGGGATGTTACCCGGGTTGGGGCCCTTGCGGCCCATGCCTTGTGCGGGCGCGAAGGGGTTGTTCCCCGGCCGCGGCGGACGCGGAATACCCATGCCCTGGCTCGTTGCGAAGGGATTATTACCCGGACGCGGTCCGCCCGGCTTCGGGCCAGGCTTCGAGGCAGAGGGCTTCGCAGCTGCAGGTTTGGCGGCTGCAGGTTTCGCGGAATCACTCGCGGAGCTTTCTGCCTGCGGAGCACTGGGTGCGTCGGCCGCTTCAACTGGCGCTGCGGGCTTCTCTGGAGCGCTCGGCTGAGCCGGAGCAGGCTCTTCAACTGCCGCCTTGGGGGCCGCGGGAGTCGGGGGCTTCGGTCCGGGCTTCGCCACCGAGGGGCGGGAGCCGGGCCGCGGCGCGCTCGTCGCGGGCTTCGCCGCGCCGGCAGCCTCGTCGGCCTTTGGTGCCGCAACACCCTCTGCTTCAAGGGCCGCCTTCACCTTGCGCGCTACTGGCGGCGCAACGGCTGACGAACTCGCTTTAACGAATTCGCCCATATCTTTCAGCTTGGCCAGAACGACCTTACTATCTACACCGAGCTCTGCAGCTATCTCGTGTACGCGTGGGTTTGCCACTTTTCTCCTGTCTGGGTTCACGCCCCAGACAGGCGAGAACCATAATTATCGGACGGGCCTCATTGTGAGCCGCTCATTAGTTGTCCATGAGTGTTTCTAGCCTGTTCTCTAAGGGGCCAGCATCAGGTTTCCCTGATGCCTTCAATGCACGCACGAAGGCTCCGCGCGACACCGCTAGTTCAAGACACTGCGAAGTGGGATGTACCCAAGCTCCGCGGCCAGGAAGCACCGCACGATCATCGAAGTTCAATCGACCATCGCGCAACACGACCCGGAACAACTCGCCGCGAGACGCCTTTCGGCGGCACGCAACGCACGTTCGAACCGGAATCATCGTACCAGCTTCCTCTGTGATCACATTCCGGGCGTGTTGCTTGGGGTCCGGACTCAATCATTCATGATGCAACGCGGTGTCGTTGCCGCCGATCGCGCAGGAATGCTACACATTCCTTCTCAAGCGATCGACGCCGGCTGAATGTCGGAACTCCGGACATCCTCCGTCGCGCTGGTAAGCGCTCCGCAGGATGCGCGAAGATCGACATCCAACTCAATCATTCATGATTGAGTCCGGCTGAATGTCGATCTTCGCGCCCGTCAGCTTGGCGGCGAGGCGAGCATTCTGACCTTCCTTGCCGATGGCCAGGGAAAGCTGAAAGTCCGGCACCAGCGCGCGCACCTGCTTCAACGACTCATTCAGCATAAAGACGTCGGTGACCTTGGATGGCGACAGCGCGTTCGCGACGAAGGTCGGCAGGTCGGGTGAGTAGTCAACGATGTCGATCTTCTCCTCCCCCAACTCGCTCATGACGGCGCGCACGCGCCGACCCATCTCACCGATGCACGTGCCCTTAGCGTTGATGCCCTGCTGGTGCGCACGCACCGCCACCTTCGTGCGGTGCCCGGCCTCGCGAGCGAGCGCAACGATCTCGACGATGCCCGCAGCGAGCTCAGGCACCTCCAGCTCAAAGAGCCTGCGGACCAGTCCAGGGTGCGTTCGCGAGACCGTCACCTGCGGGCCCTTCAGACCCTTAGACACACTGGTGACGTACACGCGAAGGCGGGTGCCGTGACTGTAATCCTCTCCCGGAACCTGCTCCTCGGGCGGCAAGATCGCTTCGAGCTCGCCCAGGTCGACGTGCACCATGCGAGGATTCGGGCCCTGTTGGACCACGCCTGAGAGGATATGTCCTTCTTTGTCTTTGAACTGACCGAGCACTGCGTCATCGGTGAGATCGCGCAGGCGCTGATTGATGACCTGTTTCGCAGCGTTCGCGCCGATCCGCCCAAATTCCTCGGTCGGAACGACTGCCTCGCCAATCACCTGACCGGCGTCGTCTAGCTCGGGAACAAATACGGAGATCTCGCCGCTCTTGCGGTCGAGGGTCACGCGCACTTCGTCGTCTTTAGGCTCGGGCTGCCCGAGACCGACGATGTGCTTGATGTAGGCCGAGTGGATCGCCTGTTCAATAATCTCCGCGAGTTCCTCAAAGGGGATCTCTTTTTCGCGCTCAAGCCCACGAAGCATGGCGAGGTCGATTTTCACAGTGGCCTCCGTATTATTCAGCTGTCAGGTTCCGCCCGAGCGGATCAGTCCTCCAGAATACCCCAGCCGAGAGCGAGCTGCACCGGAATAGCCCGTCCGGCCTCGATGACGAACCCTCGACCGGGCGGAAAATCCCCGCGTCGCACCCGTCCCTGAACGTGACGGAACGGAGTTCCGCTGTCAGACTCGTCGGGTTGCAGCGAGATCCCCCACCTGGCCTGCTTCAACACACCCAAGAGTTCCCACACCCCTGCCGCCGCTCCCAACTCGAACTCCACCACGAGTAGAGCATCAGCTCGACGACAGGCTTGAGCGAGTGACACGAGCGCTGAAAGGGCCTCGGTGCCTTCCGCAGAGGTAGCCCGCTCGACCGCGATGACAGTGTGCGATGTGCGCGTCTCAGCGGGTTCGCTCGCGGATCTCCCTCCCAGTTCCTCGGCCAGCACACGCGCAAGCGTGGCGACCTCCTCTGGTCCGATGGCCACATGGTCCCATGATTCGGCAAGTAGTCGAGAGCTTGCATCGAGGCTTAGCAGGATCCGCCTCATCCGTTCTCCACCCGCGAGCGCGCGCCGACGGAGGGCATTCACGCAGGTGTGTAGCGCGGTGGTGAGGCCCGAGCCGGGCGGCCCCGACACCACCGCCAGCCCGGTCGAGGGAATCCCTACGGGGGTGAAATTCTGCGACTCGATTCCTATCACCGCTCGATTCGCCACCTCCATCGGTAATGAATGGAGAGGAACCTGTTCTGGCGTGTTGTACAGCCGGGTCGCCCGCCTTACGTCGTGACTCCTGAGCGAGGCCGCCAGTGACTCAATTGCCTGGGCCTGACCACCCAGATCCTGACGCCCATTCAGTAGCGCAATCTGCACCTCCACCATGCTGCTAGCAAGCACCACCCGGCCTGCCGGTGCATCGGTGAGCACTTCTGCGGGCACCCCGAGATGCGCATAATCAAACGCCCCCGCCAGTCGGAAGACGAGATGCTCCTGCACGCTGGCGGCGAGGGCTGAAGGAAGTGCAGTTGGCCGATCCGCTGACACCACCACGTGCACCCCCAGCGAGCGGCCGGAATGCATGATCTCTGCCAGCTGCGATAGGCGCGAATCTCGCGCACCCAGTTCCTCACTCGTCGCACGGAAGGCCGAGAACCCGTCGATCATCAGCACAATGCGCGGTTCCGCTGCGCCACCGATCGTCTCGCGAAACGAGGAGAGGCTGTTCGCGCGCGCCTCGGCAAATTTCACACCTCTCTCGGCCACAATCCCCGAGACGTGCCGGAGGATTCGATCCACAAGTTCAGCGTCAGAAAGTGACGCAACAGCCCCGACCGTGGGGAGCGCACGAAGCGCCTCGAGTGCGCCCCCCGCGGCGTCAATCGCATAGACGTGCGCCGGGCCCTGGGCCGACAGTTCGGCAAGCGTCGCGGCAATCGTGAGAAGCGCAGAGCTCTTCCCGGTACCGCTTGCCCCGACGAGCGCGACATTGCCCAGCCGTTCGAGGTTCAGCAGGAAGGCGCTGTGCCGCTGCTGCTGCGGCAGATCCGCTACCCCGATCGCTGGTGAATCTCCCCTTCCGGAGGCATCCTCGTTCGTCAGAACAGTCGGCAGGGCCGCCCGGTCAATTATCTTGGCCAGCGGATCTAACCAGGGCCTGCGAGGAGGATCGATGCGCGCGGTAATCGCGGCCTCCGCGATTCCCTCAAGCAGAAGAACGATGTCTCGTGTCTGGTCGCGGGCAGGTTTGGAACGCACAGGTTCGGGGGGAAGCGGCCAGGGTTCTGCCCGAAAGAACCCGAGCGGATGAATTTCAATGCCTGGATCGTTCGTCTGCGCGGAGTGGCCTCCGAGATACCCGCTCTGGAAGTGCTCGATTCGTCCGGACCCGACTCGATAGGCGCCGCGACCGGGGTGGGCCGGATCAAACGAAGCTGCATCGGACACCCCGATCACGTCACTGCTGTCTGCGGCATCCGCCATACGAAGCGCGATGCGGAGATTCGTGTTGGCACGCAGATTCTCGGTGATGACACCCGCCGGGCGTTGCGTCGCAAGGATGAGATGCAGTCCGAGCGAGCGGCCGCGCTGAGCGATGTCGACCACACCCTCGACGAATTCTGGAACATCCTTCACGAGCGTCGCAAACTCATCGACCACGATCAGCAGCGCGGGTGGTGTCGCCGGGTCAGATTGCCGCTCGAGCGTGAGCAGGTCTTTCGCGCCCCGGCTGGCCAAGAGCTCTTCTCGGCGACGGAGCTCTGCCCGCAGTGAGGCGAGAGCCCGGCGCGCGAGGTGCGGATCAAGATCGGTCACGAGCCCAACCGTGTGCGGCAGCCTCGCGCACTCAGCGAAGGCCGCTCCTCCTTTGTAGTCGACGAGGAGAAAAGACACGCAGTCGGGGCTAACACGTGCGGCGAGCGACATGATCCAGGTCTGCAGAAACTCCGACTTGCCCGATCCGGTGGTGCCTCCCACGAGCGCGTGCGGCCCCTGCGCCCGAAGGTCGAGCTCGATAGGCCCGTCGATTCCCTGCCCGATGACTGCGGAGATGCGGATCGGTTCCCGCCGCTCCCCTGCCAGCCAGTCCCCCTTGAGTGACCCGGAAGCCCGCCAGGAGGCAAGGATTGGCGCGTCGCCGCCGAGGAGGTTCGCGGGATGCACCTCACGCAGCGCGAGCGTTGGGGGAAGGTCGCTCTCATCGAGCGGTCGGATGGCCGTGTCGACGACCGGGGCGAGCGACCGGGCAAGCGCGCGCGCCCTGGGTTCATCAAGAAACTCAAGTCTGCTCAGCCGGATGCTCTCGCCGCTGCGGGTGATCTGCACCTGCGCCTCACCACGATCGATGTCAATGAGGGTGCGACAGGCCGCGGGAACCTCGGCACTGCGTGCAGTCACCCACAGCAGGTGAATGCCCACATCCGGCCCCGCTTCGGCGAGTGCGATCAGCCGCGCTGGGTCGATCTCACCCGTGTCGAGCACCACCACGAGGATGGCGGGGGTGACAGGTAGCTCGGTAACAGTCGCAGATGGGTCGCTCGATCCGCCGGGATCCAGATGGGATCGCACGGTCGGGCGGGACAGTCTGCCTGCCGCTCGACTCGCACGTACGGCTTCGAGATCGGCGAGAAGTGCCGAGGCGGTAGGTTCGTCGCCCGCGAGCGACCAGGCGCGCAGCGGGCCGGCGGGCGGATCCACATGGGGCAGCCAGCTCAACCAGCCCCAGTCGCTCGAGCCACCTACCAGCTGCCGAGGGCCCGCGAAACAGGCCAACACCATTTCTGCCGGGGAGTGCAAGCCGACGAGTTGGAGCACTAACGAACGAGCGCACCCCTCCGCCCACATCTGTTCACCGGCTATGCCGATCGAGCCGCTGCGCTCAAGTCGCTCAAGCACCGGGACTGGGCCCACTGCTTCGAAGTCCGATGCCAACCGCTGCAGAATTGACCAGTGTTCGGGCCGAGACTGTCCACGTTCGGGCATGACTATCTTCGTGCGGCTACGCATCGCTCCCTCCCCCAGTCGTAGCTCGAGAAAGGCGCGGTGTTCGGGGCGTCGCGCCCACAGCAGCGGTCCTCTTGCCTCAATGGCAGCCGCGATCTCGGTGATGCCTGGCGACTCCGACGCGCGCGCCGCGATTTCTCGATCGCGGAGGTTCAAGAGGGCGGTGCGTTCCGCGCGCACAGCAGCGTCGAAGATACCGCCATCTCGCCGGAAAGCGCGGCGGCCCGTCACCCTGCCGTCAAGCCACGAACCGATCATCATGAGCGGCGTGAACGCGATCATCACTAGACTGATCGCCGATCCCGTCACTGTGTACATAACGACGCCGAGCATCGCCGGGGCAAGCATCGCGAGCATTGGCAGCCGGCCGGGCGGTGTGGGTACGGGTGGCGTGGGGAGGACGCGCTCAGTCGCCGGGAACCTGGGCGCAAGCAGCGGCGCCCGGGTGTGGGGATGCACCGACGCAGGCGTCTCACAGACTGGCGGAGCGGGGACTCCGGTAAGGCGCACCCGCAGCCGCACGGTGCCGACTGTCACCTCAGCATCGTTTGCCCCGGAACCATCGAGCACCGTCGCTTCTGACGCTGAGACCTCCACCTCCGCCCCTTCCACAGCGGTTCCGTTCACCGACCCCAGGTCGCGTAGGAGCGCTCGTTCACCGACCTCGAGGGAGGCGTGGCAGCGCGAGACGCTGGCTTCCTCGAGGAGAATACGGCTGCGCGGATCACGCCCCATGGAATTCAGGCCGGCTACCAAGCTGTACTTCGTGCCACGCTGTGGCCCATCACAAACCTCGACGGTGCCGACCGCGGGGATAAGCCGCGGGGTACTGCTCTCCGGACCGTCCTCGCGCGCCGCGCGAATGATCCAGCCCGACTGCAGCCCGCTGCGTGCGATAGGTGACGCCGGGTCGAGCATGACCCACGAGGCACGCCCTTCCGAACGACCGAGCACAGTCACCGGGGCGGCTCTCGTAGCCGCGATCCGTTCGAGTTCGCTGTCGTCCGTCAGCCCCGAGCGAATCAGTGCCCGCGCGACCTCTGCAACAGTCGCGGTGATGTCACACGAAAGAATGATCTCTCGGGTCACACCGCTACTGGAACATGTGGCGAGTCTGAACTGCATGCGCCGTCACCCCAGCCCGTTGCTCGGCGAACACGCGGAAGTTACTTGCGGGACGATCTCATTACCGGTCGGGCAGAGAGTTTCCGGGGCGCCGACGAGCTCGCCATGGTGAGTGAGCCCACCGGGCAGTCGATGCACGGCACCGAGACTCGCCGCGGCCGTGCCCACGAGTGACTGGGTTCCCCGGTCGAGGTATCCGTGACCGAGCGATGCGTTGCTGCCCAGCGAACCTCGAGCACCGGTTCCGATGACCGAGTGGCCATCGGTCGAGCGCATGGATCCGAAACCGTCCGACCCGAAGACGTACGCACCTGGAATGTGAATCTGACCCAGGCTCACCGCCTGAGGGTTCGGTTGGGCCCGGTCGGAGAGGGCCGCACCAAACGGCGCCAGCTGGTCGCCTGCAGCGAGTGTGGTGAAGACCCCGGGAGCTCCTGGCCGACTTGGCACGACATTGAGGTCCATGAACGACTTGACCACCGCGTGATCTAGGCCTGCGGAACCCAACATGGTGAACGACTGCACGGGATGCCTCGTTTCGGTCAGGGCGTTTGCCGCCACAGGGGTGCCGTACGAGTGCGCGACCACGGCGTGAATAGGCAGGGGCACCCCGTGTCCCCGGGTGGCCGCGGCACCGTCGAGTTCGGCGGCAAGTCTGCGGGCCCCGACCCGAGCCGACTGCGCTGAGAGCACCGACAGTAGGTTGGGTGTGTCGTACGAGAGAAAAGCGACCACCGCAGGTGCACGCTCAGAATCGCCTTGCGCTCTACCGCCTCGGATCGCTGGCTTCAACAGGCGTTGCTGTGCGCCGTGAAGGTTGCGGCTTGCGTGGTGCCAGGTGCCGAGCGCCAGGTGGGCATCGCTGAGCATGCCGGGTACCTCCCAGGTCAGGCTCGTCGATTCGTCGAGGGGACCGTAGCCAACTGCCACCATCGGCACGTTCCCGTTGAGGTTCAGCGCGACGAGGGTCGCGGGCGGGTCTTCGGTATCGTCATGCAACACGGCGGTGAGCTCCCTGAGAAGCTCAACGCAATCGGGGCTCAGCGCGTCGTGATGGAGCACGTAGTACTCGAGGAGACGACGGTTGGCCTGGTCTCGCACCGAGAATGGCAGGCCAGGCAGGTTGCCGACCACCCAGGGCACCTCCGATACGAGCTGCTGCTGTTCCGCCGGACTGAGCGCGTCCCAGCTCTCCGCAACTCCGACGGGATCGGGAGGGTTTTGCCATATCCCGGCTCCCGTTCGAGCGCCGATGAGTTTCGTGAGCGACGCATGCTCCGTTGACCGAGTCACGGGTGGACGCGTGCTGCCCCACAGCTCCCCAGAGACTCCATACGCGACAGCGCTTCGGCGCGCAGCGGTGCTCCCTTGGCCGACCGCGATAAGTTGCCCGAGCGCGGTGCTGCTCAGTGCAGACATAAGCGTGGCTTCCGCGGCCTGGCGATCCTCGCACAGCCGCCGCCACTCCCCAGCGTCCGCCACGATGAACTCCACCGCTCCCCGCCACCTTGAAACTGCGGCTGCCCAGAGAGGCTCGTACCTCGCGCGCATGGCGAGCACCTCGACAGAATTGCCGTCGGCACCCATGTGACTCATGGCGCCTTGGGCTGTGAGGCCGTGAGTGGGATCGGGCATCACCGGGGGCGGACCCGCCCGCCATTCGAAGTCAACACGCACCCCGAGAACCCCGCAGATTTCCTCAATCGTGCCGTGCTGGCCGCGAATCACTGCCAGTGAGTCTTCCACCCGCCCGCGCACCTGTCGGGCTGCGGAGTGGATCCTGTCGACCTCCGCCGCGTACCGCTCGAACGCGCTTCGTGCCGTGCTCAGCGTCTGCGTCAGGGCGAGCGCCCCGACGGTCAGCCGCTGCGAGACAACTAGAGCGATCTCTTCCACGCCCTCGCTCTGTGTTCGACCGAGCGTGTGCTGCGCCTGCTGCAGCGACCCGCGATACTGCGCAACTCCTGCCTCCGTCTTCCCGAGATAGCGCGCCACCGCCGACGGCTCGTCCGAACAGCCGAGAATCGGCGAGTCGTCTGGCAACACCGCGTCGGCCGAGGCGGGAATGATGCTCACGTTTTCGGCTGCCTCACCTGCGGCACCGCGTACCCATCTCCCAGTTCCGCCGCGAGCATCGCGTCCAGCTCAGTGCTCGTTTGCATGATCCCAGCGACCGCGCGCGCGGCGCTCGCCGCCGCGTCTGAGAGCGCCGCACTGGCCGTACTGACCCCCTCCAAGAACCAGCGCGCTCGTTCACCAATCCCATTCACGGAGGGGAGCTCAATGTGCGGCGGAGAGATGCCGCCATCGATGACGGCCTTCGCGGCGTGCGCGAGCAGCGAACCCGCCAACAGCAGACTGGGGTTATCAATTTCTAATCGGTCGCGCATGCGAGATCCCTGGCACTGAACTCAACTGATGCGAGCAGCGAGCTGCGCATCCATCTCACGAATCGCCCCCGCCGCCTGAGTCAGGAACGCCTGAATCTCACTGAGCTTCTCCGCGACGATTGACGCGCCGGCCGTGTACTCGCTATACATCGAGTGAAACCGCACCGACGCCTGATCGGTAACAAACCCGGTCGACACGAGTTGGGTGATCTGAGACTCAAGAAGGCGAAGCCTCGAGATGATCTCGTCTCGCCCCTGGGCGAGCTGCCCGGCTACCTGTTCGATTTCGCCGTACGTCACTCGAATGTTCGACATGCGCTTCCGCTCCCTCGTGCGTGCGGCCCCGGCAAGCTCGTCGGGTAGTACCGCGTGCACTTCATCGAAGCGGAAGACGACGGCGGGAGACGGCGGAACGATCGACCTGTGGAGAACTCGTGGGGGTTCTCCCGCGTCCCGTCATCTGTGAGCGACAAACAGTGACACAGCAGAGAGGGGGCGTTGCCACCGGCAGCGCCCCCTCGATCCACTGGGGAAAAGAGATGTGTCTAGACCAAGAAGAGCCCCGGCACGTCGGCGAGCGCGACCTTCTCTTTGGTGCCGGCGGCGCGATCCCACACCTCGGCGAACCCGTCGGTCGCGTCGCGGCCCACCACGACCACGCGCGGCACGCCAATGAGCTCTGCATCGCCGAACTTCACGCCCGGTGATACCTTCGGGCGGTCGTCAAACAGCACCTCCACACCGGACGCATCGAGGGTACCGGCAAGCGACTCGGCGATCTCGATGATCGCAGGATCTTTGCCGGTCGCGACGAGATGCACGTCGAACGGGGCGATCGCACGCGGCCAGATCAACCCGCGATCGTCGTTGTGCAACTCGGCAAGAATCGCCATGATGCGGGTGACACCGATACCGTACGATCCCATCGTCACGGTCACCAATTTGCCGTTCTCATCGAGCACTTTGAGCCCGAGTGCCTCGGCATACTTGCGACCGAGCTGGAACACGTGGCCGATCTCCATGCCACGCGCAGTCTCGATCGGGCCGGACCCATCGGGGGCCGGGTCGCCGTCGCGCACCGACGCGATGTCAATCACCCCGTCGGCCTCAAAGTCGCGCCCAGCGACCAGGTAGGCGACATGCTTCTCGTGTTCGTTCGCGCCGGTCACCCATGAGGTGCCAGCGACCACGCGCGGGTCGACCAGGTATCGCACACCAGTGGATCCCTCCTCGCCCAGCACCGGTTTGCCTGCGGCGCCCGGGCCAATGTACCCCTTCACGAGTAGCGGATGCTTCGCGAAATCCGCGGCATTCGCGGGCTCGACCTCGGCCCCGCCAAAGGCGGCCTCGGCCCGCTTCAGGTCGGCATCACGATCGCCCGGAATGCCCACGACGACCACCTCACGTGTGCCGTCGGCAGCGGTGAGCGCAAGCACCACGTTCTTCAACGTGTCCGCAGCTTCCCAAGCCCGACCATCCTCGCGCGGCAACACCGCGTTGGTGTGCGCCACCAGCGTCTCGATCGTGGGGGTGGCTGGCGAGTCGTACACGACGGCTAGAGGCTGCCCCTCGATCGGCAACGGATCAGGCGTCGGCGTCACATACGCTTCGACGTTCGCCGCGTACCCGCCAGCTGAGCGCACAAACGTGTCTTCGCCGATCGCGGTCGGCAGAAGGAATTCCTCGCTCTTGGAGCCGCCCATGGCACCCGCATCGGCAGAGACGATGACGTATTCGAGCCCGAGCCGCGTGAAGATGCGCTCGTATGCGTCTCGCTGCGCCTGGTAGCTCGCCTCGAGCCCCGCATCGCTGACATCGAAGGAGTAGGCATCTTTCATCGTGAACTCGCGCCCGCGCAGCAGGCCGGCGCGCGGGCGGGCCTCGTCGCGGTACTTATCCTGAATCTGGTAGAGCGACAGCGGCAGGTCTTTGTAAGACGAAACGATGTCTTTCACCATCAGCGTGAAGACTTCTTCGTGCGTCGGCGCGAGCAGGTAATCGGCGCCGTGCCGATCCTGCAACCGGAACAATCCGTCGCCGTATTCCTCCCACCGCCCAGTTGCCTCATAGGGTTCGCGTGGCAGTAGCGCCGGGAAGTGCACCTCGTGCGCCCCGGCGGCGGCCATCTCGTCGCGCACGATCTGCTCAAGCTTCGCTTTCACGCGCAGCCCGAGCGGCAGCCAGGCGAACACGCCAGGGGCCTGGCGGCGGATGTACCCAGCCCGAACGAGAAGCCGATGACTCGTCACCTCGGCATCTGCCGGGTCTTCGCGGAGCGTCTTGAGGAAGTAGTTCGAAAGGCGTGTAAGCACGGGATCTATCGTAGCCGCCGCCCGAGCTACCAGAGCCCATCACGCTGTCGCAGTGGATCGCCACCCGGCTGGCTCGGCGATCCACAGCGGCGCACCAGCGAGCCCGTTCGAATCCACCAGGCTGGCTCCCTAGTCTAGGAGTCGTGCCCGCCCACCCGTTCGTCTCCCCCCGATTCCAGCGCGCCAGCACGCTTGTCGCGGTTCTCGCAGTTCTCGCAGTGCTCACGCTCGCGGCAGTGCTGCGCTTTTGGGCGCTCGGGCGCCCCGGCTCGCTTGTCTTCGACGAGCTCTACTACGTGCGCGACGCGGTGAGCCAGCTAGCACATGGGTTTCCCACCACCTGGCCTGACGATGACCCCGCATTCGGCGGCGAGCGCGCCCGCGCCTTCAGCGACCAGGCGAGCACGATCGCACATCCGCCCCTCGGAAAGTGGTTGATAGGTCTAGGGGTTCTCCTATTTGGCGCTGACTCCGGGTGGGGGTGGCGATCCGCCATCGCAGTCGCCGGGGTAGCGACGGTGGGCGTCACCATGCGCCTCGGCTGGCTGATGACCCGCAACCTGTGGATCGCTTGCGTCGCCGGCTTCCTCCTCGCGATCGATGGCGTGCACGTGGTGCTCACCCGGGTGGCGCTGCTCGACGGCTTCTTGGCCCTGTTCGTTGTGCTCGGCGCTCTCTTCGTGTGGCGGGATGTGTGTGGTCCCGCGAGCCAGCAGTTGGCCCAGCGCATTGCCTGGCGCAGGCCCTGGCTGCTGGCGGCAGGCCTCACCTTCGGCGCGGCGGCCGCAGTCAAGTGGTCGGGCCTCTATCCGTTGGCCGCCTTTCTGGTGTTTATTGTTGTCGTCGACGTGTGGCGCCGGTTCCGCAGTGGCCAGCCGCACAGCCTCGCACGCGCAGCACTGCAGGCCCTCGTCACTGCGGCAGTCGCGCTTCCCGCTGCAGCGCTCGCGTACCTCGCCAGTTGGTGGGGGTGGATCGCCTCACCCACCGCGCAGAACCGTGAACCGGGCGAGCCCTGGTGGGTGTCGCTCGCCCAGTGGCACGGGGAGGCCCTGGCCTGGCACTCCACACTCACAGCCCCGCACCCGTATCAATCACATCCGCTGACCTGGCCGCTTGGACTGCGGCCCACCGCCATGTACGAGGTGAACTGGGTGCAGAGAGATGGCTGCCCATGGCCAGACGGTTGTGTCGCGGCGATCTCTCCGCTTCCGAATCTGCTGGTGACGTGGGGTGGGGTCGCGGCATTGTTGCTCCTCGCGTGGGTGCTCATTCGCAACGTGTGGATCAGGGCTCGCCGTCCGCGCGTCTCCGGCATTGCAGCAACGGGGTCGGACGCGACCTCCTGGCCTGACACCGGTCCCCTGCTCGCAGCATCGGCGTTCCTGTTGGTTGGCTACCTCTCGGGGTGGCTGCCCTGGATACTCACTCTGTCGCGCTCGGCAGTGTTTCAGTTCTACGCGGTGGTGCTCACCCCGTTCGCTGCGCTCGCGCTGGCGCTCGTGCTGGGCGCGCTCTGGAGCCGGTACCGCCCTGGGTGTGCGGGCCTGATGGCGCTCGCAGGGATCCGCCTCGACGAATCGCAGGAGGGGTTGCAGGGTCGGCGGATCTCGGTCGCAATCTTTCTCATCGTCGCGCTCGTGGTGTCGTTACTTTTCTTCCCCGCTTGGTCGGGCATGCCTACGGCCGACTGGTTCTGGCGCGCCCACCTCTGGTTGCCGGGTTGGGACTAGCGTGCGGACCTCGCCAGCCTCCGGGGCTTCAGGCTTCAGGCTTCAGGCTTCGGGCTTCGGGCTTCGGGCTTCGGGCTTCGCAGACCTACAGCAGGCGCCGCGCGAGCGCCCAGGCGGTGAGCTCGTGCCGGTTTGAGAGCTGTAGTTTGCGCAGCACATTCGACACATGAGTCTCGACGGTCTTAACCGAGAGGAAGAGCTCGGCGGCGACTTCCTTGTAGGTGTAGCCGCGGGCGATCATGCGCATGACCTCCTGCTCGCGCGCAGACAGACGGTCAAGCTCGTCATCTGCCGCTGCGATCTCGCCAAGCCCCGCACCGAACGCATCGAGAACGAAGCCCGCGAGACGCGGCGAAAACACGGCGTCGCCGCCGTGCACACGCAGCACCGCTGCGGTCACCTCCGCCCCCGATGCCGCTTTCGTGAGGTAGCCGCGTGCTCCTGAACGGATCACGCTCACCACGTCATCAGCTGCGTCTGAAACGCTCAGCGCCAAGTACCTAGTGCCCTGCAGCTCGGGCACACCGGCGAGCTTTCGTAGCACTTCCGCACCGCCCCCACCGGCCCCTCCCGGCAGGTGCACATCAAGCAGCACGACGTCGGGACGCGCTACCGGAATGAGCGCAATTGCTTCATCAACCGTGGCCGCTTCGGCTACGACTTCGAGCTGAGGCCCGAGTTCCGCACGCAGCCCGGTGCGAAAAATCTGGTGGTCATCGACAATGACGACGCGGATTGCGACGGAATGGGGAGTGACCTCGGGCACGGAGGCGTGATCCGCCTGGGAACCCGACCCCGCGGTCTGCTGTTGGTTCATCGGGGGCTCTGTTCTGTCGTGGATGTGCCCTGCGCGATAGCCGCGTCGAGGGGGATGAAAAGTCGCACTGAGGTGCCGGTGCCGCCGGGCCCGGAAACGACGCGAGCGGATCCTCCCGCGCGTTCCATTCGCCCAAGAATTGACTCTCGCACCCCCATTCGACCATCTGGGAGCGTCGTAATATCTACCCCCGGGCCCCGATCGGTTACGTCGATCGACACAGATTTGGGGCCCACCTCAATGAACACCGTCACATCGCCGCCCGCATGCCTGGCCGCATTCAGCATCGCCTCACGCGCAGCCGAGACGATCGCCTCGGGCACCCGGACATTCCCGCTGGCACCCACCGCGACAATCTCGAATCGCACCGCCCACTCATGTTCGAGGGCTGCTGCATGGCTGCGAAGCTCCGCATCGACGGCCTCCCCCGCGTTCTGCGGGGCACCATCGGCTCCGCGAAAGAGCCACTCGCGTAGCTCGCGTTCCTGACCGCGGGCGAGGCGAGCCACCTCGCTGCCCGGATCTGACCGCTGCTGGATCAGTGCCAGCGTCTGCAGCACGGAATCGTGGAGGTGCGCGGCAATCTCAGCTCGCTCTGCCTCGCGCGCGCGACCCGCTCGTTCCGCCATGAGTTCGCTGTTCAGACGGAGAAGCCACGGGGCCAACGAAAGTGCTACCCCAGCGAGCACCGCAAATGCCGCGAAAATCACCGTGAACACACTCGGTTCACGCGCCGTAATGAAGAACATCAACACGCCCACTGCCACCAAAGCCAGTGCCCCGAGTACTCGTGGCACCGAGTACCGTTCGGGCCGGTCGCGGTCGGCAATTTGCCACCAGGCGAGACCGACTCCGACGAGCACCACGATCGCGGGAAGCAAGAGTTCAAGTGGTAAGCGGACCCCGAGCTGTGCAAGCACGAGCCCCACCCCGGCAAAGAGCAGGCCCGCGCCGAGGAGAAGTTCGGCGACCGGCCAGTGCCTCCGCGGAGATGCCTGCTGCGCTAAGACTCCGGGATCCTCCGCTAACTCAAAGTGGGTGGCCGCGGAAGGGGCGCTAGTGGCGGACGGGACGGTAGTAGCGGCGGTGGCACCCGCTGTCGTCGTCGCACCGCTTCCCATGACTCCAGCGGGCCGAGTCAGTGCCCGGCGCATCGGCTCGACACCGGAGTCTTCGTCCCACGGGATGAAGATCCACAACCACACATAAAACAACGCCCCGGCGCCGCCAAAGAGCGCGAACACCACCATGGCGATGCGCACCCAAGCCACCGGCAACCCGAGGTGCGCGGCGAGCCCGGCACACACGCCTGCGACCAGACGCTCGACGCGTCGACGTCTCAGGGGGATTTCTGACATGCCCCCATCCAAGCACTCGCGGGCGCCATTCACACCACTCAGGGTCGAGGTTCGGGGTAGAGGTTCAGGGGCGAGTCAGGGGTGTCCCCCATGGCACGATCGAACAGATGGGTTCAGACTCGAAGCATGAACGAGACGACTCCCCCCGCCGGGGATCCCCCCGCCGCAGGTTCCACTGACCCAACCGGCGCCACAAGCCCAACCGGCTCGACAGAAGCGACCGGCGCCACAGGATCCGCCGGCACCGCCGGCACCGCCGGCCCAACTGGCCCGACCGGACCGACGCCTGGCGCGCAGCAACCTCAGGCACCCGCGACGGGCGACGGATTCTTCCGCTGGCTTCGCAACCTCGGCATTGTGCGCAGCACGAGCGAGCGCTGGTTCGCGGGCGTCGCAGGCGGTATCGCTGCGAGAGCCGGTATCGATCCGCTCATCGTGCGCGGAATCTTCGTTGTGCTCGCCATCCTCGGCGGCCCGGGGCTGCTGCTGTACCTCGCTGGATGGTTGCTGCTTCCAGACCCGAGCGGCAAGATCCACCTCGAAGAGCTCTTTCGCGGTCGCGCACAGACCGGTGTGATCGTGGCCGCGGTACTCATCGGTGCGCTCATCGTGCTGCCCCTCGCGATCGGCATGCTCTCGGCGCTCTTCGGTGGCCCGGCTAACTGGGCGATGTGGGACCTCTTCGGAGTACCAGACTGGGTGCAGGTCACGCTGTCGGTCGTGTGGTGGGCGGTGCTGCTGCCAGCGGGCATCATTTGGCTCATCGTGTGGATCAGCCGAGGCGGTCTCCGCCGCGCTGGCTCCGCACACAGTGGTGCGGGTGCGGGGGCGGGCGCGGGGGCACCTACCGACGCGGGCCCTGGACCCACCGCCGCCTGGGCTCAGTCTTCCCAAAGCGCTTCTCACAACGCCGCGGATTGGAGCCAGAAGGTCGGTGAAGATGCCGCCGCGTGGGGGCAGAAGGCGGCAGAAGACGCCGCGCAATGGGGTCGAAAGGTAGGCGAAGACACGAGCGCCTGGGCCGAAAGAGAGCGTCTCCGCTACGAAGCCCGCAAGCTGGGTGCTGGCCACGTCTTGGTGACTCTCGCGCTCGCTCTGCTGGCGGCAGGTGGAGTCGCTGCGTGGGCGCTCAGCGCTGGGGAAGAGGGTCGTTTCGTATACACGACGGCGCTCGTCGCGGCCGTCGCGGTCTGCGCGCTCTCGATGATCGTTGCGGGGGTGCGTGGCCGCAGTAGCGGATGGGTGGGCTTTGCGGCCCTCATCGGAGCGATCGCCCTCGTCTTCACTCCCTACACCTCGATCATGCCCGACGATGTCACGTTCCGCCCCATCGGAACGGTCAATCTTCAGGTCGGCCAAGATACGCCCGACGAATCCGGGCTGGCCGTGTTCACGGGAAATGCGACGCTTGATCTCACCGCACTCGATGCGCGCGACGCCGGGCGAACGATTGATGTCTGGATGTTCGCCGGAAACGTCGACGTCGAATTACCCGAGGATCATCCCACCCGGGTGACCGTCCACCTGCTGGCGGGCAACACCAGCGAGACCTCCACCGATGACCAAACCCGCACCACACGCGGCCCGTTTCAGGCTCGAGTCACCGGCGTAAATCTCGACGGAGCATCGCCGTCTGACATCACCGAAGTCCAGGTGCGCATGCTCGCTGGAAACGTCGACATAGAAGGCACCGATTCCCGCCAGGGCATCGCATTCGAGAGCGAGGAAGCACGATGAATACCCAGCCATTTGAGCCGAGCGGCGAGCCGGCGGTCACGCCGACCGTTGTACCGACCGCGGAAAAGACCCGGCCACGCACCGGACCGATCGTATGGGGTGCCCTCTTCCTCGTCTTCTGCGCATACGTCGTGCAGCGAGAGTTGGCGCCAGCTTCGGTTGACACCGCAGTGTGGATCGCTTTCACCGTCATCGGGCTCGGCGTGCTTCTACTCGCCGTCGGCATAGCCGTGGTGATCCGCAGCGCGAACTCCCGCTAACACCGCGCCTGCACAGGCTGCTCCGGACTACTCGTTGGCGTTAATCCAGCGCAGTGGTACCTCGATCGCCACCCGAGTGCCCCCGCCCTCGTGCGCACCCCAGGTAATTGATCCACCGAGCTCGCCTTCGACGAGGGTGCGCACGATCTGGGTGCCCAGTCCATCGCCAACGGTGCCACCGGGAAGCCCCGTGCCGGTGTCGATCACCTCGACCGACAGCCTGCTGTCGCTGCGCTCGGCGGTGACGATAACCTCGCCCTCGCGGCCAGCAAGCCCGTGTTCCACGGCGTTCGTGACGATCTCGGTGAGAGCGAGAGAGAGCGGTGTCGCGTAACTCGAGGGCAGTTCACCGAAGCGGCCCACCTTGCTTGGATGCACAGTGGTGTTATGCAGACTGGCCACCTCGGCTGCCAGGCTGATCACGCGATCAAAGACTAGATCGAAGTCGACAATCTGGGAGAACCCGGTCGACAGCGTGTCGTGCACGACCGCGATGGCCGCGACCCGGCGCATCGCCTGACCCAGCACCTGCTTCGCTTCCTCGCTGCGGGCCCGGCGCGCCTGCACGCGCAGCAGCGATGCAACGGTCTGAAGGTTGTTTTTCACCCGATGGTGGATCTCGCGAATTGTCGCATCCTTGGTGATAAGTTCCTGCTCCTGATGCCGCAGGTCGGTAACGTCGCGGGTGAGCACGATGCCGCCAATGCGCTGCTCGTCGCGGATCACGGGAATCGATCGCAGGGTGACGGTGCGGCCGTTTACCTCAATATCGGCGCGCTTGGCAACCTTGCCTTGGGTGATCAGCGGCAGGGACTCGTTCGTGTCTGACTGACCGTGCACCAGACTCGCCACGTCTTCGGCGAAGTTCTCGCCCTCGAGCTCGTCACGGTGGCCCAAGAGCGCAAAGGTGGTCTGCGTATTCGGGCTCGCAAAGGTGACGATGCCTTGAGTATTCACGCGCACGAGACCGTCGGACGCGCGCGGGGCACCGCGCTCACGACCGCGAGTTGAGCCGGGCGAGGGAAACAGCCCCTGCTGGATCATGACGAACAGGTCGGACGCGACCTCACGGAACGCTTTGCCAATGCGCGAATCGCTCTGCATGTCAGAAGCGCTGGTGTGCACCGTGACGACCGCGAACGGCTCGGTCTGGAAACCGGCGGGCGTGGTGATCACGCCGGTGTCGGTGTTACGCGCGGTGGGACTGCCTCCGCTGTCGTCGCGTCGGCTCACGGAGAACGCCCACAGCTTCATCGCGTTTTCCTCGACCCAGATCGGGGCACGTGAGTTCGAGGGCTGCCGAGTGTGCATCGCCTCGTCGACAACCTCCCGCCAGTCGGGACGCAGCACGTCACCGATGACATCGCGGTAGAACAGCGTGATGGAACCGGCCGGCCGACTGTGCGCAGCCGCTATGTAGTTGCCGTCAGCGGTGGGTACCCACAGCACCACGTCGCCGAGCGAAAGGTCGGCGAGCAGGGGGAAATCGGTGGCCATGAGTTCGAGCCACTGAATCTCTTCCTCGCCCAGGGTCGAATACTTGGTCGCAAGGTTGCGCAGCGTAGACATGGTTTGAGTTTACTGAGGCGCCGGTGGATCCAGAGCACTCGGGCACTGGGCGTAATCGCTCATTGACAGTGCCAAGCGGTGAGCGATTACTGTGGGCTTTCTCGGAATACCTCCGAGTCGACGCTGAAGCCAGGGGAAACAGGGGGCTGAGCGCCGCGAGAATCGTCTTCGAACGGAGCCTGCAATGCCCCCTGCCTCCCCTGCAATAGCCGTACCACCGCGCGTGCAACCCCCGCACCTTGTTCTCGTTCAACCACTGTCGCGCCCGCAGACAATTGCATCTCCCGAGCGGGTGTCCGAGGCTGAGCGGACGTTGCGCGAGCTTCCCGGCCCCGACCCGCGGATGATTGCGGCGATCGCGGTGCACATATTTGAGGCGCTCGAAGGCTCCCGAGGTCTCGCGCAGCTGGGCAACGCCGTCACGTGGAAGCTCGCCGTGCATCTCGGTCAGGTGCGCGCCGCGCGCCAAGAGCGCCGACACCTCTTCAAGGACGAGCGCCACTCAGCACCACGGCCCAAGCGCGTAGTGCTGTGCAGACCTACACCGCACGCGGTCGAAGCCTCGGTGGTGCTCGAAACGAACCGGCGCACCCACGCGGTCGCTCTGCGATTCGAGTGGGTGACCGACCGCTGGCGGGCAACCGAAGCTACGGTTCTGTAGTGACTACGGTGCTGCAGTGCGCTCGGCGCGTAGCTTCGAGATCTCGTACAGCGAGACGCTCACCGCGATGCCCGCATTCAGCGACTCGGTAGCCGCGTTGATCGGGATCGATACGACCGCGTCGCAGGTCTCCGTGACAAGGCGCGAGAGACCCTTCCCCTCGCTGCCGACCACGATGACGAGCGGGCGATCCGCCAATTCGAGACCCGGTAACGACACATCTCCATCACCGTCAAGTCCGAGCACAAACACGCCCTGTTCCTTCAGCGCCTTCAGCGTCGACGTGAGGTTTGCGGCCATCGCGACGGGGACGCGCGCGGCGGCACCGGCCGAGGTCTTCCACGCGGCGGAGTTGAGCCCGACCGAGCGGCGCTGGGGCACGATCACACCCTGCCCACCGAACGCAGCGACGGAACGGATAATCGCCCCGAGGTTGCGCGGGTCGGTGATGCCATCAAGGGCGACCAGCAGTGGCGTCTCGCCCCGATCCACCGCTGTCTCAAGCAGATCGATCGGATGTGCGTACTCGTACGCGGGCACCTTCAGCGCCACGCCCTGATGCACGGTATCGCGTGAGGTCATCCGGTCGAGCTCTGGACGCATAATCTCGAGCACGGGCACACCACGACCCACGGCGATGCCGAGGATCTCGCGCATGCGGTCGTCCATCTCAACCTTGGCTGCGACGTACAGGGCGGTTGCGGGAATTTTGGTGCGCAGCGCCTCGAGCACCGAGTTGCGTCCGGTCACCAACTCGGTATCGTCAGTGGGCTTGCGCGTGCCGCGCTGTGGACGATCGGGCTTCGCGCCGCGACGCGGATCCTTGCCACCGGCTGCGACGTACCGGTCTTTCGCGGCCTTCGCCTTACCGGCGGGGTGATACGGACGATCTTCGGCCTTCGGCGTCGGGCCGCGGCCTTCAAGCGCCTGACGGCCCTGTCCGCCTGAGCCGACGGCTTTGCCTCGGCTCTTCTTGCGTACTGCGCCAGGGCGCGATTTCTTCATGTTCATGCGAGACTCCAGCGGGTTCCGTTCGGGCTATCTTCCAGGGCGACCCCCGCCTGCTGCAAACGATCGCGAATCGCGTCGCTCGTGGCGAAGTCCTTGCGGGCGCGCGCCTCTCGGCGCTCTTCGATCAGGGCGGTGACCAGGGTGTCGAGCGCTGCGGCTTCCGCACCACCCGCGACTCCTCCCGAGGCAGCCCAGTGTTCGTCGCGTGGGTCAAGGCCCAGCACGTCGAGCATGGCGACCACCTCGGTCGCGCGGGCCAGGGCCAACCCTGCGTCACCCGCGTCTATCGCGGTGTTCCCTGCGCGCACGGCCCCGTGAAGGGACGCGAGCGCCTGCGGCACCCCGAAGTCGTCAAGCATAGCCGCAATGAAGTCCTCGGGCAGCATCTCACTCGTCGCGGTACCCGCAAGCGGCATAAGCCGCACGTGATGGGCCACGCCGACACTGTTGCCCGAGCCCTCGGTTAAGAACGTCTCGACGCGCTCCAAGAAGCTCTCAATGCGCTCGAACGCGGCGGCCGCCTCGGCGAGAGAGTCGGCAGAATACTCGAGCACCGAGCGGTAGTGGGCTGAGCCCAAAAAGTAGCGCAGCACCACCGGACGCGCGGCCCTCAGCAGGTCGTGCGCGAAGAGTGAGTTGCCGAGGGACTTCGACATTTTCTTGCCGCCGGTGTTGACGAGGCCGTTGTGAATCCAGTGCCGCGCGAAGGCGTGCCCTGCCGCCGAAGACTGCGCCAACTCGTTTTCGTGGTGCGGGAAGCGAAGATCGAGCCCGCCGCCGTGAATATCGAATTCCTCGCCCAGGTACCTCGTCGCCATGGCTGAGCACTCAATATGCCAACCCGGCCGGCCAAGCCCCCACGGTGAGGGCCAGGCTGCACTCATGGGCTCGTGCGTGCGGTGCGCCTTCCACAGCGCAAAGTCGCGCGGGTCGCGCTTGCCCACCGGTTCCGAATCGGTAGCGTCTTCCATCTGCTCACGGCGCTGCCTGGTGAGATCGCCATAGTCGGGCCAGCTGCCCGTGTCGAAGTACACGCTCGCCGAGCCGTCTTCTGCTTGGTACGCGTGCCCTCGCTCGATGAGTCTCTCAATCAGGGCGATCATCTCAGCAATGTTCGCGGTCGCGCGCGGCTCGTAGGTGGGGGGGAGCACCCCGATCGCGTTGTAGGCCGCGGTGAAATCGCGCTCGACCCGGTATGCCAGCGCCCACCACTCTTCGTCACCCCCAGCAAGCTGGGCCTCGCGTGCGTTGTCAAGAATCTTGTCGTCAATGTCGGTGACGTTGCGGATCAGCGTGACGTGCTGCCCGGTCGCCGTCAACCAGCGGCGCATTTGGTCGTACACAAGCGCGCTTCGCAGGTGCCCGATGTGTGGCGCCGACTGCACCGTCGGCCCGCACACGTACATCGAGACCTCCCCCGACACTCGCGGTGCGAGGTCAACGACGTCCTGTTTTCGCGAGTCGTAGATGCGCTGGTTCACGCTGTAAGCCTAGGGCAACGACAGGCCCCGGGCGCGGTGACCCGGGGCCGCGAGATCCACAATGGACATCTCGGAAAGAGATTTAGAGCAGCGCGCCGCGCAGGAAGTAGTTGACCTGTCGGCTGATGTTCACCGCGTGATCGCCGAAGCGCTCGTGGTAACGACTCGCGAGGGTCGCGTCGACGACACCCGTCGTGTCGGTATTGACCCTGTCGCTCAGCACCTTCTCGAAGACCTTGGCGTGCAATTCGTCGATCGCATCATCAATGTCGCGGATGTCGTCAATGAACGCGGGATCCTGGGTGCGCAGCAGTTCGACAAGCTTGTGAGCGATCTTCACGTCGTTCTCGCCCATGCGCGCGAACGTCTTGCGCAGACCCTGCGGAATCGCGCTCTCGGGGTAGCGGTAGCGAGCGAGCTGGGCGATGTGCTCGGCGAGGTCGCCCATTCGCTCGAGTGACGAGCCCATGCGCAGTGCGCCCACCATCAGGCGGAGGTCACCGGCGACCGGCTGCTGTCGGGCAAGGATGTCAATCGTGAGTTCGTCGAGTTCGGTGGCCATCTGCTCGACGCGCTCGGTGTTCTCGATCACCAGCTCGGCAAGCGACACATCACTCGTGCGGAAAGACGTGGTGGCCTGCTGAATCGCAATCTCTACGAGTTCGGCGATCTGCACCAGGCGGCTCTGCACCTCGGCCAGCTCCTGCTGAAATACTTCACGCATGTCGAACGGTTTCCTTCCGGTTTCAAAATGGTGAGTCGTTTCCTTGTGGATCGCTGCCCCAGCCGTCAAATGACACCCGCCGCGTGCACGCCACAAGCGACGCACTGCCTCCATAGTCTCACTTGCACGGGTGAACAGTCACCTCCCGGGAGGTAAACAGGACCTGAACGAGCGAGGGTGATGATGACGCTCGGGCATACGATGGGGGCATGACCCCGACCGCCATCGTGCTGGCCTCCGTGGCGCTCGGCGTTCTCGCCGGGGCGCTCGCCACCTGGGTAATCCTCAGTGCGCGAGCAGCGGGCAGGCGGCGAGCGCAGGCGATGCGACCGGAGCTTCCCGAGGTCGCGGTTGAGATCCTCAACTCGGTCGACAGTTTTGCCGTGATTCTCGATGCGTCTCTCTCAGTGGTGTACGCCAATCCCGTGGCGCGAGAGGATGCGCGAGTGACCGGTGAGGAGCTGCGGGACCCGGACTTCTTACACCGAGCACGACGGGTCATGACCACCGGGGTGCCAGACACGCGCTTGCCAGACCCCGAAGACCCGAGTGATACCGTTCGGGTGCTCATCGTGCGGCTACAGGAGCGGTTTCTTGCAGTCTTCGCGTTCGACCTCGGCGAAGAGCAGCGGGTCAACGCCATGCGCCGAGACTTCATCGCCAACGTGAGCCACGAGCTCAAAACCCCGATCGCCGCGATTGGCTTACTCTCCGAGGCGGTGCTCGAGGGTGCCGACGAACCCGACATCGTGCGCAACTTTGCGAGGCGTCTGATTAAGGAATCCCGCCGCCTCGGAGATTTGTCACGCGACATCATCCAGCTCTCTGAGGCTCAATCGACGCTGCGGCCAGAGGATCGGGAGGAGGTCTCTCTACGTGCCGTCGTGCGCACCGAGGTTGAGGCGCATCGCGATTTCGCTTCGCAACACGGGGTGTCGCTGGTACTCACCGATATCGGCGACGCGAGTGGCGACCTGGTAACTCTTGGTCGCCCAGCATCGATAGGCACCGTGCTAGCAAACCTGTTGAGTAACGCGATCCGCCATTCGCCGGAGGGCGGGCGAGTCGGCATCGGGATCGAAGCGACGAAGCGCACGTGCACGATCACGGTCACCGATCAGGGCGAAGGGATCCCGCCCGAACACCTGCCCCGTATTTTCGAGCGCTTCTATCGGGTCGACGCCGCGCGCAGCCGCGAGGGCGGCGGTACGGGCCTCGGGCTTTCAATCGCTCGACACACCATGCGTGCCCACGGCGGAGATATCGACGTCTGGTCCCAACCGGGGGTCGGCGCGAGTTTTATTCTCACCTTCCCGGTCGTTGACCGCGGCGGAACCGACAAGAAGTCGAAACGCAAGCGGAGACCGGCAGAACCCACGGCTTCGAACGAATATCGCGGCCCGCGCCCTGCGGCCGCCGACACAGCACCTTCACTTATCGAGAGGGCGAATTAATTGAGTAAGCGCATCCTGCTGGTAGAAGACGAGGCCTCGATCTCCGAGCCGCTCGCGTTTCTCCTGGAACGCGAGGGCTACCACGTACAGGTCGTGGCGGACGGCACCGACGCGGTGCGGGTGTTTCCTGGTTCGGACGCCGACCTGGTGTTGCTCGACCTCATGCTTCCTGGGCTTCCCGGCACCGAGGTGTGCCGGTCGATCCGCGCCCGCTCGCGTGTGCCGATCATCATGCTCACCGCGAAGGACAGCGAGATCGACATTGTGGTGGGGCTCGAACTGGGCGCCGACGACTACATCACGAAGCCCTACTCCACCCGGGAGCTGCTCGCCCGAGTGCGCGCTGCCCTCCGACGCGGTGAGAACGAGAGCGATGACCCGGAAGAGGAATACTACGAGGAGGGCGTTCTCGAGGAGCAGGGGGTGCGCCTCGACACCGAGCGTCACACCGTAACCGTGCGAGGCGAGGAAATCTCGATGCCGCTGCGTGAGTTCGAGCTGCTCGAACTCCTCATGCGCCATTCGGGTCGCGTACTCACCCGGGGGCAGCTCATCGACCGGGTCTGGGGCAGCGACTACTATGGCGACACCAAAACGCTTGACGTGCACGTGAAGCGAATCCGCTCGCGGATCGAAGAAGAACCGAAGGAACCGAAGCTCGTGACGACCGTGCGCGGCGTAGGCTACCGATTCGCGTAACGCTCGGGGCGGGAGCCAATCACGCTCCCGCCAACGACAGACGAAGGGCCCTGGGGATCACCCCGGGGCCCTTCGTCTTACTCAGCGTGCGTGGCCTTATTCGGCCGCACCCTCTGCGCCGGTGTCGGTGTTGTTCGCATCGACAGACTCGGTCGAAAGCTCTTCCTCCTCGGCGACATCGGAGGGTGAGATCACGAACGACCGGTACTCAAGCAGCGTGCCATCAAGCACGGGAACCTCACGCTCAACGTCTGCGCCGCCCGGCACCTGCAGGAATGCACTGACGGTGTCGCCGGCTGCCAGATCAGGAATCGACACGAGCACGGGTGCGACGTCGCCCTCGGGATCACCGAAGATCGTGCTGCCCGGATCGATGGTGAAGTCGGCGGAGGCTTCGGTCGATCCACCCTTGCCTACGAAGGTGATTCGCAACTCAAGTGGTGTGGTGCCAGTGTTCACGCCCGTGAACACGACGTTAAAGTTCTCGCTCTCCTCATCGGCGATGAGCAAGAGATTGCGCACCTCGACGCCGGCAACCGAGACGTCGATCCCGTCGCTCGGAGCGTAGGGCTCGGTCGTCGCCTGCGGCACAGCGAAGCCGCATCCGGTAGCTCCGAGAGTGATGGCCGCCGCAAGAGCGATGGAAGATGCGATCCGACGAGTCTTCAAGGTGTGTGTCCTCCGGACGGTGGGCGACGCACATGGCATCGCAAACTGCGCTGACGGTTTGAAATCATACTATCGCGCCCATGGCCATGGCTGCAGCTAAGGCTGCCCTCAGTGTCGGCGAGTGGTGTGGTAAACTGGGAGTTGGACTGATATAAGGAGCCAACTCGATGCAATTTGAGGTCGGAGAGACCGTCGTCTACCCCCACCACGGCGCAGCCAAGATCATCGAGGTGAAGAAGCGGAAGATTGGCGGCGAGGAAAAGCTTTTCCTCAAGCTACAGGTCAACCAAGGCGACCTCACCATCGAGGTTCCCGCCGAGAACTGCGACCTGGTTGGAGTACGCGACGTCATTGATCAAGACGGACTTGAGCGGGTGTTCGAGGTGCTTCGTGCACCGTTTACCGAAGAGCCGACCAACTGGTCACGTCGCTACAAGGCTAACCTCGAGAAACTCGCTTCCGGCGATGTAATCAAGGTCTCCGAGGTCGTGCGCGACCTGTGGCGTCGTGATCAAGAAGTGCGCTCGCTCTCCGCCGGCGAGAAGCGCATGCTCGCAAAGGCCCGCCAGATCCTCGTATCTGAGCTCGCCCTCGCTGAAAAGACTGACGAAGAGCAGGCATCAAAGGTGCTCGACGAGGTGCTCGCTTCCTAGCGGGCTACCCGGGCCATGCGCGCTGACACCTCTGGGGCTGCCAACACGTCTCGGTCCTCGAACATGCCTGTGGCTGGCGACACTGCCCTGCATCACGTCGCAGAGCTCGGAGTCATCCTGGTGGCTGCGGGCCGCGGCGAACGACTGGGTGCATCCGAGCCGAAGGCCTTCGTCGAGCTGGGCGGCGCTTCACTTCTTACCCACGGCATCCGCACGGTCACGTCGCTCCCCCACCCGGGTCAGCTCGTGCTCGTCGTTCCCGACGGGCATGCGGGCGAAGCGCTTGCTCTTGCCGATGAACTCGTTCCCGAGGGCTTGCTCTGGCAGGTCTCTGTGGTGCCCGGTGGTCGAGAGAGGCACGAGTCGGTGCGCTTCGGCCTCGATGCACTGCACGACACCATCCGCACAGTGCTGGTCCACGACGCAGCGCGGCCGCTCACCCCGGCTTCGGTCTTTGAGCGCGTGCTCAACCGTGTGCATCAGACCGGCGAGGCGGTGGTACCGGGCGTTCCCGTGGCCGACACGCTCAAGCAGATCGATGCAAACGGAACGGTCGTTTCCACGGTGGATCGCGCCTCGCTCATTGCAGTGCAAACGCCGCAGGGTTTCACTCTCGAAGGGCTCGCGGCGGCACACGAATCCGCGCAGGCGCGCGCCACAGTTTCCGATGTAGCCGGGGCTCCCACTGACGACGCCGAGGTGGTGCAGCGCTTCGGGGGAACCGTTCACACCGTCGCCGGTGATCCGCTCGCACACAAGGTCACTACTCAGGCCGACCTCGTAATGCTGGAGGGCACCTTGCTGCATGCGGAAGCGAACGGGTTCGCACCACGTTCGGGACGACATTCGGCCACGCCGCAGGGCCGTGCGGCGAAATGATTCGCGTCGGCACCGGCGTGGATGTGCACGCCTACGATCCCGCCGCCCCACTTCGACTCGCCGGGCTCGACTGGCCAGGTGAGCCTGGACTATCCGGGCACAGCGACGGCGACGTGGTCTGTCACGCGGTGGTCGATGCGCTGCTCGGTGCGGCCGGGCTTGGCGATATCGGTGAGCTCGTCGGCGTGGATCAGCCTCACACTGCAGGGGCTGCGAGCACCGGCTTTGTGACGCTTGCGCTCGCCCGCCTGTCAGAGGCCGGGTGGCGTCCCGTTAACGTCTCGATCCAGATTGTGGGGCAGCGCCCGAAATTCGCACCTCGCCGCGCGGAAGCGCAGATCCGCATGACCGAATTGGTAGGTGCCCCGGTGAGTCTGAGCGCCACGACCACCGACGGGCTCGGGTTCACGGGTCGCGGAGAGGGGCTCGCGGCGATCGCGACGGCCCTCATCGAGCGCAGCCTTACCCGCTAGCGCAGCCCCACGCTGCCGCGCAGCGCATTGGCCTGCCCGCCTCGAGCATCCACGCGCCTGCTTCTTCCTGCCGAGAAGAATGGCCCTATCGCGCGCCACGAGCTCGGCGTAATGTGAAAGCGTGGAGGGGAGCTCGCATGAGCGACGGCATCACCCGGCGGCAGGCCCTGACGATTGGCGCGGTCGGCGCGGGGGTGCTCGCAATCGGAGCTACCGGCCTGGTACTTTCTCTGCAGACACCGAGGCCAGCCTCCAACACTGAGCGGTCACCTGAGACCCCGGCACCGGAAACTCCTGCAGAGGCCACAGTGGGAGGCTGGGCCGAGCCAGAGGTCCTCTCGGCGAGGGACGGTCTGCTCGAGTTCGACCTCAGGGTAACCGCGACCGAGGTCGTGGTAGCGGGATCCACCGTGCGCATGCTCACTTACAACGGCACCGTGCCCGGGCCAACCCTGCACCTACATCCGGGCGACCGCCTTCGCGTGCACCTCATCAACGATCTCGATGAGGTCACCAACCTGCACACCCACGGGCTCCACGTCTCTGCGGAGGGCAACAGCGACAATCCTTTCGTACATATTGCGCCGGGGAACAGCTTCGACTACGAGATCGACATTCCCGATGACCACCCTACGGGCATCAACTGGTACCACCCCCACCATCACGGCCTTGCTGCAGACCAAGTGTTCGGCGGCATGTACGGCGCCATTGTGGTCGATACCGACGACTGGTCTGATGGTGGATCTCCCCGCGTGGTGCTCGTCTCTGACACCACTTTCGTCGGGGGTGGCGTCGTCGCGGTCAACCAAGCGCAGCGCATGATGGGACGCACAGGCGAGACGCTGCTCACGAATGGTCAAGTTGCCCCTGAACTGAGAGGCCTGACGGGATCCGCTCAGCGACTCTTGCTCATCAACGCGTGTGCGAGCCGTTATCTTGACCTGAGTTTCGCCGGATTCGACGCGACGCTTCAAGGCACCGACTCGATGCCGCTCGCCGAGCCGCGGAGCGTCGACCGCGTGCTGCTCGCGCCAGGCAATCGCGCCGACGTCACCGTCACGATCCCGGCCGCGGCGACCGAGCTCGTCGCCGCGTCGTTTGATCGCGGCCGGATGGGGATGGGGATGATGGGCGGCCAGAGCACTGCGGGCGCGGATGCCGTGGTGCTCACGGCGCTGCCTGATGCCGCGATCTCGGCGCCGCGCATACGCCAGAACGACACCGTCGCGCATCCCGATCTCCGCACCCGCGAGCCGAACGGTGTGCGAACCATCACAATGTCGATGGGGATGGGCGGTGGCGGTGGCGGCGGGATGCAGTTTGTTCTCGACGGCAGGGAATACAGCCACGACCGCGTTGACCAGACGGTGCAGCTGGGAACGATGGAAGAGTGGACCATTGTCAACGACTCCCCGATGGCCCACCCGTTTCACCTACATATCTGGCCGATGCAGGTGATTCGTGAGAGCGGGTCCGAGACCAGCGGGATCGACCTGCGCGACGTGGTGCATGTACCAGAATTCAGCTCGGTGACGGTTCGCATCAACTTTGATCGATTCCCCGGTCGCACCGTCTACCATTGCCACATTCTCGATCACGAGGATCTCGGCATGATGGGCATCATCGAAGCCTCGTGAAGTCGCGCCTCAGCGCAGATGCCCGGGCGCAAGCATGCAAAAGGGCGGGGTGCGTACGCACCCCGCCCTCGATCCACTAGCGAGCTAGTGAGAGCAAACTAGACGAGCTTTGCGACTGCGCCAGCCTCGGTGAGCTTCGCGAGTGCCTCTTCGGCTGCGTCCTTCTTGAGGGCCTCGAGAACGTTCTTCGGAGCTTCCTCAACGAGAGCCTTGGCTTCGCCCAGGCCCAGGCCGGTGAGCTCGCGCACAACCTTGATGACCTGGATCTTCTTGTCGCCGGCAGCCTCGAGCAGCACGTCGAACTCGTCCTTCTCCTCGACAGCCTCAGCGGCAGCAGCGGGAGCAGCAGCAACTGCAACCGGAGCAGCAGCCGACACGTCGAAGGTCTCTTCGAATGCCTTGACGAACTCTGAGAGCTCGATGAGGGTGAGCTCCTTGAACTGCTCGAGCAGCTCTTCAGTTGAAAGCTTTGCCATGATGTATCTCCTTGATGTGTGCCTGTCACGCTGCGCGCGACGAGCGGGTCTTATGGGGGTGAACCGAAACGGTTCTTACGCGTCCTGCTTCTCCTGCAGCGCACCGAAACCGCGAGCGGCCTTGGCGGGCAGAGCGTTGAACAGCTGTGCGGCACCGATCAGCGACGCCTGCATGACGCCGGCAGCCTTAGCCAACAGCACCTCGCGGCTCTCAAGATCGGCGAGCTTGCCAACCTCAGCAGCAGAAAGGGGCTTGCCATCAAAGTAGCCGCCCTTCACCACCAGATGAGGGTGTGCCTTAGCGAAGTCACGCAGAGACTTAGCGACCGCGACGGCGTCACCGTGCACGAAAGCGAGCGCCGAAGGACCGGTCAGCTCGTCGTCGAATGCGGTGATGCCGGCGTTGTTCGCGGCAATCTTGGTCAGCGTGTTCTTCGCCACGGCGTACGTCGCGTGCTCACGGATACCGCCGCGCAATTCGCGCAGTTCAGCAACCGTCAGACCGCGGTACTCAGTCAGCAGTACGGCGGCCGACTCTTCAAAGTTCTTCTGAAGGTCGGCGAGCCTAGCATCCTTCGTAGCCATGGCGCTCCTTAGCTTGTGTGTCCCCGCGAAGCGGATGCTTCCCGGGGGCCGTACCACCCGTCACAATAAAAAAAGCTCCGGTGCGCATGCACGGAGCTTTGCGGGCGGATCGAGATCCACACTCAAATTTTCGTACCTGCGCAGGTCTTCGCTTTTGCGATTGTTCCAGAACTCTTGCGAGTTTCTACCGGCGGTCTTGGGCCAACGATGAGCTTACCACAGGTCGTGGGCCGGTCGCACGGAAAGGCTTCGCAGGGGAGGCGTCTCGGCGCGAGCGGTGGCGCTCGTCGGTCGCGCGGATCTGGCGCACATGCCACGCACGCAGCAACTCGACGAGGATAATGCCAACGCCAACGATGATCAGCACGGCGAACCCGAGCGGCTCGGGAAGCCAGCCGATCTCGAAGAACTGCCGTGATATCGGGATCGCCCAGACGATTGCGAGCCCCGCGTACATAGCCAACACGATAAGTATCCGGAACCAGTGGAACGGGCGCGAGAGCACCGCGAGCACCCACAGCGCGATGCCGGCGAGCGTCAGGGTGGAGGCCGATTGCATCTCACTGACGGTGAACGGGCCGAAGCGCTCCCCCACGAGGTAAACCGAGATGAGCCCGGCTGTGACGATGAGCCCCGACGGGACCGCGAAGAGCAGCGACCGGCGCAGGAAGCCCTCACGATAGCGACTCGCGTTTGGCATGATCGCGAGGAAGAAGGCAGGGATGCCAATGGTGAGACCGTCGGTGATCGAAAGTTGGCGGGGCAGGAACGGGAACGCCCAAGCGAGGAGGCCGAAAATCACGCCCACCGAAAGCGCGTAGGTGGTCTTCGTCAGGAAGAGCATCGAGACGCGCTCGATATTGGCGATGACGCGTCGCCCCTCGGCGACCACGCCGGGCAGCCGCTCGAATCGCCCGTCGAGCAACACCAGCCTCGAAACCGCTTTCGTCGCCTGCGCCGCACTGTCGACGGCGATGCCGAGATCCGCCTCCTTGATCGCCAACGCGTCATTCACCCCGTCGCCGGTCATGGCGACTACGTGACCTCTCGCCTGTAACGCCCGCACGAGCGATACCTTCTGCTCAGGGGTGACCCGACCATAGACATGCTCACGCTCGAGCACCTCGCCGAGTTCGACCTCGTCTGTGGGCAGGGCACGCGCGTCAAACCCGCCGTTACAGTCGATGCCCACTTCCCGCGCGACCGCGGCGACCGTGCGCGGGTCGTCACCCGAAATGATGCGGATCCCCACCCCCTGCTCGGCGAAATAGTTAATGGTCTGTGCGGCGTCGGGGCGCACCCTCTCGCGGAAAGTGATGAGGGCCACCGGTGCGAGCTTCGCTGGCAGTGTGGGAGTCTCGTCGGGAGCCTCGGTCGCCGGCGAGTGCGCGAGCACGAGGGTGCGGAGACCAGCGGCGGCGCACTCGCCAGCCCGGGTGAGCGTCTGCACGATGAGCGGATCAGCCCCGGCGCCCTCAATCGAGACGACGCCGCCGGCTTCTGCACTCACTCCGCTAAAAACAAACTCTGGTGCGCCAAAGATCCAGGTGCCCGACGCCTCACCTGCGGGCACCACCAGGCCGCTCCACTTCCACGCAGATCCAAACGGGATCTCGTGCGCCACCTCGAGCGGCCGACCCCCGGGCTCAAAACGTTCGGCAAGGCAGCGGGCCGTCGAGTTCGCGTCGGAGGCACAGCCGAGGTGTGCGAGTACCCTCTCCCAGCCGGGGGTTTCAGTGATAGATTCCACACCGTCGAGTGTCATCTCCCCGGTGGTGATCGTACCGGTCTTGTCGAGGCACAACACATCGACGCGGGCAAGACCCTCAACTGCTGCTAGCTCCTGAATGAGTACGTTTCGGCGCGCGAGCGTCACCGCGCCAACCGCGAACGCGATGCTTGTGACGAGCACGAGACCGAGCGGCACCATAGCAATCACCGCGGCGACCGCACCCACCACCGCCTCGCGCCAGGCCCCGCTCGCAATTGCCGTCTCCCAACCGCCATGGGACTGCATCTGACCGTTCGCCACGATGAGCACCACTGGGCCGAGTGCCCAGGTGATCCACTTCAGCAACCGATCAACGCTGCTGCGCAGCTCCGAACGCACCATTGAGAAGCGTTGCGCCTGCGCGGTCAGGCTCGCGGCGTACGAGTCGGCCCCGACGCGCACCACTTCGGCGAGCCCAGATCCACCCACCACGCTCGAACCCGAGAGTACCTCTTCGCCGATGCGGCGCGGAACCGAGTGGGATTCGCCGGTGAGCAGCGACTCATCGAGCTCGAGTGCTCCGGGGCCGTTTTCCGCGGTGTGGATCACGCGCGCGTCGGCCGTCACCTGGTCGCCCGCGCGCAACACGAGCGCATCGCCCAGAACCACCTGCTCGAGCGGAATATCAGTCTCGGCTCCATCGCGCAGCACTCGCGCCGTCGGGGCGTTGAGCACGGCCAAGCGATCGAGGGTGCGCTTCGCCTGGAACTCCTGCACGACCCCGATCAGCGTGTTGAACAGGGCGGGCAAGCCGAACAGTGCGTCTTGCCAGCGTCCAAGCGCAAGGAGCGTCGCAAAGCCCGTAAAAACGATCGCGTTGAAGAGGGTAAAGACATTCGCCGCGAGGATCTCGCGCAGGGTGCGGCTGCTGGAGTTTGGTGCCGCGTTGCCGAGGCCCTCGCGCAGTCGATGTTCGGCCTCATCGCGCGTGAGCCCCAGGTCGGCCAAATCCATAGCAGCAGACTATTGCAGATGGGTGCTTTCGCACAGAGCGCAGAAGGGTGAACGTCTCTCCAGACCAGTCGGCACCGCGGGCACGCTCACACCGATGGCCCCCGCATGTAGCCCGCCACCCCACGCTGCGCTCTGTGGGCTGCCGACACAGTCGGCACCGCGGGCACGCTCAAACCGATGGCCCCCGCATGTAGCCCGCCACCCCACGCTGCGCTCTGTGGGCTGCCGACACAGTCGGCACCGCGGGCACGCTCAAACCGATGGTTTGAGCATGTAGCCCGCGCCACGCACCGTGTGGATCATTGGAGGGCGGGAGGCATCGATCTTTTTGCGGAGATACGAGATATAGAGTTCGACAACGCTCGGCTTACCCGTGAAGTCGTAGCTCCAGACCCGATCCAGAATCTGTGACTTTGAAAGCACGCGACGCGGGTTGCGCATCAGGTAACGCAGCAATTCAAACTCGGTCGTAGTGAGCTCGATCGGTTCCCCGGCGCGTTCGACTTCATAGCTATCTTCATTCAACAGGAGATCGCCGACACGCAAGATGGGGTCGGGGTGCTGATTCTGCATCAGTTGCGATCGCCGCACGAGGGCTCGCAACCGAGCAATGAGCTCCTCCAGGCTGAACGGCTTCGCCACGTAATCATCGCCACCGGCGGTGAGCCCATTCACCCGGTCATCGACTGAGTCGAGTGCTGTGAGGAAGAGCACCGGGAGGAGATAGCCTTCGCTGCGAAAGCGCGACAGCACCTGAATACCGTCGAAATCGGGAAGCATAATGTCGAGCACCGCGACATCGGGATTGAAACTGCGAAGCTTTTCGATTGCCTCACCGCCGGTTGAGGCGGTATCAACGTCCCACCCCTCGTATCTCAATGCCATTGCAATGAGGTTGGAAATCGATTCTTCATCATCGACTACGAGCGCGCGGATCTTTACTCCGTCGCTCGGCTGTACCTTTGCTGCGCCCATAACCTGCAATTATGACGGTTCCAGCTATGCAGAGGCTGATAACAAAAAGATTACGCACGCATGTATTAAAAATACGAAGGAATTCGTTGTAGAAACGAGCAAATTCTGCACGGCTACCAACAGCATACTCGAGTTTAATACATACCTAGTTCATGATTCGACCAGCCTTGCCTCCCGTCGCACCCGCCCAAGAACTGGCAGAATGAAAGGCGATGAACCCCTCTCACGAGCACCTCAGACGCATCGTCACCGACGGCACCGATCGGGCGGCCTGGATGCGGGCGCGCGCTCGCGGTATTACCGCCACTGACGTGGCAAAACTGTCGACCCCGCGCTCCATTGACACCGCGGCATGGCAAAAACTCTACGGAAGCGGCTTTGCCGGCAACGCCTTTACCGATCACGGGAAGGCACGCGAGCCGGTCATCGCGGCTTGGGTTCAGCGGGAGTACGGCATCGAACCGAGCCAGGCGCTGTTTCACGCCCAGATCGACACGCGACATTTAGCCACCCCCGACGGGCTAGTGCGGCGCGAGGCCGGGCACCTTGAACTCGCGGAGATCAAGACCACGAATAAGGAATGGCGATCCATCCCCCGCCCATACATGCGCCAGATCTGGTGGCAGCAGCATGTACTGGGGGCCGAACGCACACTCATGGTGTGGGAGCGCCACGAGAATTTCGTTCCCGTCGGCGATCCACAGTTTCGATGGGTGGATCGCGATGAGAACGAGATCGCGAAGCTTGTGGCACTTGCCGGTCAGCTCATCGACACCCTGATCGCTCGTTCGCGATAGTAAGCGGCTTCTGCCACTCGTGCGAGGCCAAGCCGGTTGCGCATAGCCGGGGGCAAGCTCGAAGTAGCTAACGCGGGATCGAAACGGTATCGCCATGCCCATACGGTGCCTGCGTCGCCGGCGATCCGGGCACTCGGACCGGCCCTCCCTGCCCCGAAAAAGCCGCCTGACCGCGGGTATCGTGGGCGAAGTTGAGCTCGATGAGTTCCTGCAGTGCATCAGTTACCAGGACAAAACCGGGAACGTCACGCAGCACGGTCGACCCGTCAATACCACCGGCTCCTCCAAGCAACTCGATGTCGCCGGAGCCGAATACACGCTGCATCACGGTGCGCTTCGATCGGACCTCGCGAACACGGTTGAGCGGCACCTCGCTGCGGTGCTGCACGAACACGCCCCGCCGGGTGATGACGCGCCGATTGGTCACGAGTGTGCGCCGCGAGAGCCAGCCGAGCACAGGCCCGACCCCGAGCAGGAGCGCAATCGCCACTGCTCCACCGAGCGCGGCCAGGTTCATCCATGTTTCGGGAAGCGTCCCTACCCAGAACCCGGAGGCTCCGGCGAGCGCCGTGAGCACGAGCACCGGCAGGGTGAGCGCGCGTCCGTGCCGACGCAGCCGCAGCACCACAGATTCCGCCTGGATGGGCGGTTCTGTGGGACGCGGTGTGGACATGACCCTATTCTGCCGGGCCTGGCTCGCTTCCAGTTGAGGCTCCCCGGCCATTGACATCATTCACAGTGGCGTCAAGCCGCGTGCGGGCGGCCTGCCCAGCGCGTTCGGAGAGGTCGGCAATCTCGGCGCGCGCGGCATTCGCCGCCTGACGCTGCGCCTCGCCCGCATCTTCGGCACGCTCCGCACGCGCGGACGCGTGACCGGCTGCGGCGCCCGCCGCACCCCCGGTGACCGCGCCGTTGAGCACCCCCACGAGGTCAATGCCTACGGTGTCGCGCGCCATGTCGAGCAATCCCTTGAGATTGCCCATTGCTTCGCCGGCCACCTTAGCGGTGCCATCGGCGGAGACAACTGTCATGGTGTCGATCGCGCTGATTGCCTGCGCGTACTCGTGGGCGATCGAGGGCAGCAGGTGGATCAGCTCCTGCGCCAGAACCGCCTGCGACTGAGTCTCGAGCGCCCGGGCTCGGGCGTCGATCGCCTGCGCCTCAGCAAGGCCCTTCGCCTCGGTGGCGCGCGCCTCAGCAAGACCGCGGGTCTCGATGGTGCGGGCGTCGGCCTCGGCCGTTGCAACAGTCGCAGCGGCCTGTGCTTTCGCGAGCGCCTCAACACGGAAGGCCTCGGCTTCGGCAACCGCGCGCACCTCCGCGTTCAGTCGTTCCTTCTTCAGCGCGACCTCACGCTGCGCGGTGATCTCTTGCTGCTGCACGATGGCCTGCTGCTGGATCGCTTGCTCGAGCGGCTCGGCGGCACCCGCCTGGGCGTTGGCCTTATCCGTCTCGACCTGGATCTCGGCCTGGCGCAACTTCAGCTCACGGTTGCGGTCGAGCAGCACTCGTTCCGCAGCGATCTTCGCCTCCTGCGACGCCTGGTATGAATTGGTCTCCGCGATGTCAGCCTGCTGGCGCACCTTGGCGGCCTCGGGCCGGCCAAGGTTCGTGATGTAGTCGGCACCGTCGCGGATCTCCTGAATCTGCAGCGTATCCACCACCAGGCCCTGCTTGGTGAGTGCTTCCTCCGCCGCCTCGAGCACGCTCTGGGCGACGACCGCGCGATCCCGAATGATCTGCAGCACGGTGAGCCCACCGATGATCGAACGGAGCGAACCCGAGAGCACCTCCTGCGTTGACTCATCGATCTCGTCAGAGTTTGAAAGGAAGCGTTGGGCCGCGGCGCGGATCATCTCTTGAGTGCCACCGACCTTCACGACTGCCACGGCCTGCGCCTGGATGGTGATGCCGTCAGTGGTCTGCGCCTCGGTGGTGATGGTGAGGCGGCGCGACCGCAGCGAAATGGTGAACGACTTCTGTACGAACGGCAGCACGAATACGCCGCCGCCGGTGACCACCTTTTGGCCGGAGAGGTCGCGGTTGACGCTGCCGTCGGTTCCGCGAATCTCCTTCCCCTTCCCGCCGGTGACGATAATGGCCTCGTCGGGCTTGGCGATCCGGTAACGCTTGATAATGACCAGCGCAACGAGCACCAGCGCGATAATCGCGCCAAACACTCCAACAATGGCTGGGGTAGCGAAAAGCATGTCGTCTCCGATGTTTCGGTGGCGGTTAGGTGTCGGTCTGTGTGGCCGGGGGTGGATCGCCGCCCCGGTCTTCGGCGCCGGCGGCTGGCGCGGCCTGGTCCAGCGGCTCTACGCGCACCGAGGTGGCCGTCAGCGTCTGCGCGACGCGCACGCGTGTGCCGCGCGCGATCGGAGCGTCTGCGGTGGCGGAGAGCGAGATGCGCTCGCCGTGGCGCACGAGGGCGACCTCGCCGAGCCCGCCCGCGGGAATACCGAGCACGACGCTTGCCTCGGCGCCTACGAGTTCGTCGGCAGTAACCGAGGTGGTCGATTCAGCCCTCCGGATCGCTCGGCTCAGCCACCAGGCAATCGCACCGCCCAGCACGCCGGCGACCGCGCCTACGACCGCGCCTACCGGGGTGGAAGCACCGGCGCCGACCGTGGCAAACGCCGTAAACCCAAAGATCGCGGTAAACGCGGCGATCGTCGTGAGGCTGAGCGGGCCGTCGCCGAAGTCGAACATATCAAAGACACCGTCGAGCAATACGGAAATCAGCAGCAGAATCGCGCCGGCGATCCCAATGATCAGGAAGATGCCGCCAGCTACGAGCGAGCCATCGATCAGCCGCTCGAACCACGTAACAATGTCGTTCACGTGCGGCCTCCTCACTGTGCGTTGGATCCAGTCTATCGAGCACGACCGACATTGGTCAGGGCGAGCCCGAAGCCCGCCCCGGGTAGACTCCTGGGGTGACTTCTGAGACCCCCGCCACACCCTCCAGCCCCTCGCGTTCTTCGCTGATTCTGCAGCTCGTGCGCTCGGCCTGCCACCTCATCACCGTGGTCATTGTGGCCATCTGGGCATTCGTCGATTGGGCGTGGCCGTGGCCCGGACTCCTGACCGGCATTGGTTTCACGATCCTCGTGATCCTCATTTGGGCGCTGTTCCTGTCGCCGAAACCGGTATTGCACACCGATCGATTCGGGCAGGGCCTCATCGAGCTACTCTTCCTCGCCTCGGGTGTCGGAGCCATGCTCGCGCTGGGCGTGCACTGGGTGGTTGCGCTCGTGTTTGGCATCGTGGCAGCGGTAGTCGGCTACCTCGCACCGAGTCGCCTCACTGCGGCCTGAGTTATGCGCGCATGACTTGGGCCATGTGACACGTAATGTCGCCCCCAAGCAAGGTTGAGCGCACTTTGTGTCACATTGATGTGAGGCAGGCGCACCACGCCGAGCGAGCAGCGCGATCCACTGCTAAACATTGGTAAAGATCAGCGGGAATACTGCGAGCACGTGCTTAGTTGAAGATTATATGAATCTGAATGCTTCTCCCGCAGTGGATCCCGCCCAGCTCATCCTCGGACTCGACACCTTCGGGGACGTGACGGTCAACGAAGCCGGGAAACCCGTGCATCACGCGCAGGTCCTGCGCGATGTGGTCGAGCAGGCGGTGTTGGCCGATCAGCTTGGCATTGATGCGCTAACGCTTGGCGAACATCACCGCGACGACTTCGCGATCAGCTCGCCCGAAATCGTGCTCGCAACCATAGCCGGCCGCACCGAACGCATACTGCTCGGCACCGGCGTCACAGTGCTCTCGAGCGACGATCCAGTGCGGGTGTACGAGCGCTTTGCGACGCTCGATGCGGTGAGCAATGGCCGGGCCGAGGTGGTGTTGGGTCGCGGCTCGTTCACCGAGTCATTCCCGCTGTTCGGGCTGAACCTGAACGACTACGAGGGGCTCTTTAACGACAAGCTTGAGCTGTTCGCGAAGCTGCGCGAGGAGGGCCCGGTGACATGGTCGGGCACGCACCGGCCGGCGCTCGTGAATCAAGAGGTGTTCCCGAAGACCGAGCAAGAGGGCGGCGTGCGCGCGTGGATCGGCGTTGGCGGCAGCCCGCATTCGGTGATGCGCTCGGTGAAGGTGGGGATCCCGATGATGCTTGCGATCATCGGCGGCGAGCCGGAACGGTTCCTGCCGTTCGTCGAGCTGTACCGCAACGCGCAACGCGAGCTCGGACGCGAACAGATGCCCGTCGGCGTGCACTCGCCGGGTCACGTGGGCGCGACCGATGCCGAGGCGCGCGATGAGCTGTGGACGCACTACGAGGCGTTCCGCAATCGGCTGGGGCGCGAGCGCGGGTGGCCGCCGGCCGCGCTCGCCGAGTTCGAGCACGAAGCAGACAGTGGATCACTGTACGTCGGATCCCCCGAAACCGTCGCCCAGAAGATCGCTTCGACCGTCCGCACCCTGGGCGCCGACCGCTTCGATCTGAAGTACGCGAACGGCACAATGCCACACTCGCTGCTGATGTCGAGTATCGAGCGCTACGGCAACGAGGTGATCCCGCGCGTGCGGGAGTTGCTCGCGAACTAGCGACGGGCAGATGCCGGGTTTGTGCCGCAGAACTTAGACCCTGAACTCCCGCCAGGCACCCGTCGCTGCATCGGTTGGCATCCCATCGAGCACGCGAATGCGACGCTCGGCCGGACTCATCACTATGGTCGCGAGGGTCGCCCACCGGTCACCGAGCGGCATCGCGGGGTCGGCCACGCAGCTCAGTGGTGGATCCCCCTCGCCGCTCTCGAGCAGCGACACCAACGCGGTGAGATCTGCAGGGCGGCCCGCATCGATCCGCTGCTCGAGCAGGGTAAAGCGCTCGGTTGAGTCTGGCTCGTAAGAGGCCTTCTGCTCGCTGAGCGGCGTCGGATGCTGAAAGTGGTTCGTGCGGATCAGGTAACCCTCTCGCAGCGGCACCTCGAATACGCCCACTGGGGTGACCTCGAGCGAGACAGCGCCGCCCGCGTCGGTGAGTGTGAGAGAGGTCGAAGCGCTTACCGGGGTAGCGCGCACGAGAGCGATTGCTTCGTCAACACTTGCGCACTCGCACAGTATCGCGTATGCGAGGAGGTGCACCGGCACGCCTCCCGGCCCATCTGCGGCGTGCCCCAATATGTTGAAGTTGACGGCAAGTCCGGCCTCGTTGAGCCCAATCTTGGCGAGAATTCCCTGCTCGGTGATGCCGGAGAAACGGTAACCCATTCCCGCGACGGTCTGTGTGTGCCAGAACTCGGCGAGGTCAATGTGCCAATCCCAGGTCTGCACGCTGTGCATCGCACCGCCGAGGCGGATCGACACCGTCGAGCACTCATGCGCAGGCGCGGTGCCCAAAGCGAGGATCTCGGTGCGCGCGTTAAGCGCCATGAGCCGGTTCAGGGAAAGGCCAGAGGCATCGGCGACAGCGCGGAGTTCCTCGGCTATTTCTGGGTGCCAAGCCGTCACAGCGGCGAACGAGGCGACAGCGGCCTCACGCTCGGCCTCTTCGCTGACACCGACCGCGCGGAAGATCGCCGCGTATCCCTCGTAGGTCGCGGTGATTGTGTCACGCAGAGCTAGGCCGCGTGCTCGCCCCAGCTCAGCCAGGGTCTCCCCCGAGAGGTCGAAGTGCGCGCGCGAAATACGCGAGGCATCGGCGCCGAGTTGTTGGTGCATCATCGTCGCCGTCTCCCTTGCACGGTGGATCCCGGTCGAGGCCCGCACCTGCATCTTACGCAAGAATGTGGACAGTAGATGTCGGAAAAACCAATCAATAGAGCATCTAGTGCCCACTCAAGCGGGCAAACAGCGCAGCAGGCAGGCAGCGCATCAGGCAGGCAGGCAAGACAGCGAAGGAGGCAGGCGCTGAAGCGCCCGCCCCCCTGGCGATCCACGATCCGCTTTCGCTCTCAGCCAGCTGACGCAGTAGCGTCACCACGCCTGGCAGCGAAAGCGTTGCTTTCGCTCTCAGCCAGCTGACGCAGTAGCGTCACCACGCCTGGCAGCGAAAGCGTTGCTTTCGCTCTAAGCCAGCTGACGCAGTAGCGTCACCACGCCTGGCAGCGAAAGCGTTGCTTTCGCTCTAAGCCAGTCGTGCCTGCAAGTTCTTGTCGATGGTTTCGAGGAAAACCTCGGTGGTCTGGTAACCCTGTTCGGGGCCGACCAGCAGCGCGAGATCCTTCGTCATCGCACCCGACTCAACAGTCTTGATGACCACATCTTCCAGGGTCAGCGCGAAGTCGATGAGTTCCTGGTTGCCGTCAAGCTTGCCGCGGTGCGCGAGCCCACGAGTCCAAGCGAAGATCGACGCGATCGGGTTGGTCGAGGTGGGCTTGCCCTGCTGGTGCTGACGGTAGTGACGGGTCACGGTACCGTGTGCGGCCTCGGCCTCCACAACCTTTCCGTCTGGCGTGGCCAGCACCGAGGTCATGAGCCCGAGCGACCCGAAGCCCTGCGCAACGGTGTCAGACTGCACATCGCCGTCGTAGTTCTTACAGGCCCAGACGTAGCCGCCCTCCCACTTCATGGCCGAGGCGACCATGTCGTCGATAAGACGGTGCTCGTAGGTCAGCCCAGCTGCCTCGAACTTCTCCTTGAACTCGGCGTCGTAGACCTCCTGGAAGATGTCTTTGAAACGGCCGTCGTAGGCCTTCAGGATGGTGTTCTTCGTCGACAGGTAGACGGGGTAATTACGCGACAGGCCGTAGTTCAGCGAAGCCTGCGCAAAGTCGCGAATCGAGTCGTCAAGGTTGTACTGCACCTGCGCCACACCGTCACCGGGCGACTGGTAGACCTCAAACTTTTGCGGCTCACCGCCATCCTTCGGTGTGAACTCGACGGTGAGGGTGCCCTCGCCGTGGAAGCGGAAGTCGGTAGCGCGGTACTGGTCGCCGAAGGCGTGACGGCCGATGATGATGGGCTTGTTCCAGCCGGGCACGAGGCGGGGGATGTTCGAGATGATGATCGGCTCACGGAAGATCACGCCACCGAGAATGTTGCGGATCGTGCCGTTCGGGCTCCGCCACATCTTCTTCAGGCCGAACTCCTCGACGCGGGCCTCGTCGGGGGTGATGGTCGCGCACTTCACGCCGACGCCGTGCTTCTGAATGGCGTGCGCCGCATCGATGGTGACCTGGTCGTCAGTGTCGTCGCGGTGCTGAATACCGAGGTCGTAGTACTCGAGCGTGAGATCGAGGTAGGGGTGGATCAGGCGGTCCTTAATGAACTGCCAAATAATTCGTGTCATCTCATCGCCGTCGAGCTCGACGACGGTGCCTTCTACCTTGATCTTCGACATCGCTTCTCCGTAATCTGTGCGCTGGAGTCTGGTGGGCGGGGCGGCGAGCGTGGTGAGCTCAGTCGAGATGGCGCTCAGGCGAACTCGACGGGCCAGCCCCCGGAATGGGCCGTGATGGGCCCAGAGCAGTCTACCCGAGTTTCAGAGGTATCTCGATGTCGAGATACCTCGATCCACAATGGTGCGTCGACACTTGCGCTCGCAGCGATGCACGCTAGCCTGAAAGCATGAGCCACCTCAGACTCGAAGAACTGTCCGCTTCCACGATTGTGCACGTCAATAGCCTCGGGCTGAAGCCGGGGCAAGAGCAGTTTGTGAGCCCCGTGTCGTATGCGGCGGCCGCAGCCGTGACCCCCATGCACACCGCTTGGCAGCGGGTCGTGCTCGACGACGACCGGGTGGTTGGGTTCATTCACGGCAACTTTGACCCCGACGCGCTGCAGGAAGAATTCAAGGCGGCGCTCTGGCGCATCAACGTTGATGCCGAGGCGCAGGGGCAGGGCGTGGGTCGGTTCGCGGTCGAAGCCCTGATCGAGGAAGCCCGCCGCCGCGGGGTCGAGCGCCTTACGGTGCTCTGGGAACGCGGCGAAGAGGGCCCGGAAGAGTTCTTTCTGCGCATCGGCTTCAAGCCCATCGGCGAGACCGAGTATGGCGAGATTATTGGGGCGATCGAGCTTTAGTGCGGTTACCGAAGACCCCGGTCCCCGTTGTCGGGCCGGGGTCTTCTGCGTTCACTCTCCAGTTCTCAATGCCGCGCGATCGCTAGCCTCTCCCCGTCCGCGAACACCCTGCCCGCGCTCCCCAGCCCAGCAAGCCCACACCCCGATATCCCGACACCCCGATACCCCGAGTCCTTAGACACAACGATTCCTCAACCCCGAGACATAACGACCCCGCTGTCCCACGACCCGAAACCAAGGACATCATGACCTCCGCCACGAACTCCCACGGCCGCGGCGTGCTTGTCTCAGTAGGGTCGTCGGTCGCATTCGGCCTGATCTATTTCCTCACCCCACTTCTCGCCCCAATGCCTGGCGAGGCAGTGTGGGCCGTTCGCACGGTGGTATCGCTGCCTTTCATCGCGGCAGTGCTCCTAGCGCTGCACCGATGGGGCCTCGCTTCGGAGGTGGCGCGCCGCATCAGGCGCACGCCACTGCTCGCTCTCGGCATCATCGCGTCAGGCATGCTCCTCGCCCTTCAGCTCTGGATCTTCAGCTGGGCGCCCCTGAACGGCCGCGCGATGCAGGTCGCCCTCGGCTACTTCTTGCTCCCTCTGGTGCTGGTGCTGGTCGGCCGGTTTCTCTACGGCGACCGCATGGTCTGGTGGCAGTGGATCGCCGCGGCTGTCGCCGCGGTCGGCGTCGTGTTCGAGATCGTGCGGGTCGGCGGGATCTCGTGGGAGACGCTCGTCGTGGCCCTTGGATACCCCGTGTATTTCGTGCTGCGCCGTGCGCTGGGCACCGGGCACCTCGGGGGCATGTTCTGGGAGATGGCGGTGATGTTTCCGCTCGCGGTCGCCGTGGTGTGGCTCAACTTTTCCAGTGGATCCCTCCTCGACGCGAACCCCGCGCTCTGGTGGGCTGCACCCAGCATCTCTCTCTTCGCGGCCTTCGCGCTGCTGCTCTATTTGCTCGCCTCGCGCTACCTCTCAATGAGCGTCTTCGGTCTGTTGAGCTATCTTGAGCCGGCGCTGCTCGTCGTCGCGGCGGTGCTGATTGGCGAACGGATCGCGCCGGGCGAGTGGTTCACTTACGGCGCGATCTGGACGGCCGTGCTCATTCTCGTGGTGGGCGGAACGGTCGGGCTCACCCGCTCGCGGCGCGCCACGGGCGAGCCCCCGCCAACGACGCAGCCGATCCCGCTCGCGTAAACCCCAACGCGTTACCTGCACCTGCTACCGTGCGTGGTGTGCGTGAGGATCCACCGATGAATCAATCGGCGACGGCCGCGGGCTCGGCGCCGAGCGGCAGCGCGGGCGAGGTATTTCGCGCGTTCACGAAGCTCGGGCTTACCTCCTTCGGCGGCCCGATCGCTCACCTGGGGTTCTTCCGCGACGAACTCGTGACCCGCCGCAAGTGGCTGCGAGAGAGCGAATACGCGGATCTCGTCGCGCTCGGACAGTTTCTGCCCGGGCCCGCGTCAAGCCAGGTGGGGTTCGCGCTGGGCCTGCTTCGCGCGGGTCCGCTCGGCGCGCTTGCCGCGTGGATCGCGTTCACCCTGCCGTCGGCGATCCTCCTCGTCGCGTTCGCGTACGGGGCCACGCTCTTCGACAACGCGGTCGGCGCGGGGATGCTCGCTGGGCTGAAGGTCGTCGCGGTCGCGATCGTTGCGCAGGCGGTGTGGGGCATGGCTCGAACGCTGACGCCTGACGCTCGCCGCGCCGGGGTCGCGGTCGTCGCCGCGATCGGTGTGTTGTTTGTCGCGGGCCCGGTTGGACAGGTCGGCGCGATCACGGTCGGTGGCATCGCCGGGTACTTCCTGTGTCGGGATTCTCCGGCGAGCACCCCCGTGGCTTCCACAATGCGCATTCCGGTCTCGCGTCGCGTCGGCATCACCGCTCTCAGCCTCTTCGCCGCGCTGCTCGTGGCCCTCCCTGTCGCGGCGGCGACTGTCGGCACCGCACCAAGTAACAGCACCGTCACTGCCGCAGGCAATCCTGCGGCTAGCACTGCAATCAATACTTCCGGTAGCACGCCAGGCGGTACCGCGATTCACGTGGCCGACTCCTTCTATCGCGCTGGCGCGCTCGTGTTCGGCGGTGGGCACGTCGTGCTCCCTCTTCTTCAGGCCGAGGTGGTGATGGGGAGCTCGGGCGGTGCGGGTGACCCCGGCGCGGCCGGCGCCGCAACAGGCAACGCATTCTCTGGGAGCTTGAGCGCGGGTGTGGGTGTGCACGGCGGCTGGGTCTCCCCCGACGTCTTCCTCGCAGGGTACGGCGCGGCGCAGGCCGTGCCGGGTCCACTGTTTGCGTTTGCCGCGTACCTCGGTGCGCTCGCCGAGCCCGGCCCCGCAGGCCTCGTGACAGCCGCGGTAGCACTGGTCGCGGTGTTCCTGCCGGGGCTGCTGCTACTCGTCGGGGTGCTTCCGTTTTGGAATACCTTCCGCACGAAGCGCTCCGCCCAGGCGATCATGCGCGGCGCGAACGCGGCCGTGGTTGGCATCCTTGCGGCGGCCCTCTACGATCCGGTCTTCGTCACCGCGATAGTGGATCCCGCCACCTTCGCCCTCGCCCTCGTCTGCTTCGTACTGCTGGTGTCGTGGCGCACTCCCCCGTGGGTCGTGGTGCTCGTGGGCGCGGCCGGCGGGGCGCTCCTTGCGCTCCTCCCGGCACTCCTCACCGCCTAAACCACGCACTGCAGAGCCTCTCGCACATCACGCAGACACTCGGGCTTCCCTCTCGCGCGAGTCCGTGGGCAGGAGATGTCGGAAAGCCCGTGCTTTCGAGCATCTACTGCCCACGGACTCGCGCGGGCGGGCGGCAGCGGGAGCGGGAGCAGCGGGAGCGGGAGATACGGCAGCGGCGCGCGAAGGAAGCCGCTCCCGCCTCACGCCCGACTCACTCCGCTTCGAACACCACCTCCCCGGCGACCACGGTGACGAGGTTGCGGGTGAGGTGGATCTCGGAGGCGTCTGCCGCGAACGGGTCGCGATCCGCCACCGCGACATCGCACACCTTGCCCACCTCGATCGACCCGCCCGGCATGCCGAGCAGCTGGTGGGAGCCGCGGGTGTATGCCGTCAGAATCGACGACAGCGACAGCGCCTCATTCGGCAGCAGCGGATCAAACTCCGTCACCCCAGGCTCGCGACGGGTGACGGCGACGTGCATCGCCTGCCACGGATCGGGGCTCGAGACCGGCCAGTCAGATCCGCAGGCAAGCGCCGCCCCGGCGCGCTCGAGAGAGGCGAACTGGTACTGCCAGCCGGCCCGCTCCTCGCCCATGAGCGGCATCGTGAGGGTGAGCATCTGCGGGTCGAGGCACGCCCACACGGCCTGCAGGTTGGCGGTCACGCCGAGTTCGGCAAACCGGGGCAGATCCACCGGATTGATGATCTGCAGGTGCGCAATGTGGTTGCGGACGCGGGCGCGATCCGCCTCGGGCACCGCGGCCACCGCATCGAGTGCGTACCGCACCGCGCGATCGCCGATGGCGTGAAAGTGCGCGGTGAAGCCGCGGGCGTTGAGCAGCGGCACGAGCCCGAGCAGTTGCTCGCGGCTAAAGTAGGCGAGGCCTGATCCACCGGTGCAGGAGCATTCGGCGATGTAGGGCTCTTCCATCGCGGCTGTCTCGTTTTCGGGCACCCCGTCGACCATGATTTTCGCGGTGTCGAGCGTGAGCCCCTCGCGCTCGTACTGCGCGCGTCGACGCTCGAGATCTGCCACGAAGTCTTCAATCGAGAGTCCGTCGAAGTCGCGCGACACCCACAACGCACCGCTAGCCCGACCGCGCAGCTCGCCTGCGTCGATGAGTGAACGATAGATGGGCGTGAAATCGGTGTAGCCGGCGTAGCTGCCGAGGATGGCCTCTTGCCATCCGGTGATCCCGTACCGGAACATCACTTGCTCTCCGGCGAGCAGCCCCGCCCGCATCTCAGCATCGGTGGTCACGGGAATCACCGCTGCGACGAGTTCGGCGGCCCCCTCCTGCAGCGTGCCTGAGGGCGCGCCCGTGGCATCACGCTCGATGCGCCCGTCGGCCGGGTCGGGGGTCTCGGCGGTGACGCCGGCGAGCTCGAGCGCCCGAGTGTTCGCCCACGCCCCGTGATGATCGGCATTGATCAGATAAACGGGGCGGTCAGGCACCACCCGATCGAGGTCTTCGCGCAGGGGCGTGCCCCCCGGGAACTGCGGCATCCGCCACCCTCCACCCACGATCCAGGGCAGTTCTGGGTTCGCCGCGGCGTATCGCCCGATCTCGGCGTAGACCTCCTCGGCGTTCGCGCACGCAGTCAGGTCACAGCGCAGCGATTCGATGCCACCGATGGTGGTGTGCACGTGCGCGTCGACGAAGCTCGGGGTGACGAGTCCGCCGCGTGCGTCGATGACCCGGCTGGCCGAGAAGCGATCCACAATTTCGTCGCCACCGAGCGCCACAATGCGCCCGTCTGCTGCGGCGAGCGCGGTGTGCGGCAGCATGGCCCCGTCGCTCCAAATGCGGGCATTGTGGATCACCAGGTCGGCAGCGGCGTGGTCAGCCGGGGTGGCGTGCGTCGGGGTTGATGTGCTCATGCGGGGGCGCCTTTCAGGTCGTCGAGTTCGTGGCGGAACATTTCGATATAGCGATTCAAGAGGTTCATGAAGGTCGTTTCAGCGACGCGTCGCTGGTCGGTACGCCCGCGCGTGATCGCCGCGAGAATGGGCGCGCCCTGCGCCGCGACCACGTCGGGGTCGAGCATGAGGTCTTCAGCGTTCCACTCGTAGGCGAAACCGAGGGCGAGGTGCTCAAGGCCCAGTAGCGCCTCGAAGGCGCGCACCGGCTCAAAGCCCTGCTCCGTCAAGGTGCGCAGGAAGAGTTCGTACATCGCGAGCGTGCCAGCGTCTCGCACCGGCGTTGTCGACAGCACCTGAATGGTGTTGGGGTGGCGGGCGAAGGCGCGATAGTAGGCGAGACCGAAGGTGTGGATCGCTTCGTCCCAGGGCTGCCGATCGAGACCCGGGGTGTGGATCTCGCGCACTACGAGTGCGCGCACGAGGTCGACGAGACCTTTCTGCCCGTCGACGTGGTGGTAGAGGGAGGGCGAGCGCACACCGAGGCGGTGGGCAATCAGCTTCATGGTGCAGGCTGCCCAGCCCAGCTCGTCGATAATCGCGAGGGCTTCCCGCGCGATGACTGATTCAGTCAGGGCAGGTCGCGAGGGCCTCCCCGCTCGCCGGGGCGTCTCGGAAGGCTGCTTCGAAACCGTTGCGGCGGGCTTCGCCTTCGCGGCACCGGGCGTCGACTTCGCGCTATTCGGGTTCGCCTTCTCGGCATTCAGGTTCGCCTTCGCGGCGCCTAGCTTCGCCGTCTCACCCATCACTCACCTCCCATCGCAGCGTTGCTCATGGTTGTTGCGTAAACATTTCAAATTGGTAACCAAGCGGGAACGGTCGCATCACAACCCTTGCGCTCCTTATCTAACCCCATTAGGTTTATCGTTCACAAGGGTCCGCGCCGAAGCGGCCCCCGACTTTCACAGGCTCGCATCCACGCGAGTCGCAACGACACAGGCTCGCACCGACGCGGGCTCGGGCATTCAGGAAGCAGGCGATTTATGACCACGCCCATCCCGACCATCAGCGGGCACGACCGTATTGATCCCGCAGATTCCCCGTCGCGCGAGCTCACCATCTCGGGCGCGCGCAAGACATTTATCACTCCCGAGAAGACACACGTCAACGCAATCGACGACGTGTCATTCACCATTAAGCAGGGCGAGTTTTTCGTCATGCTCGGGCCCTCAGGTTGCGGCAAGACCACCCTGCTGCGCTCGATCGCCGGGCTCGATTCGCTCGATGGCGGTGAGATCCACCTCGGCAGCACTCGGATAGATCAACTGGCCCCGCACGAACGGCCAGTGAACACGGTGTTCCAGTCATACGCGCTCTTCCCGCACCTGACGATCGCGCAGAATATCGCGTTCGGCCTCGAAATGGAGGGCCGCAAGAAGCCGGAGGTCGACGCCCGCGTCACCGAGATGCTCGAACTCGTGCAGCTTTCCGACATGGCAAACCGTAAGCCGACGCAGCTCTCGGGCGGCCAGCAGCAGCGCGTGGCGCTCGCCCGGGCACTCGCTAAGCAGCCGCAGGTGTTGCTGCTCGACGAGCCGCTCGCCGCGCTCGACCTGAAGCTGCGGCGTGGCATGCAGTCCGAACTGAAGCGCCTGCAGCGCACCACCGGCATCACCTTCGTGTTCGTCACGCACGACCAGGAGGAGGCGCTGAGCATGGGTGACCGCATCGCGGTCTTCAACCAGGGCCGCCCCGAGCAGATCGGCACGCCGGAAGAGATCTACGAGAAGCCAGCGAGCCGCTTCGTGGCCGACTTCATCGGCGAGACAAACTTCGTGACAACAGTGGCGCAGCGGGTGAGCCGTGGTGACGCAGGCGGCGGCGCAGGTGGCGCTGTTAGCAGCGGCAAAACTTCCGGGGCGGATGAGCGCCTCGTGGTGACGCTCCCCGGCGGTGACCCGGTCACCCTGCCGAAGGTCGTCGATACCCCGACCGGCGAGGTGACGCTCACCATTCGCCCCGAACGGGTGAGCCTCATCCCGACGGGCGTGCGGTTTGCGTCGGGTCGTATCTCGAAGCTCGTCTACATGGGCACCGACCTGCGCTGCAACGTGACCCTGGCAGACGGCACGGAGCTCGCGGTGCGAGTGCCGCCGCCGTTCCCGGCAGAGGTGCAGCCCGACGCGGAGGTGTCGCTCTACGCCGACCCCGTGTCGCTTCGCCCCCTCACGCCCGAGACCGCGGCAGGCCACGGCGCCCCCGGCCGCGCCACGGCACGCATCGAACCGCAGGGCACCCGATGAGCACCGGTCTTGGCACCGAACTCGGCCCCGACTCCCCCACCGTGCGGGACGACCGTACCGGCGTGAACATGGTGCCGCTTGCGACGAAAAAGAAGAAGCCGGAGAAGGTGCCGGGTCGATTCCCCTGGATCGCAGTCATTCCGGCACTCGTCATCGCCGCCCTCTTTACCGTCGGCCCCCTTGTCATCATCATCATCTTCTCGTTCATGACGCGCCCGCCGACGGGCGGTGGCATCATCTACGAGTTCACACTCGAGCCGTACGTAAACTTCCTGTTCCAGAGCGACTTCCTCGGCAACACGGCGTTCGACCCGCGCTACCTCTCGGTGCTCGGAGATTCGCTCTGGCAGGCCTCGGTCACCACGATTGTGTGCCTGGTGCTCGCCTTCCCCATTGCGCTGTGGATCGCGACGCGCCCGGAGAAGACCCAGAACCTCCTGGTGATGCTCATCACGGTGCCGTTCTGGACCAACCTTCTCGTGCGCACTTACGCGTGGATGCTGATCCTGAATGACAACGGCATCGTGAACAATGGGGCTGCGGCGCTCGGCCTGCCGAAGATGGAGTTGCTGTACACGCCGCTCGCCTCGCAACTCGGTCTCATCTACACGTTTCTCCCGTTCATGGTGCTGCCGATCTACGCGTCGCTCGCGGGGTTCGATTTCCGCCTCGCGGAGGCCGCCTACGATCTAGGGGCGCGCAAGGTGACGGTGATGCGCCGCATCATCCTCCCGCTCGCAACACCCGGCATCATCTCGGGCATCCTGCTCGTTTTTATGCCCGCGTTTGGCTCCTACGTGCAACCGGTACTGCTCGGCGGCGGCAAGGTCTTGCTTGTCGGTAACCTCATCGCCTCGCAGTTCGGTGACTCCCGCAACTGGCCATTTGGCGCAGCCCTGTCGGTGATCATCCTGGTGATGCTCATGATCGCGCTGATCGGGATCGCCCTTTACTCCAGAAAATCCGGCAAGAAGGTGGAGATCTCACTATGACGGTGACTCAGCCCCGCAAGGCTCCGCGCGCGCTGCGACTGCGCGACTTCCCCGGCGTCGCGCCGATCGCGATCTTCGGCATCGTGTTCCTCTACGTGCCGATCCTCATCACCACGATTTACGCCTTCAACGACGGCGACTCCGCGCTCATCTGGAAGGGTTTCAGCGTGCGCTGGTTCGGCGAGGTCGCGCAGAACTCGAACCTGTTGAACTCGGTGTGGGTCTCGCTGCAGATCGCATTGGTGGCAACGATTGTGGCGACGAGCTTCGCGATCCTCTTCGCACTTTCGGTGGAGCGCCTCCGAGCCAAGGGCAGCGCGATCGCCACCGCGATCCTCACCGCGCCGCTCGTGATCCCTGAAATCGTGCTCGCGGTCGCGACCCTTGGCTTCATCCGCATGATCGGCCTGCCGCCCGGTATGACCGCACTGATGCTCGCGCACACCTCGTTTTGCATCCCGTTTGCGCTGATGCCGATCCGCGCGCGCCTGCGCAGCCTCGGCACCACCTATTTCGAGGCCGCCACAGACCTCGGGGCCAACTCGTGGCAGATGTTCCGGCGCATTACGCTGCCGCTGCTGGTGCCGGGCATCATCTCGGGCGCGATCCTCGCATTCGTGATCTCGCTCGACGACTTCATCATCTCGAACTTCCTGTCGGCATCTGGGGCTACACCGCTTCCGGTGTTCCTATTCAGCCTCATTCGGCGCGGCGCCAGCCCCGCAGTCAACGTCATCGCGACGATGCTGCTCGTGCTCGCGATCGTCGTCACCCTCATTACTTTCTGGCAATCACAACGAAGGAGCAAGCAACATGCGTAATACCAAGACGGGGCGCCGGATCGCCTCAGCACTGGCCATATCGGCCGTGGGGGCGCTCGCCCTCACCTCTTGCGGTGGCGGAGTTTCCGACTCCGGCGGCGGCGAGACCACGGCGTCGACCGAGTACGTCGAGGCAACGAGCGGCGAGGTGAACCTCTACACGTGGAGCGACTACTTCCCCGACGAACTGGTCAAGAAGTTTAAAGACGACACCGGCATCACCCTCAACGTCGACTTCTTCGACTCGAACGAGAGCCTCGAGGCGAAGCTGCGCGCATCTGACGGCGCAGGCTACGACGTCGTTGTACCGAGCGATTACATGGTCGAGATCCTCGCGAACGACGGCCTGCTGCTCGAGTTCGACTCGCAGAGCCTCCCCAACGGTGACAACATCAAGGATGACTTCATGGATGTGTACTTCGACGAGGGTCGCATGTACACCACGCCATACCTGTACGGCACAACTTCGTTCATGTATGACACCGCAGTCATCACCGAAGAGCTCACCTCGTGGGAGGACTACTTCAACCCGCCCGAGTCGGCCGGTAAGGTCGGCACAATGAACGACCAGACCGAGGTCGTCAATTCAGCACTGCGGGTCGTCGGAGGTGACTTCTGCACCACTGACGGTGAAGCACTGCAGGCGGCGCAGGATCTACTGATGGATTTCAAGCCACGCGTCGGCACCATCAACAGCGATGGCATCCTTGAGCGTCTCGCCAACGGCGAGCAGACGATGGCGATGATCTGGAACGGCGCAGGTCACCGCGCAGCTCAGGACCGTCCGACCCTGAAGTACGTCTACCCCGAAGAGGGCATCGCACTGTGGCAGGACAACCACGCGATTCCGGTCGGCGCGAAGAATGTGGATCAGGCCAAGACGTTCCTGAACTGGATGCTCGATCCCGAGAACATGGCCGTGGCCGTGAACTTCCAGGCGTACGCCTCGGGCGTTGAGGGCACCGACGAGCTCATGAGCGAGGAGCTGAAGAACAGCTCGGCAATCGTGGTGCCCGAGGGCTACGACCTCGCCCAGCCGGTCACGCCGTGCAACAACGAGGAAATGTCGAACTACACGAAGATCTTCGAGACCTTCAAGGGTTAGGCAGGCAGCAGGCCGGGCGGGCGGAAGCTAGCCCGCCCGGCCTGCGGCCATCCCGCCCGCCCGCCAGCTATCCCACCCGACCCAACCCCCACCCTGCAGCCCGGTCGGAAGCTAGCCCGCCCGACCCAAACCCCACCCTGCAGCCCGGTCGGAAGCTAGCCCGCCCGACCCAAACCCCACCCTGCAGCCCGGTCGGCCGGCAGTCCGCTCACCCTCTCACCCTCTCACCCGCTCCCGACTTTCCCGAAGTTGATGAAAAAGAGGCCCCCAAACCTCAAAATGGGGAAAGCCCCCGCACTGGGAAACAAGTCACGACGAACGCGACTCCCGACCTTCCCCAAGTTGATGGAAACAAGGCCTTCAGACCTCAACTTGGGGAAAGTCCCCGCACTTGGAAAGCAAGACACGACGAAGGCGACTCCCGACCTTCCCCAAGTTGATGGAAACAAGGCCTTCAAGCCGCTATTTGGGGAAAGTCCCCGCGCTGCGGGATGAGTCCTGCGAGACCGAGTGAGCTTTACAACCAGCGGCCCCCGCGATTTCACCCCCAGTGGATCGCGGGGGCCGCTCCGTTTCCCCACCCCGGACCCACCACAAAGATCCTGTGGCCCCAGCCTTCAGGCGTGAGAACCAGGTCTCAGACCCAGACCTCGGATCCAGACCGCAGACCCAGACCTCAGAGGTGGCGGGCGGCGCACGGGGCCGCCGTGCCGAGGGAAGGAGGCAGGAAGCAGGCGACCGAGGGCAGGAGACGGAAGGCAGGAGGCAGAGAGTAGGAAGTAGCAAGTAAGAGGCAGAGGGCCGAGGGCAGAGGGCAGCAGGTAGGAAGCAGGAAGCAGGAGACCGAGGCCAGGCGACCGAGGGTAGGAGGCAGAGAGCAGGAAGTAGAGAGTAAGAAGTAGTAAGTAGCAAGCAAGAGGCCGAGGGCAGCAGGTAGGAAGCAGGAAGAGGCAGAGGCAGAGGCAGAGGCAGAGGCAGAGGGCACAGGGTAGGAGGCACGGGGCAGAGGCACACAATTTGCTTAGCAAAACTAATTAGCTAAACTAAGTAACATGTCAGCCGAGACTTCCCCCGATACCCGCCCCGAGGGGGCTGCGCACTTCGAGGAGGCCGCGCACTTGCAGGGGGCTGCGCACTTGCAGAAGGCCGCGCACTTCCAAGAGGCCGCTGACCTACGCCTCGCCGTCTTTCGGCTGGCACGCCGCCTGCGCGCCGAACGCGGAGCGAACCAGCTGAGCGATGCCCAGCACGTCGTTGTCGCAGCTCTCTTCCACGAAGGCCCCATGTCACTCGGCGAGCTCGCCGCACGCGAGCGTGTATCCGCGCCGTCCATGAATCGCACGGTGAACTGCCTCGAAGGGCAGGGCCTCGTGCAGCGCGTCGCCGACAGCTCAGACGGCCGCAAGGTCTCGGTGCAGATCACTGAGGCGGGATCCACCCTCGTCACCGAAATCAAGCGCGTGCGCACGAGCTGGCTCGCCCACGCAATGCACGAGCTCACCGAAGGTGAGCAGCGCACACTCACCGAGGCGACCGCCGCCCTGAACAAGCTGGCCGGCCTATGACCGCGATGTTCCGCTCCTTCGCATCATTCAACTACCGGGTCTGGTTCATCGGCGCTCTCGTCTCGAACATCGGCACCTGGATGCAGGCGACCGCCCTGAACTGGGTCGTACTCACTGAGGTCACCAATTACGACGCCACCGCCGTCGGCATCACCATGGCCCTGCAGTTCGCCCCGCCTCTGCTGCTTGTACCGGTCACCGGGTGGGTGACCGACCGCTTCGACCGGCGTCACGTGTTGTACGTCACGCAATCCGCGTTCACGGTGCTCGCGGTGCTGCTCGGCCTGCTGCTGCTCAGCGGTCAAGCACAGCTCTGGCACCTGTACCTTCTGGCGCTTCTGTTCGGCGTGGTGATGGCGTTCGATAACCCGGCGCGGCAGACCATCGTGACCGACATCGTGTCCCTACAGAACGCCTCGAACGCGGTCGCGCTGAACTCTGCAGCCTTCAACGTTGCGCGACTCATCGGACCGGCGGTGGCCGGTTTCACGATCGTCGCGATCGGCTCGGGCTGGGTGTTCCTGGTGAACGCCGTAACGTTCCTCATCATGCTGGTCATGATCAAGATGCTTCAGGTGGATCAGCTCCCCACCCGCGTGCGCAGCGCCCAGAAACGGAGCCTGCTTGAGGGCTTCCGCTACGTTTCGAAGCGCCGCGACCTGCTCGTCGTGTTCGGCATCGTGTTTCTGATGGGCGCGTTCGGGATGAACTTTCCGATCATCGCCTCGACCATGGCGGTGGAGTTCGGGAAGGATGCAGACGGCTTCGGGCTACTCTCCTCGATCCTCGCGATCGGGTCGCTGACGGGCGCACTGCTCGCAGCCCGGCGCGAACGTGCGCGCATCAGCGTGGTGATTGGCGCGTCGGGGTTCTTCGCGGTCGCCAGCATTGTGTCTGCCTTCATGCCGAACTACTGGTTGTATGCCGCAAGCCTCATGCTGACCGGGTTCGCGGTGGTGACACTGCTCACCACGGCGAATGCGGTGGTGCAAACCACAACCGACCCGGCCCTGCGCGGGCGCGTCATGGCGATCTATATGGCGATCCTGATGGGCGGCACGCCGATCGGTGCGCCGATCATTGGGTGGGTTGCCGACACGATGGGCCCGCGCTGGGCGATCGGCGTCGGAGCTCTCGCCGCGCTCATCGGCTGCATCGGCGGCCTGGTGTGGTTGGTGACGTCGGGGCGGATCCACCGTGGAGACTCGATGTGGCGGCTCACTCTCGACCGTACCCAGTCGATCTCAGTCGTGCACCCCGAACAGTTCTCGGATGAGATCGCGTCGACGACCCCGATCTCCCTCTCCGCCGAAGAAACGAAGAGCGAGAATAAGCAAAGCAAGAAAGACGAGAGGGGCTGACGCGCCGCTTCACTCCCCCTCGCGGGTGAGGCGATCGATGCGGTGAGCCTCGCGAATCTCCTGCTGCAGCTTCTTCGTGAGCGACGCAAACACCAGGGCATACGATTCCTCGACGAGCTCTGAGAGGTGTGCTCGCGAAAGGGTCGAGATGTCGAGACGCACCGAGTTCCAGTGCTTTTTGTTGACGTGATAGCCGGGCACGACCTCCGGGTATGCCTGCCGCAGGGCCACGTTGTCGAGCGGATCACCCTTGAGCGTGAGGAGGAGCTCACCGCTACCCACCCCGAAGATGCCGAAGATCTTGCCCGCGACCGTGAGCACAAAGGTTTCCCACTCGGGCTTCTCAGCGGCCTCTGCCCCGGGCCACGCACTGACCAGCTCGGTCAGCCACGCCTCGTCGACGACTTGATCACCCATTGCCACTCCTTTCGCTCACAATTCGACCCCACTCGTCACGGCACCCTTCCGCGGGTAGTCGAGCGTCGAGAGCCCTGCTGAGATCTAGTATTCACGAATCCTAATTCCGTCATTCACCCGACGCGGCAGCCATGTCAACATGATGGACTGGGTGGATCATGACTCACACCTCTTTTTCACTCCCCCAACGCATGATCGTTACCGGAGCACAGTCAGGCATCGGGCGCGCTGTCGCACAGGCGGCAGTGGATGCTGGCGGCACGGTGCTCGGCATCGATCGCCACGCCCCTTCCCCCCTCGCCGAGCCCGCACCCAGCACCAGCTCGAGCCCCGGCCGCTTTATCGCGCGGATCGCTGACGTCACTGATGCCGCAGCACTTGATGAGGTGTTCGGGCGCGCCGCGGAGACGCTGGGTGGTGCGCCCGATGCGGTGATCCACAGCGCGGGCATTTACCGGCAGGCCCCGGTCGGCGACATGTCGCTCGATGAGTGGGAGCACAGCATGCGCACCAACAGCACCAGTTCGTTCCTGGTCGCTCGCGGGGCGAGCCGCATCATGACCGGCGGTTCGCTCGTCTTGTTGACCTCGATCGCCTATGCGCGTGGGGATTGGTTTGAGCCGTGCGCAGCCTACGCCGCAAGCAAGGGGGCCGTCGTCTCGCTCACCACGCAATTAGCCGCAGAACTCGGCCCACGCGGCATCCGGGTAAACGCGGTCGCGCCGGGCGTCATCAACACGCCCATGACCACGATCACCCAGCACGAGCATGCGACCGCTGGCCTCCTGCAGCGGCTCCCGCTCCGACGCCTCGGCGAGGCAAACGAGGTCGCGGCCGCCTGCTTGTTCCTCAGCAGTGCGGCCGCGAGCTACATCACGGGTGCCGTTCTTCCGGTCGACGGCGGGTTTCTCGTTTCCTAGTTCGCGGATCTCGGCGACGTTTCGGCGGGAGCTTCATCGCCTTCGTCGTCGTCATGGTTCATCCATCCTTGGAATCTTCCCCAGAGCCCGCCAATGAATGGCACGAGGCCGCGAGGCATGAGGAGGATGACCGCGAGCAGAACGATGCCCAATGCGGCAAGCCGAATCTCGGGGGTGTCTTGGAGTTGCAACTGCACAAAAGAGATCAAGAGCGTTCCCACGATCGGCCCCATGACGGTGCCGAGACCCCCGACCACCAGCATGGTCACCACCAGTGTCATCGGCACGAGTCCCATCATGGTCGGTGAAGCCACCTTGAATACGAAGGCGTAGAGGCCACCGGCAACGCCGGCCATGAACCCCGAGATTGCGAAGATCAGCATCTGGTAGGTCTTCTGGCTGATGCCACGGGCTGCTGCAAGCGCCGGGTTGTCTCGCATGGCGATCATGCCGTTCCCCAGCGGCGAACGCACGATGAACAGCACGGCAAGGGTTGCGGCGAGCGCGAATCCCAACACTACCCAGTACTCAAATCGACCGGCGTTCGGGCCGGTAAATCCGAAGCCGTCGAAGCCTGAAATGCCGTAGGATCCGCCGGTGACACCGCTCTGATCAGCGATGATGAGCAAGCGCACGACTTCGGCGAAACCAAAGGTCAGCAGCGACACATAGATGCCGCGAAGACGCAGAATCGGCACTGATAGGAGAAGCGCTATAACTGCGGACACGAGCCCGGCGAGGGGCAGACTGAGCCAAGGCGAGATGGGAAGATATATCGTCAACAGTGCCGACGCATACGCGCCGAGGGCATAGAAGGCGAGCTGGCCGAAGTTCCACAGACCGCCGTAACCGAGGAGCAGGTTCCAGCTGTGGCCGAGCGTGATCCACACCATGGCGAGTGTCGCTACTGACAGCCAACTCCGGTCGGGCGCGATGAACGGAAAGACCACGGCGAGGAGAATACCTGCGGTGGCGAATGCCGCGCGGGGCTGGGGCCATCCGAGTGCTCTCGCGTTCCATGGCACCGATGCGCGCAACGCCGACGGTGGTGCCGACTGTGGCGCCGACGGTGGCGTTGATGCTGCGGACGCCCTCGACGAGGGAGTGCTTGCAGACTGTGGTGCGGTGTTGTGGTTCATAGCCGCGCCTCCTGCGGTTTGCCGGCAATGCCGTATGGTCTGACGATGAGCACCACGACGATCAGGAGATAGAGCACTGGCAATGCGTACGTCGAACTCCAGTAGATCGACACGACGGTCTGCACAAACCCAATGATGTACGCGGCGATGATCGTGCCCTTGGTGCTTCCCAACCCGGCGAAGATCGCCACGATCAGCGCCTGCAGCAGCGGAAGGTCACCCATGGTCGGAGACACGAAGTACACCGGGGCGAGCAGCACGCCAGCCAGACCGGCAAGTGCTGCCGCGAGACCCATCGTCAGCACGTAGGCGCGCCGCGCCGGGATCCCCATGAGCCGGGCGGCATCGAGATTCTGGGCAACCGCAACGATGGCGAGTCCGTACTTCGATTTACTGAGGAAGAGCCCCAGGAGCAGAAGTGCCCCGATCGCAATGACCGCGGTGAGTATCTGATGCCAAGTGATCGATACCCCTTCGATCAGGGTGATGCGACCTTCGAGGAGTACCGGAAAGTTCTTCTGCCGTGGCCCGTAAATGAGCTGAATCACGTTCTGCACAATCGAAGCGATCGCGAAGGTGGAGATGAACGCGGTCATCTCGAAGTCGACTCCAGACCGCCCGATGAGACGGCTGACGCCGAGACCGTACGTGGCCATTCCCAAGAGGAAGGTTGCCAGTATCGCGAAGATGATCGCCACCCAGGGCGAAACACCCAAACTGTCCACTGCAAGGTAGGCGGCCATTGCCCCCACCATGACCATGACGCCTTGCGCCATGTTCAACACGCGAAGTGTGCCGTATACGAGGCTCATGCCGATGGTGATGAGCGCCAGCATGGATCCCTGAACGATCGTGCTGACCAGTGTCTGCAGCAGCAGGTTCATTCCGCTACCCCCAGGTAGGTTTCTCGCACGGTGCGGTCGTCGAGGATCTCCGCCGGGGCACCCGACTTGACGACCGAACCGTTTTCGATGAGGTGCATCTGAGAGGCGAGCTCCTGGGCACGCCCGAAGTTCTCCTCCACCAAGAGCACGGTGAGTCCAGAATCGATGAGCCGGCGAATCTGTCGGTAGACCTCATCGATGATCACCGGCGCGAGGCCCAGGCTGGGTTCGTCGATCATCATGAGTTTCGCGTCGCCCATCATGCCGCGACCGAGCGCGAGCATGCGCCGTTCCCCGCCGGAGAGGGTACGAGAGCGCTGATGCTCCCGTTCCAAGAGTCGGGGAAAGATGTCGTACACCTCCTCGAGTCTGCGCTTCGCGCGCTTCGCCGCGGTGCGGGTGAAGGCTCCAAGCTGCAGGTTTTCAGCAACGGTCATGTCTGGAAACACGAGGTCGCCCTGCGGGATATGGATGAGTCCGCGCTCGACAATCTTTTCGGCGCGCAGCTTCGTGATGTCTGCACCATCGAAGGTCACACTGCCGGAGCGGACCTTGAGCAGCCCACTGATCGCGCGAAGCAAGGTCGTCTTGCCGTGCCCATTCGGGCCGACTAGCACTCCACAACTGCCGCTCGAAACCTCAAGCGAAATTCCTTGCACAATGGTGGTGGATCCGTAACCGGCTACCACGTTCTCGAGCGTCAGCATCACTTGCCTCCAGGTTCGGCGGGCTTGTCGCTGAGTCGATCCGCACCCGCGGCCTGTGCGGTGCTGTCGGCAGAGGTACCCAGGTAGACGCGGATCACCTCCGGGTCGCTCATCACCGCGCGAGGCTCTCCTTGAATGAGGGTCTTGCCCTGATCCATGATGAGGATTCGGTCAGCGAGGGCCATCAGCGCGCGCATGACGTGCTCGATGAGCACGATGGTGACCCCTTGTTCGGTGTTGATGCGTTGCAAGAGGCTCAGCAACGCATCGATTTCTTCGTCCGTGAGCCCGCCGAAGGGTTCGTCGAGAAACAGCATCTGCGGTTCACTCGCGAGCGCCGAGGCAATCATGAGGCGCTTCTTGTCGTACACCGGGAGGTCGCCGGAAGGTTCATCAGCCCGATCGGCCATCCCCACGAATTCAAGAGCCTGCACTGCACGTTGCCAGACTTCGGCATCGCGGCGAAAGGTTTTCCACCACGGAGTGCCGGTGCCGAAGTGGGCGCCGACGATCACGTTCCCCATGACGGTTTCGCTGTCGAATACTGAGGGCTTCTGAAACGTTCGGGTGATTCCCCGATGACAGATTTCTTGAATCGGCGCGGCCTGAATGGGATGCCCATTGAAGTGGATCTCACCGCCAGTGGCTCGCACCATTCCGGTGACCACATCAAAGAGGGTGGTCTTGCCGGCCCCATTGGGGCCGGCAATCCCGAACACTTCTCCCCGCTGCACGTCGAAGCTCACGTCGTTGACTGCGACGAGACCCCCATAGCGTTTGGTCGCACCGCGAACCTCGAGAATGACCTCTGCCATGGAGCTAGGAGACCCAGCTCGGCAACTGGAAGTTGCCGGTGGTGTACGGCGCAGGAGAAATCAGCACCTGCTCACCGTTCTGAATCTGGTACGTGAGGTGCGGCATCCCGAGACTCGGGTCGTTCACGGCATCCGGGTAGGGAATAGCGGTGAGCTCGGTCTGCTCGAAATTGTAGGTACCGACTACGCCGCGGAAGGTGGAGTTTCGCACAGAATCGCAGACCCGCGCGAAGTCATTGGCATCGCCTGCTCGGGATGCTGCCTGAGCCCACAAGCGAAGGATGTCGTACTGCGCGCCCGACTGGCTCAGACCGGCCTCGCTGCCGTATTCATCGAGATAGCGCTGGCGGAAGCTCTTTCCGATCTGGTCAGGCAACGTACCGATCGTCGTTGACCAGACGACACCATTCGCCGAGTCTCCTGCGAGCTCAAGGTACTCCGGCACGCTGGGGCCGTACTGCTGGTAGAGCAACGAGTTGGTCGGAGCCGAGGCGAACTGGTTCGCGAAGGCCGCGAGGTCACCTGCGAGGTAGTCGGTGATGAAGATCAGTCCAGGAGGATCGTTACGAATCTTCGCGAGCTGCGGGCCCCAATCAGCGTAAGGCACGGAGACCTCTTCATACAGCGTGATGTCCCATCCCAGTTCACGGATGCCTTCCTGCAACACGGTGGCGATCGAGATCGAGTACGAGTCGTTGCTCGAGATGACCGCAGCGGTATTTGAGGAGGGCGTCCACACTCCCGATTCGATCCACTCTTGCATGAGCTGAATGAAGCCGCTCGCGTACCAAATCTCTGTCGGGCAGGCCTGGAAGATGTTCGTGATGCCGTTGTCAACGACATAGTCTGTGTTCGCTTGCAAGGTGTTGGTGTGGAACATGGGGACGCCCGCCTGGGCGTAGATGTCGTACTCAACAGATGTTGTTGTCGTGTAACCGCCCGAGACGGCGACGCAGTTTTCGCGCGACACGAGGCGCTCGGCGGCCTGCACGAAGTTTTCGGGTGCCTGGTCAGCGATGTCGGCGGTGACCAGTTCGACCTGCTGGCCGAGCACACCACCCGCGGCATTGATGTCAGCGATCGCAAGTTCCGCGCCGCGCACCATTTCCTGCCCATCACCCGAGTACGGGCCCGTGATCGGGGCAACAATGCCTACCTTCAGTGTGCCGCCCGCACCAGTGCTTCCACCAGTGCCTCCGGCCGAGCCGCGAGGTGCCACGAAATAACCTCCGGCGCCACCCACGACGAGGCCAGCCAAGCCCGCCAAACCGGCGCTGCGCACGAGATCGCGGCGGTTGATTCCGCCCTTCTTCGCGGCACCGCTGCTGGTTCCGGCGGGATCCAGATTCTGCTGCTCGGTCATAGTCACTCCTTCGTGATGGATTTCCTTCAGCACTCGCCCACACGGGCCTGCACGTTCTAACGCTACGGAGTGGCCAGCCGTCGAACATGCGTCATTTGACGGATCTCACGACGCAATGCTCGGGCGAGCGGGTGCGACACCCCGTTAGGCAGCGAGTGACACCGCGTTACTCAGCGTGCGACATCCACTGCGGAAGCTGAAACTGCGCCAGGTGCCCAAACGGTTCGGGGTGCAAAAGCACGTGAGCTTCGTCTTGAATCTGGTACACGAGGTGGGCCTGGCTCAGCGCGGCATCTGAAGTGGTGTCGGGATACAGCCTCGGCGCGTGGCCGGTCTCGCCGAAGTAGTACACCCCGTTCACCCCCCGGTAGGGCCAGCGGCGCAGGTACTGCACCACGTCCTTCACGTTTCGCGGATCCACCGACGACCACGCCGCAGCGAGCATGCGCACCTGGTCGTAGACCGCGCCAGCCTGTGACCAGCCGGGATCTTCGCCGTACTTGCGCGCGTACTGGTCGCGAAACCGTCTGCCCAGGTCGTCATCGTAGGTACCCGTGGTGGTTGACCACATCACGCCGTTCGCTTGCGGGCCGAGTTCTCTCAGGTACGACGGAATCGAGGGCGAATAGATGCAATACACCAGCGCTGAGAGCGGGTGCGCCGAGAATGCTCGCTGGAATGCGATGAGCTCGCTTTCGACGTAGTTCGCAACCAGGAGCACGTCGGGCTCGTGCGCGTCGACGTCCGCAATCGTGCGTGCCCAGTCTGTTGCTCCCACGGGCGTCTCGACGGTAGCAGCGACTTCCCACCCCCGAGAAGTCGCAAACTCAACGAAGGAGGGTGTGGCGAGATGCATACTCACTGACGGCATCTCCAGACACACCACACGGCGGGTGCGAGGCACCCACAATTCGGCGGCCTCGAGGTGCTCGAGCACCCGCAGCATCCCCGGACCGTAATAGGTTTCCGAAGCGCACGTCTGAAAGACCATGCCGTATCGCCACGGTTCAAGTTCCGTGCGTTGCACATCGGCCTCAAACGTCGCAGTGTGAAGGAACGGCTTCCCGTAGTCGGCGATCACGTCGAGGAATTGGGGGTGCTCGGCACTCACGTAGCTGGTGATGATCGCGTCGACATCTGCATCGATCAGGCGCATGAGGCCCCGTTCAACGCTCCTCCAGTCGAACATCTCGACCGTCTCGACTACGGCCTCGATGCGGCGGCCGCCAATGCCGCCCAGCGCGTTGATCTCATCGACCGCGAGGCGCGCGCCGTTGAGCGTTTGCGCGGAGTCCGTGCCAGCGCCACTCGGCACGACAACGCCCAACCGAATCGGCACCCGGTCAGAGAGGCCGTCACGAATCAGAGCCCTGCCGGGATCGAGCTGGGCATGCAGCGCCAATTCCAGCTCCGCAACCCCGATGCCGCCGGTCTCGGGGAGACCGCCAGGAAACGGAAGGCGCAGGAGCCCCAGGTCGACGGCGAGTGCGGCAAGGCCACCACGCGAGGCCTGATCGAGCTTCTCAAGTAGACGCTCGAGTTGGCTCGAGACCGTGCGAGCCGAGGTACCCAGACGCTCGGCAATTCCACTGTTGGTATGCCCGAGCGCGACCAGGGTCAGCACATCGAGTTCTCGCACGGTGATTCCGCGCGGCATCTCGGTTCGGGAGACGATCACTCGCACGTACTCTTGGCCTTGCCCCGACAGGCTTGCTCTGGGGTCTCGACCAAACTGCACATCGAGCCAGTGCTTGTCGTCTCGCCAGAAAAAACGAAGCATGGGGCGCCGCAGGCGCAGAAAAGCTTGTGCATAGCGCCAGATCTCAGCCGGAACCTGGCGAGGGAGGTCGGTGTCAGGCGTGTCGGCTGAGATGGTTCGCTCAAAGACCCAGTCGCTCATGCGTCACTCACCTCCTACCAGTTCTCCGCGCTATCAGTTCTCCGCGCGTGGGTGCTCCTCAGCGCGCGACTAGTTGGCGAGAAACCCGCCGTCGACCGGGAGAATTGCCCCAGTCACATAGGAGGACGTGCGGCTGATCAGATAGTAGCAAGATTCGGCGAGTTCCTCGGGCCGTGCGGCGCGCCCCAGCGGAACGCGCCGCAGGAGTTCCACCGATCGCTCGGATTGGGTTTCCGAAACCCCCAGTTGCAGCATGTTGACGCGAACGCCGAACGGGCCCCACTCGGTTGCGAGCTGTCGCGTGATCCCTGCAAGGCCCGAGGTGGCCGCGGTCATCGCGACATTTGGAAACCCGGGAGGGCTCTGAATCACGCCGGCGTCGCCCACAAATACCACCGATCCGTCGTCGACCGGCTCACCGCCCCGCAGCCGCAACATTTCTCTCACGCCGGCTTGAGCGAACAGAAACCCGGCCCGCAGCAGTTGCGCCTGGGTCAGCTCCCACCCCTCGGCAGATTCGGTCACCGCTGCACGGTTCGCGTGCAGCTGTTCTGCACCCGTCGCGAAATACACGATTGCGGCAGGCGGGCTACCCCAACTCGACGTCAGCGCCGAGAGAGTGGATTCAACTTCAGCCGCATCCGCGAGGGCGACAGTATGCGTTGCTCCGACCGGTGCTGGAGCGGAATACCCGGACCGATCGATGAGGGTCGCGACGCGCCACCCTCGCTCGTGTGCGATCTGGGCAAGGGCGTGTGCCGTTCGATCGACCGCACCCGCGATGACCAGCGTGGGCTCGCTCCCCGCGCAGGTCACGCGAACCTCACCCCACCATTCACCGTTACCGTCAGGCCAGTGACATACGCACTGTCGACCGAGGCAAGCCATGCGGCAGCTCCAGCGACGTCCTCGCTCGTACCGTGACGCCCCAGCGGCACCTCGCTGCGAAGCTCAGCGAATCGCGACTCCAGGTCGATCCCACGCGCGGCTGCCTGCGCAGCGACTTCTGCCTCATGCATGGGCGTGAGGATGTAGCCCGGGGCAATCGCGTTACAGGTGATCCCCTCCGCGCCAAACTCAACTGCCATAGCCCTGGTAAGGCTTTGCACGGCCCCCTTGCTTGCGGTGTAATCGCCGCCATTGGGCACGGGATCGGACGCAAATAGCGACCCCAGGTTGATCACCCGGGCTCGCGACGAACGACGTAAATAGGGGAGGGCGAGTTGGGTCATTCCGACAAGTGCGACGAGGTTGACCTCTAACGTGCTCCGGAGTGACTCCAGGTCCAACGTCGCGATGGGGTGACCCGCTCCCCCAGTGGCGGCGTTATTGACCACGACATCGATGCCCCCGAATGCTCGCGCCACCTCATCCACAAACGAACGGCGAAAGTCGGGGTCTGCAACATCGCCGACGAGTGCGAGCACCTGCGAGTCAGCTTCGTTCGCCCACAGTTCACCCAGAAGAGGGTTCAGATCGCACACTCCGACCCGAAAGCCGTCTGCGATAAGGCGCCGCGCAATCGCCAAGCCGATGCCCGACGCCGCTCCTGTCACAATCGCTACCGGTGCCGACAGTGGCGCCGGAGCCGGCACCGGCACCGGCGCGTCAGAAGATGAGGTGGCCAGTGACAGCGCTCCCACTGCCGCAACAAGAGATGCACTCACAGCGGTCCTTTCCCAACTTCTCCCGAAGTGGTTTTGAATATCTCGTCAGTCTGCAGCTGCACCGATGCTGGGTGCATCGGTCAAATGACGGGTGAGCGAAGGTGAGGAACTACGTCGAATGACGCATGCAGCCCAGACCACTTGCTGCCCAGAATTGTTAGCAGGCCACTACGCCAACGACCGACAGGTGCCAGCGGCGCCTGCCACAAGAGACACCACGATGGGGAGTCACCGATGACTGCACCGGCTTTAACAGCACCTGCAAAGACCGCACCTGCACCGACAGAAGTCGATCAGAAATGGACGATCAGCATCGATGCGGGCGGTACCTTTACCGACGCGATCGCGCGAAGCTCACTGGGCGAGATCCGCGAAGCGAAAGTCGCATCCACGCCTGAGGATCCATCGCGAGGGCTGACCCACGCGGTGCGCGAACTCGCAGCCAACGGGGTCCTTCTGAGCGACGTGAATTTGGTGTGTCACGGCACCACCGTGGCCACCAACGCCACTCTCACCGGCAATCTGGCGCGCGCAGCCCTGGTGACTACTACCGGATTTCGTGATGTGTTGGGGTATCGACAGTCCAATCGCCCCGACGTGTATAGCTTGACCCCGAGGCGCCCGTCTGACCTCGTGCCCCGTGACCTGCGTTTCGAGATTCACGAGCGTCTCGACTCGGCGGGTGAGGTGCTGACCGCGCCCAGTGAGGCAGACATCGAGTCGGTGATTGAGCAACTGCGCGCGGCCGACCCCGATGCCATCGCCGTCTCATTCCTGTTTAGCTACCTCAACGACTCGCACGAGCGACTGGTCGGTGCCGCGCTCCGCGAGGCATTCCCGGATCGCCCGGTGACGCTCTCTTCAGAGGTGGCGCGTGAGTTCCGCGAGTACCCCCGCACTGCGACGGTCGCCATCAACGCGGCGCTTCGGCCGATTGTCGAGACGTACCTCAACAATGCCAGCACCGCACTTCGTGAAGCCGGGGTTGCTGCCCCCTTGCTCGTCATGCAGTCGAACGGCGGGAGTGTCCCCGCGGCGCGCGCTGGTGCTGAGGCGCACAAGCTGGTGCTCTCGGGTCCGGCCGGTGGGGTGGCTGGTCTGCAGGCACTCGCCGAGACTCTCGATGAGCCGAACCTCATCAGCCTCGACATGGGGGGCACTTCGACCGATGTCTGCCTGCTGCGGGGGGCCACGATTCCGTTCACCACGACGCAGGACATTCAGGATCACACCCTGCTCGCGCCGACGGTTGACATTCATACGATCGGCGCCGGGGGCGGCAGCATCGCCTGGCTCGATCCGGCGGGGAGCCTCAAGGTCGGACCCGCTTCTGCCAAAGCGGTACCCGGACCCGCGTGTTACGGGCGCGGAGGTGTGGAGCCGACGATCACGGATGCGCACACGGTGCTCGGCACGCTGGGAGCCGGAGAACTGGCGGATGGTCTCACCATCGATCGAGACCTCGCGGTCGCTGCTGTGAAACGGATTGCGGATCCGCTCGGCATGAGCGTGGAGGAGGGGGCGCAGGCGATCATCGCGATCGGGCTGGCTCACATGATCCGCGCGCTGCGTAAGGTCAGCGTCGAGCGCGGGCTTGATCCGAGAGAGTTCTGTCTCGTGCCGTTTGGCGGTGCGGGCCCGCTGCACGCCGGGCTCATCCTGCGTCACATGGCGCTGAAAAACGTTATTGTGCCACTGCGCCCCGGGCTCTTTTCTGCGGATGGCCTGTTGGTTGCCGGGCTTCGCATCGACCGGTCGCAGACGATTCTGCGTACAGTGTCGGAAGAGACTCGGGCCGAGATCGCCGAGTGGCTCGATCTCAGCTCGGCGGAGTCGCTCGAGCAGTTCGCCGCAGACGGGATCCCACCCGAGCACATCAGCTCGGAGGCATCGCTTGATTGCAGGTATCAAGGCCAAGGGTTCGAGCTCAGCATCCCGCTGCCGGATTGGACGCCCGAGACCCTGCGCACCATCTCCGAACGCTTCCACGCGGCTCACGCCGAACGGTACGGCCACAGCAATGTCGAAGAACCGGTCGAGATTGTGACGATCAGACTCGCCTCGACCGGGGCCATCGATCGAGACCGAGAGGCGCTCTCCGAGGTCTCCCGTGTCTCCCTGCCGGAGGATGCCGTGCTCAGCACACGCCGCGTGATGCTCGATGATTTCGGGTGGATCGACACCCCGATCATCGACCGCGCAAAGCTGCCGGTCGGGTGCGAATTCGAAGGCCCCGCGATTATTCAACAAATGGATGCCACCACCGTGATCGTGCCCGAGCAGCACGTGCGCGTGCTGAGCACCCGGGATCTCATCATCACCGACGCACGCCAGAACGGAGACGCAGCATGAATGCCACCACTTCAGGGAGCGATCACGCACCCGCCATCGGCACAGTGACCTTCGAAGTTGCGTCTGCGGCGCTGCAGTCGGCAGCGGAGGAGATGGGGAGCGTGCTGAAGCGTTCGAGCTACAGCCCCATCATTCGCGACATGGATGACTTCTCGTGCGCACTCTTCACCGCGACGGGTGATCTTGTCGCCCAGGCCGACTACATTCCCGCGCAGCTCGGGGCAATGTCGCTCGTAGTGAAGTCGGTGCTGCGGCGCTGGGAAGGGCGCATTAACGAGCACGACGCATTCATCTGCAACCACCCCTACCAGGGTGCGATGCACCTCCCCGACGTGAATATCGTGACCCCGATCATGGTGGATGGCGAGCTCATCGCCTGGGCGGGCACCGCCGCCCACCACATCGACGTGGGCGGCGTGAACCCCGGTAGCGAGGGGCCAGAACTCACCGAAATTTATGGCGAGGGCGTGGTCATTCCGCCGCTGCGACTGTCGGTCGCGGGGGTCGAGAATGAAGAGCTGGTGGATCTGCTCACCGAGAACTTCCGCGACCCGCTGAGCACGCTCAGCGACCTGCGTGCCCAGCGTGCTGCGTGCAAGCTCGGCGAAGAACGTGTGCACGAGCTCGCGCGCCTGTATGGCACCGAGCAACTGCTCCAGATCATGCAGCGGATGCTCGACGTGGTCGAAACCGCGGTCGCCAGGCTGCTCGAGGCACTGCCCGACGGCGTGGGCGAGGCGGAGGGCGCGCTCGACGATGACGGTCGTGGTGGTGTGCCGACACGGGTGCACGCCCGTATCGAGAAGCGCGGTGATCGGCTGCACATCGACCTCTCGGACTCGGACAAGCAAACTGCCGGTGCGATGAACATTCCGTGGGCGAGCGCCCGTGCGGCACTGGTGTACGCGGTGCGCTGCGTGGTGGCCCCGGGCCTCGGATCAAACGATGGCCTGTTGCGAGTCCTCGACATCACCGCCCCGGAGGGTACGGTGGTGAACCCGACCCCACCGGCTGCGGTCTCGATCCGCCATAACACCTGCCAGCGGTTGGCCGACACCCTGATTCGGGCGATGTATGAAATCTGGCCAGATCGCGCGGTGGCGTCGAGCACGGTGAGTTTCTTCTGTTTCAACGCGGGATCCACGAACCCGTCGACGGGAATCCCGTCGGTCATGGCTGACGTGGTGGGGGGTGGAACCGGCGCCACGGCCGCGGGCGACGGGCTGGACGGGGTCGACACCTATATGTCAAACGTCGGGGTGATGCCCACCGAGGTCGTCGAGACGAACTACAACATTCGCATCAGAAAGACCGAGTTCCGGCCGGGTTCGCAGGGCCGCGGCACCTTCAATGGCGGTCTCGGCTTGGTGCGCGAATACGAGATCCTCAAGCACCCGCAGCACGTTACGTTCTATTCCGAGCAGACCGACGCGCGTTTCGCTCCGGAGGGCGCGACGGGCGGCGGCCGTGCAGAGGCGACCATCATCACGGTGATCGGGCCAGATGGGGTAGAGCTTGAGACCCCGATGAAAGCCTCTCGTATTCTCGAGCCTGGCACGATCGTGCGGGTGGAGACAGCGGGCGGTGGCGGTTTCGGCGACCAAACGCAGCGCGATCCTGCGCTCATCGCTTGGGATACTCGCGAAGAACGTCTGAGTGCATCGTAAGCCGTGGCTGAGATAACGAGGAGGTAGTGATGAGTACGTGGCCCGAGAATCGACCCTTCGCGGCAACCGTAAGCTTCGATTTCGATGCTGAAGAGGTGTGGATCGGCGAGAACCCTGCCAACGCACACGCACCGGGCGTGCTCTCGCAGGGCGCGTATGGCGCGAAGGTGGGAGTGCCGCTGATTCTCGAGGTGCTCGCTCACCATGAGGTTCGCGCGACGTTCTTCGTGCCTGGCAAGGACGCGTTGCGGCACCCGGAATCGGTGCGCAGCATTCTCGCGGCCGGGCATGAAGTGGCGCACCACGGGCATTCGCACACCTCGCCGACGAAGCTCACGCCCACGGAAGAGCGTGAGGAGTTGGAGACAGGCCTGCAGGTGCTGCGGGATCTTGGCGCAGACGTCACCGGCTATCGTTCGCCCTCTTGGGAGTTCACGCCTGAGACCCTCGACCTCCTGCAAGAGGCTGGTCTTTTGTACAGTTCGAATCTGCTCGATCACATCCTTCCCTACCGCCATCCCAAGCACGACCTCATCGAGGTGCCCGTGTCGTGGATCCTCGATGACGCACCGCATTTCTGGTTCGCGAACGACACGTGGGAGAAAACGATCCGTTCGCCCCGCGAGGTGCTCGATGTGTGGCTACCCGAAATCGACGGTATTGCACGGCTTGGGGGGCACGTGATGCTCACGATGCATCCGATGCTGAGCGGGCGGCCCTCCCGTTTGGCGATGCTCGATGAGGTACTCACCCACCTCAAACAGCAGGACGCGTGGATCGCAACCACTCACGAGATAGCCGAGTATGCGCGCGCCAGCGACCCGATCGCCCTGCGCCGGTGGCGAGGAGGGGCCGCGTGACACTGCCACGTATTCGTATCAGCGGGTCTGCTGCCGAACGCAGCGAGCAGTACGGGCGACTTGCGCGCGAGCAGATCCACCACATTCGTGCCGGCTACGAGCACGCGTTTGCCGCGAAGGGCACGAGCTGGGATGAGGCGGTGGCGTTTTCGCGGCAGTTCCTCCCGTTCATCGATGCGTACGCTGGTCATCTGCGGGATGAAATCGCAGGGATAGCTGCGGGCAGCGGTCTCACTTTTGACGAGGTGCTGACCTTGAACTGCCGGTCTGAGGTGTTGTACGCGGCGACGGTACGCACGCACAACGGCATCGCGGCGGGCAGTGCGACGCCGCATCGTGGCGAGTGCAGCGCACTGGCGCTTGAGGGCGATCGTTCGTCGACTGGCCAGCCGCTGGTGGCACAGAACTGGGATTGGCTCGAGACGCTCGGCCCGGGCGTCGTTTTGCTTGAGGTTGAGCGCGAAGACGGTCCGAACTACGTGACACTTGTTGAGGCCGGGTTGCTCGCCAAGATGACCATGAACGCGCACGGGCTAGCCATGGGTATCACCACCCTCGCAACTACCCGCGATGGTGCTGCGACTGGGCTTCCGTTTCACGTGTTGATTCGACTGCTTGCCGACGCTCCCAGCGTGTCGGAGGCGGTCGAGATGCTCGCGAGCGTGCCTCGCGCGACTGGTGGCAACTACATGTTGGCGACGGCCACCGGTGCCGTTGTCAATCTTGAGACTTCTCCTGGGGCGGCAGCGAATATTTCGCCGCAGGTGAGTCTGACGGGCGCGCTGGTGCACACGAATCACTTTCTTGACCCGGTGCCGGGGGGCGCGGATCTTGCAGCCCTTGCGATGCCCGACAGCTTTGTGCGGTACGGGCGGCTGCGCCGCGAGGTGGATCGGCACGATCGTCTCTCGCGCGAAGAGATTCAACGTGCGCTGACCGATCACACCGACTTCCCGAACTCCATCTGTTGTCACCCTGACGAGACAGCCGATCCGCGCAGTCGTTGGGCAACGATCGTCTCAGTCATGATGCATCCCGAGTCGCGCGCATTTGAGGTCGCCGCTGGTCTACCGTGCAGCTCCGACTGGAATCGACTGGACTATTCGGAGTTTCTCGCTGCAACCTAACCAGGGCTTTGAGGTGGCACAGTTCTCCCCTGGTCCGGCTCCGGAGGTGACTCGGAACTGCCGGATGGCGCAGTTCTCCCCCGGCCTGGCTCCGGAGGTGACTCGGAACTGTCGGGTGGCGCACTTCTCCCTGGATCTGGTTTCGGAGGTCGGCCAGAGTAATGGTATTCGGGCCGATCGGCATGATCAGCGCCCAGCGGGCTCGTCCAGATCAGCGTGCCACCCGACTCTTGCCGCACCGACCACCGTGCCGTGTCCATCAGATCGGGGTGTTTGAGCGCGTGGTGCCGGCGACACAAGAATGACGCATTTCCAAGGGTGGTCGCACCACCGTTCATCCACTCAACGGTGTGATCAACATCGCAGTAGTGGGTCGGCATCCGGCACCCGGGGAACCGGCAGTGCTGGTCGCGAGCCTCGAGCGTGCGCCGCATCGCCTCCGTGATCCGATACCGATCGGTCGACACGACCCCGCCGTCATCATCAAGACCCACCCGGTTCCACCCCGGCGCAGTCGCGGAGAGTTGCCGCGCGGTGACCCCGTCGATCGGCCCGTACCCGGCAAGAGTCGCGTGCTCGGCACGATCACCGGTGGGCAGCAACACCGTGACCGTGGGGGTGATGCCGTGGATCCCGGCCCGGTGCCTCGGAGCAATTCCGCGCCGACCCACGTTACCGAAACCAGCACCAGCACCAGCACCACCGCCACCTGCACCACCGGCACCACCACCACCGCCACCACCACCGGCAGCACCGGCAGCACCGGCAGCACCGGCAAAGCTCGCACAGTTCTCCCCCGCGTCCTGACAGGGGTTCCCGGTCACGCCAGTGAGCAGCAGATCGGCGAAGATATCGGCGCGAAGCTGATCCATCCCCCGCGTATCGGCACCCGGGTCAGCGGCTCCTGTCGCGCCGATCGCCCGTTTCGTAGCGCGTGCACCCTTTGAGAGGCGATCGAAGATGCCATAGGCCAGCACCGCGGACACTTCCGCCCCGAGCTCTGCCATCCCGTCTTCCAGTTCCCGCACCCACACCCGACGGCACGCGACTGCCTGCTCGTGGCGCACGTCGAGCGAGACTGGGTTCAGCGATTCTGCGACGCTGCGCAGTTTCGTGCGGAGCCTCCCCGGGGTGAGTTCCGCCGCAAGTTCCAGTGCCCGCGACTCGAACCCGGCCCGCACCGACGCCCCCTCGGCCCCACCCGGGAGCGCCGACCCCGCAGCTACGATCGCGCGCACATGCGCCGTGGTGATCCGCCCCTCACCAAGCGCAGCCAACACACTCGGAAACCGGGTCGCAAGACTCCACGCCTGCGCACACTGCTCAAGCAACGCACGGTCACTCACATGCACCCGAGTCGCGCACTCCGCAACGAACGACCGCAACACCACATCGTGCGCATCCGAAGCAGCCGGCACCACCTCCTCGCGCACATGCTGCGACAGAGCCACGATCTTCGCGAGCGCCCGCGCCTGATCAGCCTCAGCCTCGGCCTTGCGCTTGGTCGCCGCCACCCAGTCATCGCGATACCCGGCAAGCAACGCCAAATCATAATCGTGGATCAAGCCAGACCCGCCAACCTTCCCACGCCCGCCGCGGCCCCCACCGGCAGCTTCACCGGGTGGCATACCTGCATCGCCGGCCGCGCCGGCCGCCCCTGCACCACCAGTGCCACCAGCACCACCAGTGCCACCTGCCGCAGCTGTACCACCTGTACCGCTTGCAGCATTCGCCGCAACGAATCGCACCCGCGAGGCCCGCGCGCCACCCGCGCCGGGCGCCGAACTGGCCAGGCCAGCCGGCCCGCGAGTGAGATCGTCTTCGAACATATGTACAGTCAACCAGGCACTACTGACATTCACGACCCGTTAGCGCCCAGCCTGGATCCGAAGATTCGCCCGAATCCTCATTGAGCACCCTACAAAACAACAAAGACGTAACAGACTGAAATCGAGGCTCACCCTCCCAGCCCGAGCCTTCGACCGGTTTGCCTGCATACACCGGCGGTGGATCACCACCGCCCCACTCGGCCCACCAGACACAACAAAACCGCCGCACAACCCAAAGGCTGCACGGCGGTTTCGAGGAGAAAAAAGGAGTGTTACTCTGCGAGCTTGCGCTGCTTGCGCACTGCGCTTGCGACCAGCACGCCGCCACCGACGAATGCGAGTGCGCCGCCGGCAACCCATGCCCAGAGAAGCTGGTCGCCCGCTGCACCGGTCGTTGCAAGGCCGGTGCCAGCGCCGCCTGAAGCAGCGCCACCTGTACCGGCACTACCCACGGAGATGGCGACGGAGACGTTGCCCTTCGAGGGGGAGCTTGCGTTGAGCGAGTAGGTGCCCGACGCATTGGCCGGCAGCGTGACCGCCACGGGAGTGCCGCCTGCGAGAGCAGTCTTAGTGATCGCCGGGGAGGAGTTCACCACGGTGTAGAAACTCGCGAGTGTGGCACCCGCAGCGTTCTCACCGGTGAGCACGAATCGCACGGTCTCACCGGGCGTAAAGACACTTGCCCCGAAAGTAATGGTGGTGGTACCACCCGGAGCGACAACGGTCTGACCCGTGTACGACTCATTCGGCACCGGCGTGTAGCCGTTCGCCTGCGCCGCGGCGGGCACGGCGACCAGCGCAGCCACAGCAAGCGCGAAGCCAGCCACTACTTTCCGAATACGTGAAGTCTTCATTTTCTTTCCCCCCATTTGACTGAGAATTCGCCGAAGCGACTCTCGGTCACATTAAACACATAGCTCCAACGTAGTTGACGTGGTCCAGAATTGCGAGTCCCGCAAGTTAACATCGCGTAAAAAACGGGCTTCTTCGCACGCCTGCAAAACACCGTAACGACGATACCCGCAGAACAAGCGCTCCGTTACCCACGAAATCAGTAGGATCCATCGCTCGTCAGCACGGCTTTCGCAGTTCTCCACAAAATCGTTAAATCTCCGACAAGTGACCAATTCTCGACGTAATACAGGTCGAGGCGCACCGATTCCTCCCACGACAGGTTTGAGCGCCCGCTCACCTGCCAGAGCCCGGTGATGCCCGGCCGCGCAAGCAAGCGTCTGCGCGCTGCGTCTGAATACAGTGCGACCTCCGCCGCAACCTGTGGGCGTGGCCCGACCAAGCTCATCGAGCCGCCGAAGACATTGAAGAGCTGTGGCAGCTCGTCGAGTGAGTACTTTCGAATGAACGTGCCGATCGGGGTAATCCGAGGGTCATTCTTAACCTTGAATAAAGGTATCTGGCTTGTGCCCTGTTCCTTCAAGAGTGATGCAAGCTCCGCGTCAGCACCGACTCGCATTGAACGAAACTTCAGCATGGTGAAAGGCTTGCCCTGAAGGCCGACTCGTTCCTGCCGAAAAAAGATCGGACCGGGCGAACTCACGCGCACAGCTATTGCTGTGCCCAACAAGAGTGGTGCGGTCAACACGATAATCACACCGGTAAGCACCAGATCCATGAGTCTCTTGCTGATTCGACCCGCACGTGAAAAGCGCGGTGTTTCAATGTGGATCAGGGGGAGGCCTGCGACCGGTCGGGTAGTTATGCGAGGCCCACCAACGTCGGTAATTGCCGGAGCTACGACAAGGTGTTGCCGTCCTGATTCGAGGCCCCAACTAATCTCACGCACTTTCTCGGCTGGCAATTCTTCGGCCCCAGTTACAGCGACCGTGTCGGCCCCAGTCACTGACATCGCGGTGTGCACATCGTCAACGGAATGCCAGATGGGCACCCCCAGCGCCTCGAGATCATCACGCGATCCCGAGGGCACACAGGCTCCGACCACCCAGTACCCGGCGTAGGGGTTGCGGGCGAGGTCGCGGGCGACGCGCAGCACCGAGGTGGATCGGCCCACCAGCAGTACCCGCGCGCTGTACGAACCGCTTTCGCGCTGGGCGCTCAACCACTGACGCCACAACCATCGCGAGAGCCAGAGAGCGCACACACCGACCGGAAGCGCGATGAGTAAATAGCCCCGGGCTACGTCGATACGAAACAAGAACGCGAGAATTGCAATCGCGCCGAAGAGCCTTAGGCTCGCGTGAAAAATTCGCTTGTACTCATCTGAACCTGCGCCGATGACGCGATGATCGCGGGTGTCAAACAGTCCGAGCACGAGTGACCAAACCACGACAAGAAGGATGGAAAAAAGCCAGTACGACACTGACGAGATCCGTAGATCATTGCGCATCGCCACCTCGGCGGCGCCAGTGCCAAACCAGACGATCTGGGTGCCAAATATGACCCAAAGGAGCACGAGTACGTCTGTAACCGCGATGTTCCGTGCGTAACGCCCGCGCCAGTCCGGCCTCGCAATGGCTGAGGCGCTGGCATGGTCTGCAGTTGGTTTGATCATGACTCCCAGCTCATTGTCTCTACGCCCGCAGCACTCCAGACCCACACGCTGGGCCCAGCGGCCTGCACCGCCAGCACTCCGCTGCCCGGGGTGCACAGCTGCGCGAGACTCGCACCGTCCGCGCCCCATTGCTCGAGCAGCACGCCATCGCACTCGGCCACGGCCTCGCGTGCGGTCACGAGCGCGCCATCCGTTGCGGCCGACGCCGCAACGACGTTTGCGAGTTCCAGCGGCTGCCACGCGGCGTCGATCCACCTGGAAACCTGGCCAGCGCAAATCACGACAGGGGCCGCAGCGGGTGCGCCGGCGACCGCCTGCGCGGGAACCTCGCAGGGCAGAGACAACTCGGCCGTCGGGGTGCGCAGCACACCCGCACTGGCGTCGATAGCGGCCGCCCCGGTGATCGATGCGGGGTACGCCTGCCAGAAGGTGCCGCCGGTGAAGGTGCGTAGCACCTGGGTTTCGCACTCGGGCCCCACGCGCACCACGGCCTCGGCCGTCACCGCGTCGATCGCCTGCAACCAGAGCACCTCGCGCACATCGATACCTGCGGGGGTGACGCTGACCCAGGTCTGCGCGTCGGCGGATCGCTCCATCGCTACCGCAGTGTCGACAGAAGCGGCCGCGTCGGCGGTGCAGGTTGCGGCAGCAGCCCGCCACAGCACGGACTCATCGGCAAGGCTCAGCGACGCACCAGTCGGGCTCAGCTCGGGAAGCGCGGGGGGTTGCTCAGTGGGCAGGGGTTCTGGGTCAGACAGATCCGCTATCAGCTCGGCGGGGCGTCGCTCGGGCTGCTCGCCAGCGGCGGCCCCGAGCTGCAACGAGGCCATCACGAGCGCGAATACTACGACGGCAAGCACCACCACGCCCACCCACGTCAGCAGTGGCTTCAGCTCAAATTGCGCGCGTGCTCGCCCCATTGCAGCCTCTCCCCCAGTGTGTTCGCGCCGTCAGTGTGTTCGTACAGAAAGCGGCGTTACGACGATGCCGGTGTCTTACTTCGACGACCCCCGCGGCCCTTCGGCTCGGGTGCCGCAGTGTAGCCATAGCCGTAGCTGCCATACCCGTAGCGGCCATACCCGTAGGCGTCGGCCCCCTTGGTGGGAATCATCGAGAGCACGAGGCCCGCGAGCTTCGCCCCGGCCTGTTCGAGGCTCGAGATGGCGCCTTCGAGCTGATGCCGCGAGGTGCGCCCCACGCCGACCACCACGATCGCGCCGCCGGCCGACTTCGCCACGACGGCGGCATCGGTGACGGGGAGCAACGGGGGCATGTCAAAGAGCACCACGTCAAACGCGCTCTCGAGGTCGCCGATCAGTTGCGTCATGGCTTTCGAGCCGAGCAACTCGCTGGGGTTCGGCGGAACCGTGCCGGCGAGCAGCACGTAAAGCGTCTGTCGCCCCCAGCGCTGCACGACGTCGGCGAGCTGCGCGCGCCCGGCCAATACATCGGAGAGGCCCGCACTGCCCTCGAGATCAAGGTACGTCGCGAGCTTCGGGCGACGCATATCGGCATCGACGAGCATCACTTTGAGGCCCGCGTCGGCCATCGCGACCGCGAGGTTCGCGGCGGTGGTCGACTTGCCCTCCGACTGGATCGAGCTCGTCACCACAAAGCTCTTGCGCCCGTCGAGATCAATGAACTGCAGGTTGGTGCGCAGCGCCCGGAACGATTCGGAGCGCGGCGAGCGCGGATCCTCTTGCACGATCAACGGGCGTTCCTTCGCCTTCGGGTCGAAGGCGATGCCGCCAAGGATCGGCGACTCGGTGATGTCACGCACGTCACGCTCGTTGCGCACGCGGGTGTCGAGCACTTCGCGCAGCACGGCTATGCCGATGCTCAGGGCGAGGCCGACAAGCAGGCCGAGCGCGAGGTTCACCGGCACGTTGGGGCTTGCCGGCGCACTGGCCACCTGCGCCTGCTGCACCTGCGTGAGCCGCACCGGCGACACATCTGAACCCGCCGGGCGCTCGATCGCCTCGACCGTCACGGCCAGGCTCTCGGCGATCGCGTCGGCGAGTTCGGCGGCAAGCACCGGGTCGGCGTCCGAGACGGTGATGTTGATGATGAGGGTGTTGAGCGCAGCCGAGGCGTTGACCTTTTCTGCCAGCTCTTCACTGCTGGTGTTGAGCTCGAGCTCGCCAATCACGGGCACGAGCACGGTCTGCGTCGAGACGAGGCTCACGTAGGTCGAGACGCGGGCCTGCGTGAATGAGTTGCCCTGCTGCAGCTCGGCCACTGACTGCGTGCCCTGCGCTGACACGAAGACTTTGCTCGTCGATTCGTACAGCGGGGTACGGGTGAGCGAGTACGCCGCGGCGGCCCCCACACCGATGAGTGTGATCACCACGATGAGCAGCCAGTTTTTGCGCAGCACGCGAATGTAGTCACGCAGTTCCATGCGTGCGACCTCCCCCTTGAGCGGGGGCGAACCCCGCAAGTCGATGTGCCAGGCGCACAGCGCCAGCCTGCGTCAATCCTGCCATAGCACCGGAAGCGAGAGCACGCGGGCGACGGCGTCAAGGCCCGGCTGCATCTGCTCGGCCGAGCGGGCATAGGTCTTCTCGCTGCGACGGTACGGGTCGACCACGTCGTCCTCGGCGGGGTCGACTGGTGGCGGGGTCATGCCGCGGGCGTCGGAGAGCAGCCCGAGCACCGCGGCGAGTCGCGACTCGGCGTCGGTGCCCACGAACGGGCCGTCAACGGCACGCGCGAGCGCCGCGTCGTCGAAGTGGGCGGCGAGGCGGGCGAACTCCCGCAGCGTAAAGGTGCGCCGCAGCAGCGCGGGGGCGAGCCCCACGATTCGGGCTCGATGCTCGCGCTCCATGCCCAGCACCAGCGAGGCGCCCTGCAGCACGGGCTCACCGAGGTAGCGGGCGGCGTGGCCGGTGGGGTCGCCGCCGAGCCGGGCGCTCCACCTGGCCGCGGGTTCGGGCATCGGCTGTCCCGCCTCGGCCTGCGTGCCGGCGCTCTCGATCACTAGTCGGCCGGAGGAGGCGGCCGGCAGGTGCGCGAGCTTGGCGCGCAGCACCTGCTCGCCCAGCGGAGACCGGCACAGGTTACCCGTGCACACCATCATGATCCGCACCAGGGCCCCCTTCCGCCGCGCGCCCCCAGCGGGCACTATCGACGAGCAGTCTAGCGGCATTCAATGAACTTCCTATTTCGTGCAGGTGCCGCTCGCTAGGCTAGGCACCGTGATCGATTCCTCCCCCACCGCGCCGCCCGCCCCGCGCAATCTGGGGGCGGATCCCACGAAGCTCATGCTGCTCCCCCGCTTCGCGGCGATCGACCTCGCCTACGCGTTGCTCTTCGGCATCGCCCTGCGCAGTGTCGCGGTGGGGCTCGAGGCCCTCGCGGCCGGCGGGTTCGCCATGCCGGGCCTGGTGCAGTTCGACGGGCAATTGGTGCCGGCGCAGTGGATCTGGATGATCTGGGTGCCGCTGCTGCTCTCGCCGGTGGTAGAGGAGTGGGTGTTTCGCGGCGTGCTGCAGCCGCTCGCGGCGCGTGGCTTCACCCGGGCGGGCGCGCACCGCGGCACGGCCACGGCGGTCGCGGTGGTGTTCGTCGCGGCGCTCTTCGCGGCCGGGCACGTGGCGCTAAACCCGGGCGGGTGGCCGCTGGTCACCGCATCCGTCACCTTCGCCGTGGGGCTCGCGTGCGGCGCACTGGCCGCCTTCACCGGCCGCCTGGGCACCGCGATCGGCGTGCACTTCGTGTTCAACGCCACCGGGGTGGGCATGCTGCTGCTCGGCACCTTCGGCTGAGCGCCGGCGAGTGAGTACCCTGGGTGTGATGACCGACACGACTACCGCCCCAGCCGCCCAGCCCCTGCGCACGAGGCCGCGCCGCAGGCGCCGCCGCACGTGGGTGTGGATCATCGTCGGTCTGCTCGCCGCCCTCGTCGCCATTACCGCGTGGATCGGGATCCGCGGGTGGCTCGCGTACCAAGAGGTGCAGACGGCCCGCGGCGCGGTCACGGGCATCGGCGAACAGCTCACCGCAGACCCCGCTGCGGCGGCCGAAGCGCTCGCAGAGACCGGCGCGCACACCGAACGGGCCGCGAGCCTCACCTCCGACCCGATCTGGCGCGCGGCCGAGTTTGTTCCGGGCCTCGGGCAAAACCTCGCCGCGTTCCGCATCACCTCCGATTCGCTCGACGCGGTGGTGCGCGAGATCGGGGTGCCGCTGATCGAGCCGGCATCACAGCTCGAGGGCTCACTGAGGCCGGTCGATGGCCGACTCGACCCGGCCCCCCTGCTCGCGATGCAGCCCGTGGCCGCAGACGCCGCCGCGCGCATCACCGAGGTCGAGGCGGCGATGGCCGGCATCGACACCGATGCGCTGCTGCGACCGCTCGCCGAGGCGGTCGACGAGTTCGCCGCCCAGCTGGCTCCGGTCTCGAGTGGCGTGCACGCGGTGCACGGCGGCACGCAACTGGTGCCCGCGCTGCTCGGCGCCGACGGGCCGCGCGACACGCTGCTGCTCTTCCTCAACAACGCCGAGCTGCGCTCGACGGTCGGCATTCCCGGGGCGCTGGCGCTCGCGCACACCGACCAGGGCGCGATCTCGCTCGCGCAGCAGGCCTCCACCCGCGACTTCCCGAAGTTCGACGAACCGGTGATGACACTACCGCCAGAGATCCGCGGAATTTATGGGGATCGGCCGGCACTCTGGATACAGAACGTCACCTACGCGCCCGAGTTCCCGCTCTCTGGCGAACTCGCCGTCACCATGTGGGAGCGGCAGTTCGGCACCCGGCCGCAGGCCGTGATCGCACTCGACCCGTTCACGCTCGCGGGCGTGCTCGAGGCCACCGGCCCCATCACCCTGGCCAACGGAGTGACCCTCTCAAGCGAGAACGCGGTGCAGTTTCTCCTCCACGACGTCTACATCTCGTACCCTGAGCCGGCCATGCAAGACCTGGTGTTCGCCGATGCGGCCGCCCAGGTGTTCGACGCAGTGGCCTCGGGCGGCTACGACCCGGTCGCGCTGATAGGCGCGCTGGCGACCGCCGCTCAAGAGAACCGCGTGAGGGTGTGGAGCAGCATCGAGGCCGAGCAGGCCGTAATCGCGGGCACCCTGCTCGAGGGCACGCTGCCGCAGAGCACGCCAGGCGAGGCACGGTTCGCGATGCTGCTCAACGACGGCACCGGCTCGAAGATGGGCTACTACCTCGCGAGCAGCGTCGAGGTCGTCTCTGGCGGCTGCCCGGTAGCCGCAGCGGATCCGCGCGTCACGCTGCGCATCACACTCACGAACACGGCACCGGCCGATGCGGGGGCGACGCTGCCCGACTACATCACCGGCGGCGGCTGGTTTGTCGATATGCCCAAGGGAGACATCCTCACGCTCGCGCAAGTGTACGCACCCCCGGGATTCGAGTTGCAGCGCATGGCGTTCGATGGGGCACCCGAGGGTCCGGGCTCGTCGGAGTTCGCTTTCGAACGCTCGCTCGCCACCTGGAATCCGAGGCTCGCGCCCGGGCAGAGCAGCGTGCTCGAGCTCGAGTACCTCGCAATCGACCACGCGGGGGCAGAGCTGGCCTGGCAGCAGACCCCGACCTTCCAGCACACCGGCACCGACCCCGCCGGCCGCCTCTGTTAGGCCTCGTGTATCGTTAGGCGGAGTATGTGTAATGCCGACACGCGGTTTTGCTCGACATATGCACTCTTGCTGGGGGAACACACATGAATTCACGCTTCTTGAAGCGCGCACTCGCGGCGCTGGCACTCGTCGCGGCGGCGCTCCTGGCGGCTCCGACGATGGCGCAGGCTGTTGGCGAGGGCTACCCCGCAGACGATTCCTACCAGGCACCCCCCGCGTCGGTTGCTCCGGGTGGCACGGTGACCCTTGGGTTTCCCGACGGGTCTTTCGCTGCCAACCAGCCGGTGAGCTTCACTCTCAACGGCGAGAACGCTCAGGCGGGTGCCACAATCGCGTCATTCCGAACCGAGATTGACACCCAGAGCAGGGTGCTCAATGCCACTCCTCAGGGTGCACTCACCGCGAAGGTGACCCTGCCGACCAACGCGGTGGGCACCTACAACCTCACCGCTGCCGCTTCAGGCACGGGTTGGACGCGCACCTGGAAGATCACCGTGGCCAATCCTGGTGGATCAGCTAGCGCCTCCGAGCTCGCAGTCGGCGGTTCAGACTCAAACCAAGCGCTGTGGATCTGGGTCGGCGGCGGGGCTCTTGCCCTGGTCGGCGGCGGGCTCCTCGTCGCCAGTTCGATCCGCAAGAGGCGCAAGCAGGTCGGATAGAGCGTTCAACGAGCGCGCCAACGATCACTCTGGGGCAGGGCGATATGCGTTGCCAGCGTGGCATCGATGCACGATGCACGATGCACGATGCACGATGCACGGACGGTACCGGAAATGAGTGGTTGATGTGTGGGTAGCGGGCAGCCGATTCTGTTGTCGTTTACCGACTCGCCAGAACATGAAGTCGTGAGACCGTGCATCCACGAAATGATGAGATCCGGTGTCGATTCTGAAATCGGACGATCCTATACATGTCAAGTCGCTAGAAGTATCGGTGTTGAGGTCACGATAAACCTCGCGCGCGCTAAACCGTTTGAGGCACCTAAACACGTCCTTCTTTGAAAGCCCCTCACTGAGGCGGCGTTGTATTTGGTCAATCATTCGGGCGTCGTATCGGAGTCTGACCACGGCGATCATATGGAGTGCTCTGTTCGCTTTTCGGTCGCCGCCGCGGTGGAGACGCATCCGGTGACTTTTCCCTGAAGACACCGGCACAGGGGCAGCCCCGCAGAGTCTCGCGAACGCAGCTTCGCTACGCAGCCGGTCGATGTTCTCGTCGGCGGTGATGAGGAACTGGGCAGCATGGATAGTGCCGGTTCCCATTCTGCTGACTAAGGGAAGCACCCGGTCTCCTTCGTTACCTGAAGGTGACCGGGTGCAACTATCTGGGTCGTTTAGTGGCAGTCCGGGCCGCGCCGGTAGAGTGTCTCGAATGACTGACCTGCGCCTTGCCGTTTACCTTTACATCGCCCGCTGGCTCCCCGACTCGGAGAAGCCCGGAGGCATGCTGGCGAGGAAGATCCGCCGCGCAGTGGCGTCCCCGTTGTTCGCGGAGGCTGGGCGCAACATCAACATCGAACGTGGAGCATACTTCGGACGCGGCAACAATGTGCGGATTGGTTCGCGTTCAGCCATCGGCATCCGCTCCGAACTGCACGGGCCCGTCACAATTGGGGACGACGTGATGATGGGGCAGAACGTCGCCATCCACGCAACTAACCACCGGTTCGATGACCTGACACGACCCATGATCGAGCAAGGCTTCACCGCGCCATCACCAGTCACCATCGGAAATGACGTGTGGATTGGGCGGAGTGCGATCATCCTTGCCGGGGTCACCATCGCGGATCACGCAATCATCGGGGCCGGTTCGGTGGTCACAAAGAGCGTTGAGCCCTACATGATCGTTGGGGGCAATCCCGCTCGCGTAATCGGTGACCGTCGCGAGCGGGATTTTGTTGCCTAGCGGAGCAGTTCGATGTGCATAATAACCTCCGCGGCTGACCTGATCCCCTGCCGCGAAGCTCGCGGGAAGGTCGGTCAGGCTGCCGCTGGTGCCGGGCCTTTGCCCTTGATCTTGGACACACTGTCAGATGGTTTTAGGCCGCGGTAGCGAGCCTAACCGTGAATCCGACCTCGTACACGCTCGGAGCGACGTTCCCGATCGCTGAGTGTCGCCTTCTCGTATTGTATCGGTTCGCCCACCGAAACACCGCCCGGTACGCGGTAGCAGCATCCGGAAACGCTTCCCGGCCCTCGAGGAGTTCCCGTTTCAGGGCCGCATTGAGGCTCTCGGCAAGGGCATTATCTGCGCTCGACCCAATGGCTTGCGTAGACTGCTTCACACCGTACCGCGCACACAGCTTCACGTAGTCCTTCGATGTATGGACACCAGATTCAACCGGTCGATGCAACACCAGCTTGTTGAACCAAGAGTAGCTGCTCATTGAATGCCTCCGCCGGAGTCTTCCACCCAAGAGATTTCCGAGGCCTGCTCTTCAACGCATGAGCAACCGCCTCAAGATCCTCAGCACCCCACCTGGAGAGATTCGTACTCTTCGGGAAGTACTGCCTCAGGAGTGGACTTGTACCCGAAAGGACACAGATGCTGCGATCAGGAATCTAACCAAGCGACTCCATCAATCCCAGGGCACATCACTCACACTCCTTGCACAGCGCCTCAGAATAGGCAGAAGCGTACTGATCCCTCCTTCCCTGCTCAGCAAATCTGCTTTGCGCGTAAGACGATATCTCCGCAGGACTCCATCGGCGACTATCCGAAATCAGCGAGATAACTGCCTCGGCAAGCACAGACCCGGTCCGTTGGGGGGCGATCCTCGAAGCTTCCGGGGGCAAGAAGTCGAGATGCTCACCATATCCTGTGGCAACGACAGGCAAACCTTGCCCCAAGGCCTCGGCGAATGCAACACCAAAAGTTTCAGAATGTGTTGGAAGGATAAAGAGGTGGCTCCTTCGAAGTAGATTGGAAACCAGATTGGGCTCCACTTGGCCAGGAAGGTGGAGACAATTTGCGAGCTCCAGTTCCTTCGATCGCTCAACCATAGCGCTCTCTAACGGGCCCTTACCCACCCAAGTAAGCTCAGCCGCTATTCCGCGTACTCGCAGTTCTTTTACTGCGTCAAGCGCGAGGAGTGGACCTTTATGTGCGATTAGATTCCCCACCCCGATCATGCGCAACGGGGAGCCGTTTCGGGCTTCTGGCGGCTCAGCTAAACCATCTGAAGACCCCAACGATACATGATTCGGAATTACCCGGATCTGCACTCGCGCATGGTCTTTCATAGCCGCTGCGAGATCATGACCGACTGCAACAAGCACATCAGGTCGCAACAGGAATCGGACGAGGAGGGATCTCCCAATACGTTTCTTGAGCGCTGGCTTCGTTTGCATCAGACCCGACCAATGTTCTGTATGTATCCACGGAACGTTTGGCCGAACTAGCAGCAGAGGAAGTAGTGAATGCATGGCCATTGAATGGAGCACATCGGAGTTATTGAGCTCACGTACAAGTGCACGACGTGCACGACGCACCGAAGCCGCTCGAAATGGATTGAATTCGATCCTCTTCACCAGTATTCCCGAGTCAGTGCGACTGCATCTGGGTTCCTCACTATCTAAGTCGCCTGACTTCGCAAAATGAAGAACAGTAACATCATGAGCGGACTGTAACATCTCTGAATCACGCAACATGAAGGCGCCAGCCCCCGGGTGCTTTTCAGAAGGAAACCAAGGGGTGACCACAAGTACACGCATGATCTTCAGACCTCCTAGTTCTCTTTTTCGGCTGAAGCATCGAAACCACGAGCTGCAAGTAGAGCCATGAATATCCAAATCACAAGCAGTGAAGCCATGATGAGCGAAAGTATGCTGACTGCAGCAAGCAAATCAAACCGAGTGAAAGCAAGAAAACAAACAGCGGCAGCGGTCGAGATAAAGGCGAAGGCTAATGCCCATTCCTGCTTGTTCGTGATTACGAAGACGTTTGCGACGGGAGACGTCAGCGCAACCATGAACAGCCAGGGTACCAAAGCTTGCGCGATCTTCCCCGCTTCACTCCATTGTTCACCGAAGAGGAATGGGAACAGAAACGGTGCCGTTGGATAGAAGACAGCAAACACTGGAACAGAGAAAAGCAGAATTCTGAGTAACACGGCACGAAGTATCCTCGACATGTCACCAGGCATCGCCGTAGAGAGCCGCTGAAGCATCACCTGGGCAATTGCTCCGTTCATCAGGCTTACTGGAGCTTTGGTCAGTTGAAACGCGAGCGAAAACTGTCCAAGGGCGCTGATTGCAATATTCGCGATCAGGATATTTATACCAGCGGTCTTGACTGCGTCAAGAACCGCAGTTGGGAGGCCAATAAGGGGCATCCTTTTGTATTTCCGCGCTACCTCAAGCTTGGTGGGCGCGTCAGCCGGAAGTCGCTTAAGCAGTTCAGGCGTGCGAAGTGTAACCAATAGGAGCGTAAGAGCTTGACCGACTAGGAGGCCAGCCATAAGCCCCTCGTACCCTCCCAATGCGAACGCAAATCCGATTTGACAGGCGGCTACGGCCACCGACTGTGCCAAGCGATTCGCAGCGATTGCACGATAATCCTGCTCCCTATTGAGCCAGAATTGCACGTTGACAATCTGCGCCACGAAGTACGTCGCCACCCCAGCGGAAGCGAGCCACACTGCGAATTTGAATTCACCGTAGCGTTCAGCAACGAGAGGGGATGCTAGTAAGAGCAAAACGGAAAGCATTGCGGATGATAACATGATCGACCGCGTAGCCAGTCTCTGCAAGACACGAGCGGTAGTGTCTGATTTCGGGAGCATGACTGCCACATCGAAACGACCTGCGGCTACTGTTACCCCGATAGTCACAACAGATTGGATAATCGCAAACAACCCGAGGTCTCCGGGACTGTAGAGTCTCGCTAGAGGAATCATCGAGACTACGGTCACCACTTGTGCACTAGCCGTCCCAGATAGGATGGTGAGGATTTGCCTAAACAGGGCACCGCCCCCAAGGAGCCTTTCCCAGCAGTGACGCGGTGACAAATTCACGCGGTATCTTCCCGAGCCGGTTCCGCAAAATATGAATAGTACATGGTCACAACTGTCACGCCGAGCACCTTGTCCCACATAGAGCTGTTTTTGCCAAAGGAATTCTTTAGAGCAGCCTGCAAGGCAGATTCTTCGGGTAGCCCTCGAACTCCTCGCTCTGCCGAATCGATTACTTCTCGGAACTCAGAATTTGTTGAGTACCACATTTCAAGCGGGTTCATACTATTGCCGAGCCTCGAGAGGAGTGTTGAGCCCGGCAGGTTCCGTTGGACTAGCCAATTCTGTGTCTTGCGCGATATCACACCGAATGCCTTCTGAAAATAGAGCCTTACAAAACGAACCGGGTTAAGCCCAAAAGGCAGGAGGCGTGTAGTTGGGACACTCAAGGCAGATGGGTAGTGTTTGTCAACCCATAACGCGAACAATCTGTGCCTAAGCCTCCACTCAAGTGGAAGCGAAAAAACAAAATCAAGCAGGTCAGTATCCGAATAGGGAGATACCGCAAACGTGAAATGTTGCCGAAGCAAGTGCGATGACATAGCGCCTCGAAATACGCGCGTGTTCATAACGAACAGCTCTTCGTCCTCAGCATCGATCTTTGAAGGATAAGTGTTCACACTCGAGAATGCGGCCGTTCCTGGGGATGGAGCCCTACGCTCTCCAGTCTTTAGGAATGTCCCTACCACTGCATCACCGATTTGGCCAGTGTGTTCAAGGCCAAACTGCGCGAAGTTGAGGCTTTTAAGAAAGAAAGCTCCTCCTGTGATGCCCGAGTAAAACGCCATGCCCGAGTTCAAGCGCAAATTCTCTTCAGGATGCATCACGGAGTTTCCGCTATCCATGGGGTGGTAAAGACAGTCATTTCCAAGTTGCGCTGCCAGCCGCATCGCATAGAGGTTCTCAGAGGTTTTTGACTGACTGTAAGTGACGTTGGTAATCGAACCATAGCCCAGATTGCGTGCCACAACATTAACCATGCGTGCGTCCATTCCACCGCTCAGGTCAACTAAATGCCGGGTATATCCATATTCGAGATCTTTATCGAAGCAACGCCTCACAGCCTGCCTAAACAAGCGATCAAGTTCGTAGACGGCTTCCTCGATCGATGAAACGTTGCAGGCTTTTCGATTTCCCAGCGCCCAGTAAGTCTCAGTTTCATGAGTCCGCTCTGACAAGTTGATTGAAGTCACTGCACCTGGAGCAACTCGGCGGATCTCACGAGCGAAAGTGTGATCATCAATCATGAAGCCATAGCTGAGCATCACCATTGCGGCGTGAACGTCAAAGGTGAAATCCAGGTTTTCAGCTCGCACGAAACGCATAAGTAAATCAAAACTGTTAGAAAACAGGTTGACGTCATCAGTACTATAGATAAACGCCGCAGATTCCCCAGTTTGGTTGCCGAACGCATGTAACGCTCCGCTACGTCGATCTAAAATCACCCCGTTGAACGGACCGCGAAGTCGCGCCAGAGTAGCAGATATCCCATGCTCCCGAAGCAATGCAGAGACCAGGATTGCAGTGGACTTGAGGCCGGTCTCCCTGAAGAGTTCCGCTTTGTTCAGAATGACTCCATCGATAAGGATCACATAATCATCAGTACCTTCTAAACAGCGATCCTGCGAGAATCGTCCGTCTGTGCACCTAGCGAATGTGATTCCATCAATCTCTAAACGTTCAAAATCGGGTGATATTTCATACGACTGAGTAGATGGGAAAACCAGCCAAGTATTGCGGTCTACTACTGGCACTTCAGTGGGCATTAAGTCTCCTAATATTGTAGATCGATCTTATTGCCGCTATCTAGAAAGCAATCTATTGATAAGCATTCTGGGAACAATGCCACTCAGCCCCAGCAGGAAGGTTTGGGCCGACGGGATCCTGCCGGTGCGCACTATGGCTGCAATGGTTCGTCTAATTCCACTTGCAGACCGAGCCTGCAGCGTGTAGCGAAATGTCTGTCCAGCGAGAAAATCAGACAGCACCTTCGGATCCCAGATCTGGCGTCTGGTCTCAGCCCATGTAATCGATGATTCCCAGTCGGAACTTGACGAAATTGAGCCGACAGACCCTGTCCAAATAACAGTCGACGGATCTGGTATTTGCGCAATACGCCCACCTGACCTTTCTAAGCGGTCAACCCAATCCCAATCTTGATGCCGCTTAAGTGATTCATCCCACTGAACTTGCTTCGCTAGCTTTGTGCGCACCATGAGCGTTGAAGTGTAAATTACAGGTCTACCTACCCTTGGACCACGACGCAGGAAAAGGTACTCATAGACCGGTTGATCGATGTGTTTGACGCTGGTAGGAACCGGTGCGCTGGTCGTTTCGGTCCCGGGATTTCGATAAACGGACCTGGTACCGACAATGTCGACACGCAGATTCGAGAATGCCTTCACTTGAACCGACAACTTCCACGGCATCCACTGGTCGTCATCGTCAAGCAGGGCAACATAGTCATAACTTGCAGCTCTGATACCGAGGTTTCGTGCTGCTCCTCCTCTTCTGCCACCACCGGTGTAAAGTGTGATGTCGGCTCCTTGTACCAAGGATGCCTCAAGGGTGCCTTCCGGAAGATCAGCGACAACAATTAGTTCAATTGGTCCTGGATATTTCTGATCTCGAGCAGAGGCAATTGCGCGAGCCAATTCCTTCCGGCCAACTGTGGGTATCACCACTGAAATCCCAGGGTGTTCGATGTTCAAAGCCATCGCCTCTCTTCGTTATGCAATTCGTGACGTTGCTTGAGGCCTGCATCAAAATCAGGCCCGCAGCCCTCACGCCTCGTGCCCATAGCGACAAACGCCAATCCAATCCAGGACATCCCGTCAATGGATGCCGGATTCCAGACAACCTCCTGCAACCCCAACACCAAAAAGGCCACAGTAAATGCCAGCATTGGAGCAAGACGGCCCTCGTGATGGAGCGAGGCAGCCAACGTTTGCCGAATCAGAAGGAAGAGAAGCGCAAGGGCCACGATGCCACCGGAAAAGCCGAGAAACAAAAAAACGCTATGTGCCCCAAGGTGAGGGGGTAGAGCACCCGTTGCTTGATGGATGGCCCATGCATCAAGCCCAAGGCCGACGACCTCGTGCCCGCGCAACAATTCTAGTGCGTTGCCCCACACCCATCCGCGACCACTAAAATCATTTCGCTCACTTGTCACAACGAGGTATATGGCGATCATGAAGAACAACAAAGGCACAGTCACTGTCAGTATCTGTTTCGAGAAACCTCGGCCATTCCTCTGGGGGCGACCAAGGAAGACTCCACCGAGCCAAGCAATACACATCACTAGTGCGGCAGCCAGAAGAGCTGCCTGAGCAGTGCGAGATTCAGTGGCGAGCAACCAAAGCAGTGTTAGTGGGAGCAGATACAACGAACGTTTCAGGCCGAAGGAAACAAGATGCAGTACTGTCACCAGTACGACTTGGAGCCCCATGAAGTTCTCCGAGCTGTACCAACCGGTGAGCATGCCATCGAAGACACCGCATTTGGTAAGGTCGCACGCCCTCCACTGTTCCGCAGAAAAAGGAACCAGCAGACCGGGAATTGTCACCGCAAAAGTCATCATGACGGAGAGCATCCGTCGGTCAATCGGGGAAACTGCGTGGCTTGCGAGCAGAGCAAGCCAGATCAATCCGGGAGATAGCCGAACCAGAAGTGCAGCATCACTAACCATGCCTGAGTTAAGAGCGATGTTGACACCAACCAGCCAAGACCAAAGCAACAGAATCATCGCTATTGATGGAGAAGACAAGGATCCCATTCGCGCATGTTTGCGGCTGAACAACGGAGATATCAATGTCACCACGAGAACCAGCGCATAGAGCAACTTGAACGAAGTTGCGTCCGAGAGGGCCTCAGTGTTTCCAAGAATTGCCCCGGCGCAAAAAAAAAGTAGTCCCGCCGCCGTCCACCGGGTGTTGCTGTCGCGAAGATAAGCAACGATTTTCGGCAAGATAATAATTGCGGAAACTAAAGAAAGCCCAAAGATTACAAATTCAACCTGGGCCTGTGTCATAGGAAGCTAAAACCTCAGTTGTCACGTGTTGGGAGGAGATGACGCCGAGAGACAATGGAATTTTTGGTTGCTTCTCAGAAGCATCTTATCCACCTCGGACCACCAAAGATCGCTGGCTAGATTCGAATCTACCACGGAAGGGCCTTTCCGCAGCCAGCGGGTTTCTTTGGTTCCACGTGTCCCGAATATGATGTGCCCAAGAGCTCGGCCAGCGTGAACATCGATTAGATACAATTGAGAATTGAGTGGTCAATATGCGAATTTCGGTAATCGGTTGCGGCTATCTCGGAGCGGTACACGCTGCCAGCATGGCAAAGCTGGGCCACGAAGTGGTGGGCGTAGATGTCGACGCGCAGAAGGTCGCGCTGCTTTCGGCTGGCCAGGCCCCATTCTTCGAACCTGAGTTGCCGGAGATTCTCGCGGAAGCAGGACAGACCGGGCGACTCACGTTCACCACGGATATGAGTCGAGTCGCAGAGGCAACCGTGCACTTCATCGCGGTGGGCACCCCACAGCGACACGATGGCAACGCAGCGGACCTCACGTACGTGGAGGCGGCAGTTGACGCCCTTCTCCCTTATCTCGATGCGAATCACCTCGTCGTGGGCAAGTCAACCGTGCCCGTGGGCACGGCAGCCAGACTCGCAGAGCGCATCGCCTCGACCGGTGCCACGCTCGTGTGGAACCCGGAGTTTCTGCGCGAGGGCTTCGCTGTGAAAGACACCATAACCCCCGATCGCCTTGTGTATGGGGTGCCCGGGGGTGAAGCGGGCGCTCGTGCGGCAGCGACTCTCGACGAGGTATACGCCACAGCGATCGCTTCAGGTATTCCCCGTGTTGTGACCGACCTCGCGACGGCAGAGCTCGTCAAAGTCGCTGCCAACGCGTTTCTCGCGACCAAGATCTCGTTCATCAACGCTATGGCCGAAATCGCGGAGGTCACCGGTGCCGACGTGACCCAATTGGCAGATGCAATTGGCTACGACGAACGCATTGGGCGTCGCTTCTTGGGCGCCGGTATTGGCTTCGGTGGTGGGTGCCTGCCGAAGGACATTCGCGCATTTACCGCTCGGGCTGAAGAACTGGGCCGTGGTTCGTCCATCGCATTCCTCAAGGAAGTGGACGCGATCAATCTGCGGAGACGTGAGCACGCAGTGACGCTCGTGGTCGACGGGCTTGGCGGGTCGGTGGTCGGCAAACGCATCGCGGTACTTGGCGCCTCGTTCAAGCCACACTCCGACGACATTCGCGACTCCCCCGCGCTCGACGTCGCCGTGCGATTGCACGGGCTGGGCGCGGATGTGGTGGTGACTGATCCACAAGCGATCGAGAACGCACGCCGTGTGCACCCGCACCTGCACTACGAACTCGACCGAGACACCGCTCTTGCCGGGGCCGACGCGGTGATCGTGGTCACCGAGTGGGACGAGTACCGGCGCGAGCTTTCTCCCTCGCACGCAGCTTCGCTCGCCACTGGGCGGCTCATTGTCGACGGACGCAACTGCCTCGACCCCGCCGCGTGGCGTGCGGCCGGGTGGGAGTACCGCGGGATGGGGCGGCCTTAGGAGCAGCAATCGCTGCGATTGAGAACTGTTGCGCCACGATCCGTCTATGAGATTTAGCGATATGGGATCTCTGAAATATCAATTTCAACGTCACCATAGCCGTTTGCGTCCAATAGTGCGCGGAGGGAGCGTTGCTCAAGTTCTGACCCGCGGCGTGAAGGGCCGAGTGTGATCCGGCGGATTGGCAGGAATGTTGGCGACAAAGCTACATCACCGTTTTCGGCACGGGTTTTCTCCATAGCTGCAAGCTCGACGTAAGGGGTGAGGCCAAAGGGTCCACTCCGGTACTTCACAAACTTCCAGTCAGGCATCACGGACACGATTATCCGAACTTCCTTTTCGTCAGAGAACGCTTCGTCCTTTTCCAAGTTTGGGGCGTTATCGGGGTCGAGGTAGGTGAAATCGACAAAATGCTTGAACTTTAAAGGGTTGTGCTTTCGTCCAACCAAGAACTCAGCATCACGTCGAACTTGTTCCTCGTGCGCTTCGATCCCATCACGCGAGACGTAGTGAACTCGTTTCCACTTTCCACCAAGTGTGTTGGTTTGGTCCGGATCATATAACCGGAATGGCTCTCCCTCTTCCGTGAAATCCTCGGCGTCTTCGTAGTACCCCTTGGGAGGAAAAGGGTGTTTGTCTTCGGTGCGCTGAAGAACCGGTCGGAGTTTCACGCTTGGATCGAAGCCAATGGAGAATGCGCCGTTTCCTCCATAGTTTCGCCATAGCGTTAACAGATCGCCATTCTCCGATGCTGAAACCAAGTAGTTCTCATGGACACTTCTGTGCCCTGCGTCTGAGTTATAACGACGGTCGAGCAGCTCTTGCTCTTCTGCGGTGAGGGATTCTCGAACGCGCCGGTAAGCGCTCTTCATCGCAAGTTGATGAGTGATCATCTCGTTGGCATCATTCATATAGGCAGCCGAACTAGCGCGCAACCGATGCGTGGTCAGAATACTAATGAGCGCGGCGGTATCTGTGTAGTGCCAGACAAGATCGGTCAGTGGCTTGAGAGCGTCAGTCCCCATCTAGAAAACGTACCAGTGCCCCTTCTTAACTGCTCCGGCCTCAACGACATCGCCGTCGTCATCGTTGAGGCGACCCGGGGGCTCCATGAAGAGGCCCACGCCGCCCGGCGTGCCGGTGACGATCACGTCGCCCGGCGACAACGGGGTGAAGGTGCTCACGTATTCGATCAAAAACGGGATGTCGAATACGAGATCGGCGAGCGACGTTGACTACCGCACTCTGACGATATTCGTGACTCCCCAGCGCTCGAGGTTGCCGTGCGATTGCACGGGTTGGTCGCGGAGGTGGTGGTGACTGATCCACAAGCGATCGAGAACGCTCGCCGCGTGGCGTGCTGCCGGCTGGGAGTACCGCGGGATGGGGCGGCCGTAGGCGGGACTCGTCCGGTCAACCGATCGAGCTTGTGCAGGCCGACCCCACCGACCCGCACGCCACCCGTGCCGGGCTCGACGGCATCGACTTCGATGCCGTGATCCACTTTGCCGGTCTGAAGGCCGTGGGCGAGCCGGTCGAGCAGATCATCAGCGACGCCGCCGCGGCCTGGCCCGCGCTTGCCGCCGTGAACCTGCGCTACTTCAACCCGGTTGGCGCGCACCCCTCGGGGCGCATCGGCGAGGACTCGAGCGGGATCCCCAATAACCTCATGCCGTACGTCGCGCAGGTTGCGGTCGGTCTACGCGATCGCCTCGCCGTCTTCGGTGACGATTACCCGACGGCCGACGGTACCGGGGTGCGCGACTACATTCACGTGATGGATCTCGCCGAGGGGCACGTCGCCGCGCTCACGCACGCCGAGCCGGGGGTGCAGGCGTTCAACCTCGGGTCGGGGGTGGGTACGAGCGTGCTTGAGGCGGTGCGGGGCTTTGAGGCGGCCTCGGGGCGTGCGGTGCCGTACGCGATCCACCCGCGGCGAGCCGGTGATCTCGCGACGGTGGTGGCGGATCCCGCGCTCGCCCTGCAGCGGCTCGGCTGGCGCACGATGCGGTCGTTCGCCGAGGCGTGCCGCGATGCGTGGGCGTGGCAGTCAGCGAACCCGCGGGGGTACCTCGGCTGAGGGACTCGGGCACTGCTGGCTTGGCGCGGGTGGTTGTTCGAGCACCATGATTCCCTCTGTCGCGAACGACCAGGGCTTTCCATCTTGCAGTTATAAGTGCAACAATGTAGAGTTACTTGACACCCTCAAGAGGTGAACAAATCACCCCCAGCATGAACCAACCAAAGGGATGCACTCAAATGAGCGCGCAACTAATGGCTCGCACTGACGACGAACAACTTATCCTCGACGAGCAGATCCGCGAACAGGCTCAAGAAACAGTTACCCGCGCCCACGACCGTAAGTTCGTTGGATTCAAGGCCGTACTTGACGACGGCTCCGAGCTTAAAATGCCCGAACATGTGGTGCGTGCGCTTCGGTTCACTCTGCACGGGCT